>DVME01000024.1 GCA_018715175.1 Candidatus Limiplasma stercoravium
GCCGTAGTCGTTGTCTCCCACAGCCACGACGGTCCCGTCCGCTTTCAGGCCCACCGTGTGAAGACACCCGGCGCTGACGGCCACGATGCCCGTCCAGCCGTCCACGTCGCATTGGCCGTTGTCGTTGTCTCCCACAGCCACGACGGTCCCGTCCGCTTTCAGGCCCACCGTGTGAAGCCACCCGGCGCTGACCGTTTCACGCGGTGTGATCTCTCCCCATAGCGCGAAGCTGCGTTCCCATGCATCCTCGTAGGCATCCGCCGCCTCAAACTGCAAGGCTGCACCCGCAATGTCCCCCTGCCCCAGCAACGCCTCCGCGTAGGCATAGTGGGTCACCCATACGCGCTCCGCCGCGTCGTCATAGCCGCCCGCAGCCTCGAACTGCGCCAGCGCGCCGTTATAGTCGCCTTCGTCCAGCAACGCCTCTGCGTAGGCGTAGTGGGTCATCCATACGCGCTCCGCCGCATCCCCATAGTCGTCCATGGCCTCGAACTGCGCCAGCGCGCCTTCATAGTCGCCCGCGGCCAGCAGTTCATCCGCCTTTCTATAAAACATAGCTGGCTGAATGACGCAAAAGTAGACCAGCGCTGCCGCCGTTATAACAACAACCGCACAGACTAGCAGCCGCTTTCGGTTACGCGCCCGCTTTTTTGCCGCCTCTTGCTGCTTGCGCGCCGCCTCTTGCTGCTTGCGCCATTGCTCCTGGAGCTGCTTTCCCCTTGCAGCGCATTGCTTTGCACGCTCGGCGCTGTCCTTGAAATCTTTCAGCTGCTGAAACTCACGGGCAAGCGTTAGCCACCACGATTCACCCTGCCTCGCCTCGGCCTGCCTTTTGCAAAGCTGCTGATAATCCGATTCCCGGCTAGCCATGGCCTGGTCATACTGCTTTTGCGCGGCGTGGTCGCCATTCTTCAGCGCCCGCGCGTAGGCCTCTTTCGCCTCCTGCGCCAACTGCTCGTCGCGCAGCTGCGCTTGCGCAACGGCTTCGTTCCAGCGACGCTCTACGGCGCTCATTTCATCTTCCAGGGTTTTCTTGAACGCACCCGCGGCAAATGCCCTGGCTTTTTTCAAATTGCGGTCGTTTGCCAGCAGCGCCTGTTCGCCTTGCGCCGCCGCACGCCAGTATCCGACCACGGACGCGAATTTCTGGGGCGGTGCATACAAGTCTTTTACAGCGGTTTTTGTAACGTAGCCCGGGACAGCAAACTGTTCCATCGCGGCGGCAATGTGCGCTTCGTCTGCTTGGACAGCTTCCATGGGCGTGCTGGTTTCCTCGCTGCGGGCTTGTTCGATTCGCGCGGCGGTATAGTCCGCCAAACTCTTTTGTTGGGCGCCCGCAAGGAATTTGCCACGGTAGGCCACGGCGCACTCGGCGTCCATGTCCAGCACCCGGTCGAAGAATTCGTCCGCCGCCTTCCATTCGCCGTCCTCCAGCGACAGTTCGCCGCGCCGGAGCAGGGCTGTCAGGCTGGAGCCTTCTTTTCCCTGCACCACAAGCGTTTCCCTTGCATGTTCCGGCTCTTTGCCTCCGCCAAGCACCTTGTTCACGCCGCGCACCAGGTCCTGAAGGAAGCCGATTTTGCTCATGTCATATGCCTGCAATACGGAAAGCTGCTCCGGCATGTCGTAAGGGTCCATATCCCGGTAGCAGGGCAGGAGCAGCTTATTGCGGTCTTTGCGCATAAGAGCCAGGAAACGGCTCCATTCGTTTCGCACCCACACAGCGTTGAGATTTTTGGCGCTGGTGCCCACCACAACCATCACCCGGGCGGAATGAAGGGCCGCGAAGATGTAGGGCTCGTACATCGTGCCCACCTTATCCTCCAGCGTGATACGGGCAAAGAACACCCTGCAGCCCTGCTCCGTCAGGCCGTAATAGATTTCCTGTGCAAGCAGGGAGTCGCGCGTGCGCTGGCCGTTCTCATCTGTTTCCTTATAGCAGATGAACACATCGAACGGCTTTTCATTTTGCGAAATGGAAAGGATACCGCGCTGCACCTCTGTGATTTTTTCCGCGTCCTGGCGGTAGCGTTCGCGGGCGGACGGGTCTGCGTGTTCCAGCGCAGCCAGATAGTCCACGTCCTCAAGAAAGCTGTCGAAGCTGGCGCGGTGGCAGGTGGGCAGCCATTCATGCGTGGTGGGGTCCTCCACGTACTCGATGCCGAAGCGGCACAGCGCGCAGCACCAGTGCGCCTCAGCGTCGGCTTCATTTTCCTCTACGATATGCTCGTACACGGCAAGCGCCTTGTCAAATTCGCCGATGCGCCGAAAGTGATTGCCGCGGTTGAAGGCGGCCGCTCGCTGCTCATCGTCGATGCGGGGCAGCGTCATGGTGGAGCCGCAGCTGTCACAGGTGCCGATGCTCTTGTCCTCGGACAGCACGATGTCGCCGCCGCACATTTTGCATTTGATGATTGCCATTGGTCGATGCCCCCCTAAGGCGTTATTCTTTCGTAATTTCCAGATTGTCCAGCGCAAATTCCAGGGCCATCACGATCAGCTCGTTTCGGGTGCGGCCCGTTTCGTCCGCCAGCGTGTCCTGCGCTTGCGCCATGTCTTTGGGCACCCGCACGGAAATCACCGTCGAGGCGGCGGCATATTTTTTAGGTGTCACCTTAAAGGCAGACACAGGGTTTCGTGGTATCATCGTTATCACCAACTACAATTGTAGTTTCCATGTAAGGCCGTGTCAAGAGAAGAAAGGAGAAAATTGTTGCGATATTGACATAAAACATTAAAATCGGACAAGTTTCTGAATCAGGAGCTTTCTGGAACGACGAGACGCTTAGAAGGGTCACGAATTATTTTGGAAGCGTCCCCGTAATACCGTCCGAAAAGGCGCTCGCCCGCCGCGTCCTGCCGGACATTCTCGCTTTCTGTGAAAGCGAGGAAGGCTAGAGGGAATTTGCTGAATGGAAGAAGCCAAGGGAAGTGGAAAAGCAGGAGGTCAAGGCAGGGCAAGGACGAAAGAAAGGACGGGCGCACCGTGAAAACGGCTGCGTCCGCCTTTTTTGCGCCTATGGAGTTATGGCTTCTTCCGAAGGCCCCTCGGCTTGGAGACAGGCTTGCGCCTTACCCCGTTGCGAAAGTAGGTGTTTTCATACGGATCGAAAAAAACCAATAATCCGAACCCATCTCCTACCGGAAACAAGTTCGGATTATATTGGTTTGGTGAGCCCGGCGGGATTCGAACCCACGACCTTTTGATTCGTAGTCAAACACTCTATCCAGCTGAGCTACGGGCCCATACGCCATTTTCGGGCCAGGCCCGAAAATCAGCTTGATTATTATAGCAAAAGCCTTTCGAAAATGCAATACCTCCCGTCGATTCTTTTGCAAAAAAACGCGCTTGACAATTGCGCGCCGCGCCGGTATAATCCCCTCAAAGCCATGACGGGAAGAGTAGCCTCGTTTGCAAGCGTTCCCAGAGAGCCGGCGGCGCTGAAAAGCCGGCAGCGTGAAACGAGGGGAAGAACATCCCCGAGCTCCTGCCCCAAAGGGCCGCGAGGCCCCGGTAGACGCAGGCGGGCGCGCCCGATAACGCGCGGGAAAATCATGCGTTTTCCGTCAAAGAGAGGAACATGTTGTTCAACGCGGGTGGTACCGCGGAAGCTTGGCCTTCCGCCCCGGATAACCGGGGGCGGAGGGCCTTTTTGATGAAGCAAGGAGGCGAGGCACATGAAGCGCACGCACTATTGCGGCGAATTCCGGCGGCGGCACATCGGCCAGACGGCCACGGTGTGCGGCTGGGTGCAAACCAGCCGGGACATGGGCGGTGTGGTCTTTGTGGATGTGGGCGACCGAGAAGGCGTCGTGCAAACCGTGTTTGACCAGGCCTTGGCGCAGCCCGAGAGCTTTGGGCTGGCGCAGCGGCTGCGCAACCAAAGCGTGGTGGAAATCACCGGGGAGGTTTGCCTGCGCGACGAAAACACCTATAACCCCGCCCTGCCCACCGGCGAGGTGGAGCTGCGCGCCCGCAGCCTGCGCGTGCTCAGCCAGGCGGATACGCTGCCCTTTTTGCTGACGGACGGCGAGCCCGTGCGCGAGGAGCTGCGCCTGCGCTACCGGTATTTGGATCTGCGCCGGCCCAAGATGCAAAGCAACCTAAAATTCCGGCACATGCTGGTGCGCCAGATACAGCGCCTGATGGACGACGAGGGCTTTTTGCAGGTGGAAACGCCGCTTCTGTGCCGTTCCACGCCGGAGGGCGCGCGGGATTATCTGGTGCCCAGCCGCGTACATCCGGGCCGGTTTTACGCCCTGCCGCAAAGCCCGCAGCTGTATAAGCAGCTGCTCATGGTCGCGGGCGTGGATCGCTACTATCAGGTGGCTCGCTGCCTGCGCGACGAGGATCTGCGCGCCGACCGCCAGCCGGAGTTCACGCAGCTGGATTTGGAAATGAGCTTCGTGGAGCAGGAGGACATGCTCGCGTTTTTGACGGGGCTGTTTGAGCGCCTCTTTGAGCGCGTCATGGGCCGGCCGCTTCAGCACCCCTTCGCGCGCCTGACCTGGCGCGAGGCCATGGATCGCTACGGCTCCGACAAGCCCGATTTGCGCTACGGCCTGCCCATCGTGGACGTGACCGACCTGACCAGGGACGCGGGGTTTGAGGTTTTTTCCCAGGCGGCGAGGGAGGGCGTGGTGCGCGCCGTCAATGTGCGCGGCGGGGCGGCTTTCACGCGCGCGGAGATCGACCAGCTCACTTCCCTGGCGCGGCGCCTGGGCGCCAAGGGCATGGCCTGGGCGCTGTATAAGCCCGAGGGCGGCGTCCAATCCATCCTGCCCAAGTACTTTTCGCCCGAAGGCTGGGCGGCGCTGGAGCAGCGCCTGGACGCCAAGCCCGGCGATTTGCTCCTCTTCTGCGCCGACGGCTGGGAAACCGTCTGCCGCGTGCTGGGGGGGCTGCGCGCCCGCTGCGCCCAAAAGTTGGATCTCCTGCGCCCCGACGATTTCCGCTTTGCGCTCGTCACGGAGTTTCCCATGTTCGAGTACAAGGCCGACGAGGGCCGCTACGCCGCCATGCACCATCCCTTCACCATGCCCTTTGAGGAAGACCTGCCCCTCATGGCCCGCGACGATACCAAGCCCCTTGTGCGCTCGCAGTCCTATGATGTGGTGCTCAACGGCGTGGAGCTGGGCAGCGGCAGCGTGCGCATCCACCAGCCGCAGGTGCAAACGCAGGTTTTGGAGGCGCTGGGCTTTACGCGCGAGCAGGCGCGGGAGCGCTTTGGGTTCATGCTCGACGCCTTCCGCTACGGCGCGCCGCCGCACGCGGGCTTTGCCTTCGGCGTGGATAGGCTGTGCATGCTGCTGTGCGGCGCGGAGTCCATCCGCGAGGTGATCGCCTTCCCCAAAAACCGCGACGCTTCCTGCCCCATGACCGGCGCGCCGGGCCTGGCCGATTCGTCTCAGCTCGAGGCGCTTCAAATCAGCGCGGCGCAGGCCGGGCCCGCGCGCGAGCGCGAAAGCCGCAAGGCGCGGCGGCAGGCGGTGCAAAACGCCGCGGCGCTGTCCATGCTCGCCCTGGACGAGGAGGAAGCCCGGCGGATGGAGGACGAGTTCGCCGCGCTGGTGAGCTTTGCCGACGAGCTGGAAACCGTGCGCCGCCAGGCGCCATCCGGCCGGGAGGCTCCGCGCCCAGGCGCCGCGCTGCGCCAGGACGAGCCCCGCCCCGGCCTGAGCGTGAGCCAGGCGCTATCCAATGCGCCCGCCGTGCTGGGGCCGTACATCGCCGTGCCCCGCGCCTTTGACAACCCGGAACGCTCCGAGGAAAACGACGCGGAGGTGACCGCCCCATGAAACCCCTGCCCACGCTGTGTACCTGGCCGGCTGCGCGCCTGGCCCAAGCCCTGCAAAGGGGCGAAATCAGCGCCGTGACCGCCGTCCAAGCCTACCTGGACGCCATCGCCCTGCGCGACGGGGACGTCCACGCCTACCTGGAGGTGTTTTCGCAAGAGGCGCTTGAGCAGGCCGCCGCCTCCGACGAGCGCCGGGCGCAGGGCCGCCCGCTTTCGCCCCTGGACGGCGTGCCCGTGGCCCTCAAGGACAACCTGTGCGTCAAAGGGCATGTCTGCTCCTGCGCCAGCGCCATGCTCGCCTCCTACGTCTCCCCCTACGACGCCACCGTCGTGCGCCGCCTGCGCGACGCCGGCCTGCCAATCCTGGGCCGGCTGAACATGGACGAGTTCGCCATGGGCGGCAGCACCGAGCACTCCGCTTTTGGGCCCACCCGCAATCCCTGGAAGCTGTCGTATGTGCCGGGCGGTTCGTCGGGCGGCTCGGCCGCGGCGGTGGCCGCGGGCCTGGCGCCCTGGGCCCTGGGCAGCGACACGGGCGGAAGCATCCGCCAGCCGGCGGCGTTTTGCGGCGTGGTCGGCGTCAAGCCCGCCTATGGCGCGGTCAGCCGCTACGGGCTGGTGGCCTTCGCCAGCTCCTTGGACCAAATCGGGCCCCTGACGCGCGACGTGCGCGACGCGGCGCTGCTTTTGGACGTGCTGTGCGGCCCCGACGAGCGCGACATGACCAGCGATTCCACGCTTTCCCACGACTACGCGGACGGCCTGAACGCGGACGTGCGCGGCCTGCGCGTGGGCCTGCCCGCGGAATGCCTGGGCGACGGGCTGGACGCGCGGGCGCTGGAGGCGGTGCAAAACGCGGCGGAAGCGCTCCGTCGCCGGGGCGCGCAGGTGCGCGAGGTAAGCGTGCCCAGCCTGTCCGCCGCCCTGCCCGCCTATTACGTGCTTTCCAGCGCCGAGGCGTCCTCCAACCTCGCCCGCTTCGACGGCGTGCGCTACGGCCGCCGCGCGCAGGCATACGGCGATTTGGAAGAACTCTACCGCCAAAGCCGCAGCGAAGGCCTGGGCCCGGAGGTCAAGCGCCGCATCCTCCTGGGCGCCTACGCGCTCAGCAGCGGCTACCAGGACCGCTACTACCTCAAGGCCCTTCAGGTGCGCGACCTGGTGCGCCACGACCTGGCCCGGGCCTTGGAGGAATGCGACGTGCTGCTGGGGCCCGTCGCCCCCACGCCCGCCTATCGCCTGGGCGAACGCGCCGGCGATCCGCTGCGCATGTACCTGGGCGACGTGTACACCGTGCCGGCCAACATCGCCGGCCTCCCCGCCCTCAGCGTGCCCCGCGGCGTCACCCACGACGGCCTGCCCCTGGGCGTGCATCTCCTGGGAGGGCGCAACGGCCTGGCCACCCTGCTGCGCGCGGCCCTGGCCCTGGAAACCCCGCTCGACGGCGCGCCCTATGCGCAAGGAGGCGTTTTGTTATGACGTACGAAATGGTCATCGGCCTGGAAACCCACGTGGAATTGCGCACCCAAACCAAGATTTTCTGCGCCTGCCCCAACGCCTACGGCGCCCAGCCCAACGCCTGCGTCTGCCCCGTGTGCATGGGGCTGCCCGGCGCGCTGCCGGTGTTTAACCGCCGCGCCCTGGAACTGGCGGTCATGGCGGGCATGGCGCTGAACTGCCGCATCCACCGCCACAGCCGTTTTGACCGCAAGAACTACTTTTATCCCGACCTGCCCAAAGCCTACCAGATCAGCCAGTTCTACCACCCCCTGTGCGAAGGCGGCTGGCTGGACATCCAAACCGCCGCGGGCAGCCGGCGCGTGGGCATCACGCGCATCCACCTGGAGGAAGACGCGGGCAAGCTGGTTCACGACGAAAAAAACGGCACCCTCATCGACCTCAACCGCTGCGGGGTGCCGCTGATTGAAATTGTCACCGAGCCGGATCTGCGAACCGCGGAAGAGGCGGCGGCGTATCTGCGCAAGCTCCGGGCGGTGCTGACCTACACAGGCGTCAGCGATTGCCGCATGAACGAGGGCAGCCTGCGCTGCGATGTCAACCTCAGCGTGCGCAAGCCGGGGCAGCCGCTGGGCGTGCGCACGGAAATGAAGAACCTCAACAGCTTTCAAAGCGTGCAGCGCGCCATCGAAGCGGAATTCCGCCGGCAGACGGAGGTTTTGGAGGCCGGCGGGGAGGTGGTGCAGGAAACGCGGCGGTTCGACCAGCGCACGGGGCGCACCAGCGGGATGCGGCGCAAGGAGAACAGCGCGGACTACCGCTATTTCCCCGATCCTGACCTGCCCGAGATCGTCCTGGACGACGAGACCCTTTCCCGGCTTCAGGCGCAGATCCCCGCGCTGCCCGACCAGCGGCGCGAGCGCTACATGAGCGCCTACGGCCTGAGCGCCTACACCGCCGAGCAGCTCACCTCGCAACGGTGGCTGGCGGACTATTTTGAGGAGGCGGCGGCGCAATGCGCGGACGTGCCGGCGCTGGCGAATCTGCTGGTGGGCGAGGTGTTTGCGCAGCTGAGCCTGCGCGACACGCAAAAAACGGGGGAGCGCGACGCTTCGCTGATGACGGTTTCGCCGCGCAGCCTGGCTTGCCTCAGCGACATGGCCGCCCAGGGAAGGGTGAACAGCTCCACGGCCAAGACCATCCTGGCCGCTCTGTTTGAGCGCGACCAAGATCCCGAGGCGTACGCGCAGGCGCATGATTTGTTTACCCTTACCGATCCCGTCGCGTTGGCCCGCGTCGCGCAACGCGCGCTGGAGGAGGCCCCGGCGTTGGTGGAGCGTTACCGCGCTGGCAAAACCGGCGCGCTCAAAGCCCTCATGGGCAAAGCCATGGGGCTTACGCGGGGCCGGGCCGACCCCGAGGGCTTGCAGGCGGAGCTTTTGAAACGGCTCAACCCGGGCTGAGCCCCAGGAAGCGCTCGAAGTTCTCGTGCAGGATCATCTCGCGCTCGCGTTCGCTCAGCGGCAGGGCCATCAGCCGCTGCAGCTCTTTGTCGGGTTCCCACATCGGATAATCCGTGCCGAAGAACACGCGCTCCACCCCGTAGCGGCGGATGATGTCCGCCGCTGTTTGCGGCGTGAGCGCATAGAGGCTCGAGGAGGTATCCACCCACACGCCGGGCTTTCCGGCCAGGGTTTTCCACGCCTCGTCCCACACCGACCAGCCGCCCAGGTGCGCGCAGATAACCCTGAGCCCTTCGGCCTTTTCCAGCGCCCGGGCCATGCGCTGGGGCTGGCTGTAGGGGTAGCGGCTGTCGCCGGTATGCACCAGGGCGGGCATGTTTTGGCGGGCCATTTCGCGAAACATCGCCACCGCCGCGTCGCTGTCCAGCAGGAACTTTTGGAAATCGGGATGCAGCTTGACGCCTTGCAGCCCGCCCGCGCGCATGCGCGCCAGCTCGCCGGGGATGTCGGGATAATCCGGGTGCAGCGTGCCAAAGCCGATGAGACGGTCGGGGTGCGCCGCACACACGCCCATGAGATAGTCGTTGATGGAATGCACGCGGCTGGGGGTTACGGCGACGCTGTGAACCAAAAACCGGGAGATGCCGGCGGCCGCGCCGCGCTGCATCAGCTGGCCCAGGGTGCCGTCCAAGCACATGGGGATGTGATAAAAATCGCCGATGGATTCCGCCGCGCGCTGGGCGATGGCGTCGGGGTAGATGTGGGCATGGGTGTCGATGACGGTCATAAAAGACGCGCTCCTTCTAACATTTGCGTGGGCGCTACTGCGCCTTGAGCGTAATCAGGTGAATTTGCGGCACGGCCAGGAAGCGCATGGGCAGGTTGGAGGTGCCTACGCCGTTGCTCACCAGCACGGAGGCGCGGTTTTCCTCAAGCCAGCCGCTGAGGTAGCGGGCGCCGGTGCCGGGGGCGAGGCGGACGAAGGGCGTAAAGCCCAGAAGGTTGACCTGTCCGCCGTGGGTATGGCCAAAGAGCGCCAGGTCGTACCAATGGCTGCGCCCGTCGGCGGAGCGGGCGGCGAGGACGTCGGGCATCAAATCGGGCGAGTGGCCCAGGAAGATGACAAAATCGTCGCTTTGCACCTGCGCGGCCACGCCCGCCACGTCCGGGAAACCGTTGTAACAATCGTCCACGCCGGCTATGTACAGCCTTCCCTGGCCCACGCGCACCTCGCTGACGGTGTTGACCAGCGGCAGGCAGCCGTAGGAGGTCATCTGCGCCATGAGCACGCCGAGGTTTTCCTCGGGCTGGGTACGGTCGTGATTGCCCAGCACCCCGAACACGCCCAGGCGCGCCTGTAAGCGCGGCGCGTTTTGGAAAAAGGCGATGGCGGACGTGCTGTCGGTGGCGTAGTCGCCGCCCAGGAGGATGAGGTCGGCGTTGAGGCTGTTGAGGGTCTGGATGAGCGCGTTGACCCGCTCCTGCCCAAACCAGGCGCATTGGTGGATGTCGGAGGCGTAGACAATGCGCAAATTGCGCAGGTTCGCGTCCAGGCCGGTCACATACACCGTGTGCTCGTCGATGCGCAAGAGCGTGGCTTCCCAAAACGGATACGCCAGCGCGCCCACCAGCGCCACCGCCAGCAGCACCCAGCGCAATCGCAGCCGGCGGCGCTGCGGCCGGCGGTACTTGTACTGGTACTTAGGCATAGCTTCCCTCCCTCGGTCAACGTTGACAGGAATTCCGGTTCATTGTACACTTTCAGGCAAAGAAACGCAAGGAGGGAACGCCCCATGCAGGAGTTTCGCACCATCGGCCCCACCCCCTACCTCTGTCCCCTGCCCGTGGTGCTCCTGGGCTGCGCGCGCCCCGGAGAAACGCCCAACCTCGTTACCGTGGCCTGGACCGGCGTGGTGTGCTCCAAGCCGCCCATGCTTTCGGTGAGCCTGCGCAAAAGCCGCTTGAGCCATGGCATCCTGCGCGACACGGGCGAGTTTACCGTCAACCTCGTCAGCCGCGAGCTGTGCCGCGCCACGGACTTTTGCGGCGTGCGCAGCGGCCGCGAAGTGGACAAATTTGCCGCCCTTGGCCTTACGCCCCTTCCCGCCCCGGGCCTGCAAACCGCTCCGGCTGTGGCCCAAGCGCCCGCGTTTTTGAGCTGCCGCGTGCGCCAAACGCTGGAACTGGGCAGCCACGACCTGTTCCTGGCCGAGATTGTGCAGGTCAGCGTGGGCGACGGGTTTTTCCGCGAGGACGGATCCATCGACGAGGCCGCCATGGACTTGGTGGGCTACGTTCACGGCCAGTACCGGGCCCTGGGCGGGCGTGTGGGCTTTTTCGGATACTCGGTGGCCTCGCCCGAGGCGCTGCTCCGCCGGGGAATGTGACCCTTGTTTTTTTAGGGGAAAAGCGGTAAAATAAACGTATCTGGTTTGAATTTTCAAACGCCAAGGAGGGACCGTGCCATGTACCGCCAGGTGATTGACACCGCCGTGGAAAAGATGAAGAAAACCACCAACGTCTATCAGGACGACCTTCGCGCCCTGCGCGCGGGACGGGCCAATCCCCAATTGTTGGAACGCATTGTGGTGGATTACTACGGCGTGGCCACGCCGCTGACGCAGATGGGCAATATTTCCGCGCCCGAGCCGCGCATGCTGCTGATCAACGTATGGGATCAAAAGGCCATTCCCCTGGTGGAAAAAGCCATCCTCAAAAGCGACCTGGGCCTCAACCCCACCAACGACGGCAAGCTGATTCGCCTGGTGGTGCCCGAACTCAACGAGGAACGCCGCCGCGAGCTGACCAAGGTGGTGCGCAAGGGCGCGGAGGACGCAAAGGTGGCCATTCGCTCCATCCGGCGCGACGCGATGGATCAGTTTAAGAAACTCGAAAAAGACAGCCGCATTACCGAGGACGACCGCGCCAAGGCCGAAAAAAAGATGCAGGAAAAGACCGACGAGGCCATCAAGGGCATCGACGCGCTGGCCGCCAAGAAAGAAAAGGAAATCATGGAGGTCTGAGGCCCCGGCATGCGCCAGACGTTTGAACATCTGTTGGGCCTGCCCACGGAAGCGGCGCTGGCGGTGCTCAGCGCCAGCGGCATTACGCAGGTAAGCGTGGTGCCCACCGCCGCCCCATCCCACGCGCATTCCGATTTCCGCCGCAGCGAAGAGGGCGAGGCGCAGGGCTACGCCTCCACGCGCGTGGTGGCGGTTCACGACGACGGCCGCACGCTGTATGTGTCCAGGTTTCTGACGGGAAAGCCCGAGGAGGGAGCACACGCATGAGCCAGGCGTTTCTCGCCCCTGTCGATCCCGCCCGCCTGCCACGGCACGTGGCCATCATCATGGACGGCAACGGGCGCTGGGCCCGGCAGCACCGCGTGCGCGTGGCCATGGGACACCGCGCGGGTACGGAAGCCCTGCGCGACATCATTCGCAACAGCAGCGACATCGGCATCCAGGCCCTGTCGCTCTATGCGTTTTCCACGGAAAACTGGTCTCGCCCCCAGGCGGAGGTGGAGGCGCTGATGCAGCTCATGCTGGACTTTTTCCGCTCGGAAATCGACGAGCTGGACCGCAAGGGCGTGCGCATTACCATCCTGGGCGACCGGGACGGCTTGCCTGCGGCGCAGCGCGAAACGCTGGAACAGGCGCAGCGCCGCACCCGGCAAAACGCCGGGCTTCGGCTCAACATCGCCATCAACTACGGCGGCCGGGCCGAGCTGGCGCGCGCCGCGCGCCTCATCGCCCAGGACGTGGCCAGCGGCGCGCTGGACGTTCATGACGTCGACGAACAGGCCCTGGAAAGCCGCCTGTACACCGCGGGCTTGCCGCAGGTGGATTTGCTGATTCGCACCAGCGGGGAAATGCGGCTGAGCAACTTTTTGCTTTATCAATGCGCCTACGCGGAATTTGTGTTTCCGCAGGTGCTGTGGCCGGATTTCACGCTGCGGGATTATCACGAATGCCTGGCGCAGTATCAGAGCCGCTCAAGGCGCTTTGGCGGTCGGGAAGCGTAGGAGGAGGAAGGCATGAGCCAAGAACCCAAAAAAAGATCGCAGGCCATGCAGCGGGTGATTACGGGGACGCTGCTGACGGCGGTGCTGGCGCTGGCGCTGTGGGTCGGGGGATGGCTGTTTGCAATCCTGGCGTTTCTAGCGCTGTCCTTGGCGCTGTATGAGGAGCTTTCCGCCCTGCGCGCCTGCGGCCACCGGCCGGTGTGGTGGGTCAGCTTTGTGGGGCTGGCGGCGTCCGCGCCGCTGATGATGACGTATTCGTCGCTTTCCCTGGTTCCCATTTTGACGGTGCTGCTCTTTGCGGTGATGCTGCAGGTCATGCGCCGCCCCGATCCGGATTTGGTGGATATCGAAATGAGCGCCCTGCCGCTTTTGTCGGTGCTTTTGCCGGGCATGTGCCTGTTTGGGCTGTTGGGCACGCAGCCGCGCTGCTTGCAGGCCATGCTCATGGTGATGGTCTTTACCGTGGCCGTGGGCGGCGATACCTTGGCCTACCTGGTGGGCAGTCTGGTGGGCGGGCCCAAGCTGTGCCCCAGCATCAGCCCCAACAAAACGGTGGCGGGCGCCGTGGGCGGGCTGCTGGGCAGCGTGGTTTGCACGGCGCTGACGGGGGCGATTTTTTCGTGGTGCCTGCCTTCGTTTGACGGCTTTCCGCCGCTGTGGGCCAATGTGCTGGTGGGGCTGTTTGGCGGCGTGGCCGCGCAGATGGGCGACCTGTTTGCCAGTCTGGTCAAGCGGCATTGCAAGGTCAAGGATTTTGGACACATCTTTCCCGGGCATGGCGGCATGCTGGACCGCATGGACAGCGTGGTGTTTGCGGCGGTCGTCCTGTATTGCTACCGCGTCATCCTGGCCGGGTGAGTCTTTGAAAGGGGCGGACATATGGCCGATTCGACGCGCCGTCTGGCCGTGCTGGGCAGCACGGGCAGCATCGGCACCCAGGCGCTGGAGGTGGCGGCGCTGTATCCCGACCGGTTCCAAATCGTTGCGCTGACGGCCTTTCGCAACCGCGAAAGGCTGTTTGAGCAGGTACGGGCGTTTCGTCCGCGGCTGGCCGGCCTGGTGGAACCTGTGCCCCTGGCTCAACTGCCCGAGGACGTTCGGTTTTGCGAGTGGGTCTTTGGCCCCGAGGCGCTTACCGCCGCCGCCGGCGCGGACGTGGACGACGTATTGGTCAGCGTGGTGGGCATGGCTGGGCTGGAAAGCGTGCTGACGGCGCTGGGCAAGGGCCGCCGCGTGCTGCTGGCCAACAAGGAGGCGCTGGTGGCGGGCGGCGGCCTGGTCACCGCCGCGGCCGCCCGCGCGGGCCAATACGCCCTTTTGCCCGTGGATAGCGAGCACAGCGCCATTTTTCAATGCCTGCAAGCCGCCGGCCCCAACCGCGCCCGCCGCCTGGCGCTCACTTGCTCGGGCGGGCCGTTTCGCACCTGGGAGGCGCGGGACATCCGCGCGGCCACGGCTGCCCAGGCACTGAAACACCCCAATTGGGTCATGGGCCGCAAAATTACCGTGGACTCCGCCACGCTGTTTAACAAGGCCCTGGAGGTCATCGAGGCCAAATGGCTGTTCGGCCTGGGGCCGGAGGACATTGAGGTGGTGATCCACCCGCAAAGCGTGGTACACAGCGGCGTGTTCTTCGACGACGGCGCGCTGTTGGCGCAGCTGGGCACGCCGGATATGCGCCTGCCCATCCTCTACGCCATGAGCTTCCCCCGCCGCCTGCCCACGGGCGGCGCGCCGCTGGACTTGTTTGAGCTGGGCGCGCTGACCTTTGAGCGCCCCGACGAAACGCGCTTTCCCAGCCTTCGCCTGGCGCAGGAATGCCTGCGCGAAGGCGGCGCGGCGGGCTGTGT
>DVME01000025.1 GCA_018715175.1 Candidatus Limiplasma stercoravium
TAAACCCAAAAGCACAGCGCATGCCATGAAGTGTTTTTTTGCGCAAGGAAGGCCCACAGTTTAGCCAAGCCTCTCCTTGCGCGCCTTCATCGCAGCGCTGTGCCTGTTTTCCTTTGGACTGAGGAATTCCGCATTTACGCCATAAACGCATCAATCAGCGCGCAGGCTTCGCCCACGGGGTCGCCCTGCATGTCCAGCCAATGGATGCTGCCGTTGCGTCGAAACCATGTCATTTGGCGTTTGGCGAACTGTTTGATCGCAATGGACAAAAGGCGCTTCATTTCCTCCAGCGAGGAAATCTCCCCTGTCAGGTAACGGGTGATGAAGCGGTATTCCAGGCCGAGCTTGAGCAGGAATTCCTGGCTGACGCCACGCTGCATCAGCTCCCTGACCTCGTCCACCATGCCCTGGGCAAGCCGCTTGTCCAAGCGCTCGTCAATGCGGCGGCGCAGCTCATCCCGCGGCCAGGTAACGCCCAAGCGCAGCACATCGTAGCGCGCCTGCTTGCCGGGCTCGGCGTCGTCGCCGTCCCGGTGTTTTTCCAGGAGCCGCATCACCCGGTTGCGGTTGCATGGATCCACTTCGGTATCGGGCTGGATGCGTTTGAGCATGGCATAAAGCGTTTCCGTATCGTAGGTTTCCAGCTCCCGCCGATAATCCAGGTTGGGCATCGTGTCCGAAAATACATACCCGTCGGCGACCGCGTCCACATACAAACCCGTGCCGCCCACCAAAAAAGGCGCGTTGCCGCGGGCCAGCACGCCGTCGATCGCCGCGTACGCCAGGCGCTGAAAATCGGCCATGGAAAAAAAGTCGCCCGCGTCGCGCACGTCCAGCAGATGGTGCGGCACGCCGCGCATTTCTTCCGCCGTGATCTTTCCGCTGCCCAGGTTGAGGCCGCGAAAAACCTGCCGGGAATCCGCCGAGATGATTTCGCCGTGATAGTGCAGCGCCAGCTCGACGCCCAGCCCGCTTTTGCCGGACGCATTGGTGCCCAGCACCACAATGAGCTTTGGCAGCATGCCGTCACCGCCTTTCTAGGCTTGCTTTTGATAGGCTTTGCGCGGCGTTGCGTCCTCTACCCAGATGGTGCCGCAATACACAAAGCCGTTGCGTTCAAAGGCTCGCTGCATGGGAAGGTTGAGCGCGTGTGTATCGCCGCGCAGGTTGCCCGTACGCTCAAAGGCCCAGCGGATGATAACATCCGCCATGCCGCGCACCTTTCCGCTGGAGGCGACGCGGTGAAGCGCGCCATAGGGCCGGTCGTTGAGCCACGCGCCGTCGATGTAAGCATAGGTAGGATCCGGGCCGACAGGCAGCGCAAAGTACGCCAGGATTTCCCCATCCTCTGTGCATACATAGCCGACGCCCCGCTGAATGTCTTTCAAAATGATCTCGCGGTCAGGATAATTATCGCCCCATTGATGCGGGTTTCCGCATTGCCTCATGAACGCGCGCGCCGACGCAAACAAGGCCGACAGCGCTTCCCAGTCCGTTTCCTGCGCAGGTCGAATCAGCATGCCGCTTCCTCCGCAGGAATGCCGAACAGCCGGCAGGTGTTTTCGCTTGTCGCCCTGGCGATTTCTTCAAGGGTCACGCCGCGAATCTGCGCCACGCACTGGGCGACGTAGCGCACAAAGGCCGGTTCGTTTCTTTTGCCGCGCATCGGAACAGGCGCGAGATAAGGGCTGTCGGTTTCAATCATCAAACGGTCAGAGGGGCAATAGGCCGCCACATCTCGCAGTTTGGCCGCGTTTTTGAAGGTCACAGGCCCCGCCAAGGAAAGATAAAAGCCCATGTCCAGGTATTCGCGCGCGCTTTCGACGCTTCCGCTGTAGCAATGCAGCACGCCGGAGGGCAGCGCGCCGCGCCGGGCGCGCAGCACTTCCAGCGTATCGCCGTGCGCGTCCCGCACGTGCATAACCACCGGCACGCGCCGTTCGTAAGCCAATTGAAGCTGCTTGTTAAAAACCTCACGCTGCAACGGTCTGGGAGAAAGATCGTAAAAATAGTCCAGTCCGATTTCGCCCATTCCAACGATGCCAGGCAGCTCAAGCCATTGCATCAGGGTTGGGATTTCCTCGTCGCGCCAGGTCTTGGCGTCATGCGGATGCACGCCCACCACGCCAAAAAGCATGGGGTGCTCGGCGCAGAGGCTGACGATGCGGCGGTTTTGCTCCATGTTGCTGCCAGCCAGGACGCAGCGCGTGACCCCGTTGGCCAGCATTCGCGCCATGACGTCGCGCCGGTCGTACTGAAACCGGTCGTCCTCCAAATGGCAATGCGAATCAAATAAGTTCATCGGATGTACGCTCCGTCCTCCATATCGCCCGCTACGGTAACGAGCGTCAGGCGTTGGTCATCGGCATCGGAGGCGCAAAGAATCATGCCCTCGCTGCGGATGCCGCGCAGCTTTGCGGGCTTGAGGTTGGCTACCAGCACCACCTGCCGCCCCACCAGATCCTGCGGCGCGTAGAACTTGGCAATGCCGCTGGCCACGGTGCGCTCGGGATCATTCGGGCCTAGGCGAAGGGTCAGTTTGAGCAGCTTGTCGCTTCCCTCCACGCGCTCGGCTGTCAAAACGCGCGCGACGCGCAGCTTCACACGGTCGAACTCGTCAATGGAGATGCATTCTTCCGCCGGCTTTTCGGCCTTGAGCGCGGCAGGCTTAGCCTCTGCAGGTTTAGGCGGCGCTTTGGGCGCGTCGGGCACGATATCCGCCAGTTCCTTTTTGATGTCAATGCGCGGGAAAAGCGTTTCGCCTTTCTGCGTCTTTCCACCGGCAGGCATTGCGCCAAAATGCAGGGAAGGCCATTGGGTCAAGTTTTCATCCGTGACGCCCAGCTGCTCAAAAATGCGCGCCGGCGTGCGCGGCATGGTCGGCTGGATGAGCACCGCGACCATGCGGATGCATTCGCACAGGATGTAGAGCACCGTGCGCAGGCGTTCGCGGCCTTCCTCGCTGCGGGCCAGCACCCAGGGCGTGTTTTGGTCGATGTAGCGGTTGCATTCCCCCACCAGCTTCCAAATGTCCTGAAGCGCTGTGGAAAACTGAAGCCCGTCCATGTGCAGGCTCACCAAATCCGGCGTCTGGTTGGCCAGGGCGATCAGCGCGCGGTCGCCGTCGGTGTACTCCAGCGGCGCGGGAACAACGCCGTCAAAGGACTTTTGCACCATGGCCACCGTGCGGCTGACCAGGTTGCCCAGGTCGTTGGCCAAATCTGCGTTCATGCGCGTCAGCAGCGCTTCGTAGCTGAACTGGCCGTCGCTGCCAAAGGGCATCTCTCGCATGAGGAAGTAGCGAATGGCGTCGCTGCCATAGCGGTTGCAAAGCACCACAGGATCCACCACATTGCCCAGGGATTTGGACATTTTCACGCCGCTGAGCACCAGCCAGCCATGGCCAAAGACCTGCTTGGGAAGCTCAAGGCCCAAGGCATGGAGGATGATGGGCCAAATGATGGTATGAAAGCGCACGATCTCCTTGCCCACCAGGTGAATATCCGCCGGCCAGTATTTCTCGTACAGGGATGGGTCGTCGCTGGTATAGCCCAAGGCGGTGATGTAGTTGGTCAGCGCGTCCAGCCAGACGTAGACGGTGTGCGCGCTGTCAAAATCGACCGGGACGCCCCACTTGATGGAGGTTCGGCTGACGCAAAGATCCTGAAGCCCGGGGCGCAGGAAGTTGTTGAGCATTTCGTTTTGGCGGCTTTTGGGCTGGATGAAGTCTGGATGCGTCTGGATATAATCAATCAGCCAATCCTGGTATTTGCTCAGCCGAAAGAAGTAAGCCTCTTCGTTGGTCTTTTCCACCGGGCGTCCGCAATCCGGGCAGCAGCCGTCCTTGAGCTGAAGCTCGGTAAAGAAGCTCTCGCACGGCGTGCAATACCAGCCTTCATAGGTTCCCTTGTAAATGTCGCCCTGCTCGTAGAGCTTGCGGAAAATCTTCTGAACCGCCTTGACGTGCCGCTCATCGGAAGTGCGGATGAAGTCGTCGTAATCGACGTCCATCAGCTTCCACAGCTCCTTGATGCCGCGGACGATCTCGTCCACATAGGCCTGCGGGGTGACGCCCTTTTCCATGGCCTTGCGCTCGATTTTCTGCCCGTGCTCGTCCGTGCCGGTCAGAAAATACGTGTCAAAGCCCTGCTGCTTTTTGAAACGCGCCATGGTATCGGCGGCGGTGCTGCAATAGGCGTGCCCGATGTGCAGGTTGTCGCTGGGGTAGTAGATGGGTGTAGTGATGTAGAAGGTCTCCTTGCCGGGCATGTCCGTATCCCCCTCCTTGCTGTGAATGAAAAAAGCCGCGCCCCATCAGAAAAGGGGCGGGCATAACCCGCGGTACCACCCTTGGTTTATCGCTTCGTTGCGATGCATGTCCATCGCGGGCCAATATCGGTGCCGTCCGTTTCGCCCTACCTATCGAGCGAAAAAGCTCCCGGGCCATCTTCCCGCCGTGCCCCGCTCCGCGTTTCACCCGGTTCGCGGCTCTCTTTGCCGGCGCTTGCGGCGGTACTCTCCCGTTCCTGGCTGCCATGTTCGATTCGCCAATATTATAGCGCTTTTTCTCGGCTTGTCAACGCTAAAAAAGCACACCCGCCAGCCACATGGAAGCCAGAGCGCCCGCCAGGGCGCAGGGCACGGCGTAGCCGGTTTTGCGATGCTGCAACCCGCTCATATACACGCATACGGTGTAAAACACGGTTTCGCTCGAACCCATGATGACCGAGGCCACCAGGCCCACCCGGGAATCCGGGCCGTAAGCGTTGAGCAGTTCTTCCAATAGCGCCAGCGACGCCGAGCCGCTGATGGGTCGCAGGAAGGCCAACGGCGCCACCTGCGCCGGAAGCCCCAGGAACTGCATCACCGGCGCGCAGGCCGTACACAGGGCGTCCATAAGGCCGCTGGCGCGCATGAGGGAGATGGCGCACATCATGGCCGCCAAGTTGGGCAGCACCTCCACCGCCACACGCAAACCGTGCTTTGCGCCGGCCAGGAAGAGGTCGAGCATGGGCAGGCGGCGCAGCGCGCCAAAAGCGAGCAGCAACAGCAACAGCACAGGAAGAATCGCGCTACTGTCAAGCATGCCGCGCCGCCTTTCGCATCGCGGCGGCCAGCAGCGCGCCGCAGGCGGTTGAAACCGCCGTGCACAGGAGGGTTGGCAGAATCACGGCGTTTGGCGCGGCGGAACCGGCCGCCACGCGCAGGGCCAGCACGGTGGTTGGTAGAAGTTGGATGCTTGTGGCGTTGAGAACAAGCAGCATGTACATATCATGCGCCACCTCGGGCCGGGATTGCCGTTCCGCTTCCATCAGGCGCATGGCTTCC
Source organism: Candidatus Limiplasma stercoravium (assembly GCA_018715175.1). GTDB lineage: Bacteria > Bacillota > Clostridia > Christensenellales > Aristaeellaceae > Limiplasma > Limiplasma stercoravium. Next base: position 5,329 of record DVME01000025.1, read on the forward strand.
ATTCCCATAGGGGTCGCCGCGTTGCCAAGGCCCAGCATGTTGGCCGAGAGGTTCAGCGCGACGGCGTTGAGCGTTTGCTGGCTTCGGATACCGGGCATCAGCCGTTTCAAGCCTCCGCCGAAGCGTTTGACCAGCGCCATGGGCACGTTGAGCGCTTGAACAATTTCCAGCATCCCGCAGAAAAACAGGTATCCTGCCCCTAAATTTACAATGAGAGCAATTGCCTCCGCCGTTCCCTGCAAAGCAGCTTCCAACATTTTCCCAGATGTTCCGCAAATCAAAGCGTACAAAAGCGAAACAGCCATCATTCCCGTCCAAATTCCCTGCAACATCATACAAAATTCACGTTCCTTTCACACCATTTATGACTTAAGTTCGACACATATTTTAATTGCACACACTCAATTATATGTGAACTGGCAATCAATAGTACCGTATTAGCCATTGACAGAAACTGTGCATCGCTGTATTTTTATAGTATCCGCTGGCATAACAGCTTGTGGAAATAGCCAAATGTCTATGGGAGGGTTACCAATGAAATCTACAGGTGTCGTTCGCAAGCTGGATAATCTGGGCCGTATCGTTATCCCCATCGAGCTTCGCAAGACCATGGGCATCGCCATTCGGGATACGCTGGAAATCTTTACTGAGGGCGATGAAATCATCCTCAAAAAGTATCAGCCTGGCTGCATTTTCTGCAATGACGCGCGCAACGTTACGCTGTTCAAAGGCAAGCTGGTTTGCGAAAAGTGCTTGGCAGAAATGAAGTCGGACCGGTCCTGACCCGGTAGGTAAATCAAAAAAAGAGCGGCTCCCAACGCTTATTACGCGGAACCGCTTCTTTTTATGCCGTTTATGCCGCCGTTTTACCGGGCCGCCTGGCGAATGATAAGCTCCATGTCGCGCCACTTGCGCTCCATATCTTCCACCAGGGTCATTTGCGTGCGTGTACGGTCGAGGTTGTGCTCGGGCCTGGCAATGTGGAAATAGGTGTCGCCGTTGAGATAGTCGGTCAAGAAGCGCACGCCGCACTCCAGGGTCATCAACTTGGCGCCCAGGGGCAGCGTTTCCAGCTCAGCCGGTGTCAGACGGTTGCCGCACGCGCCCAAAAAGCCGCTCGCAAAGGCTTCTAAGAGCTCAAGCGACAAGGATACCTTGCTCAAATCCTTTTCGTCCTCGGCGGCCGTGCTCGCGCCAAAGCGAATGCTGTCGCCAAAATCGTTGGCTACCAAGCCCGGCATGACGGTATCCAGGTCAATCACGCACAGCGGCGTGCGCAGGCGCTTGTCCAGCATGACGTTGTTGAGCTTGGTATCGTTGTGCGTCACGCGCAGGGGCAGTTCTCCCCGGCGGCACATATCCATGAGCGCAGACGCCTCGGATTCGCGCTGAAGGTAAAAGGCCAGCTCATAGGATACGCTGGTCAGCCGGCCGGCGCGGTTTTCTCGAATGGCCTCGTGCAGCTGGCGGTAGCGGTCGGGCGTGTCGTGAAAGTGCGGAATGGTCTCCACCAGCGTTTGCGCCGGAAAGTCCGCCATCTGGTTTTGAAACACGCCAAAGGCCACGCCGCTTTGCATCAGGTCGTGCGCGTTCTCGGGCTTGTCCAGGCAAATGCTGTCGGTTACGAATTCGTACAGCCGCCAATACTCGCCCGTCTCCAGCGTGAGATACCGGTCGCCCGCCTTTGTGGGCACCAGGGTCAGCACATGACGCGGGTTGTCATCCTGACGGCGCAGGTGATTGGTCACAGCAATGATGTTATCCATCAGCTTGGGAACGTCGGAAAAGACGCGGCTGTTGATACGCTGCAAGATGTAGGCGTGAGGTTCGTCGGTTAAGAGCAGGTAGGTGTCGTTGATATGGCCGTTGCCGTAGCGCACCAGGCTGACAGGATTGCCCTCAAGCAGGAATTGGGTATAAATATTCTCCATAGATTCCTCCGACCTTCCAGCCGCCCGGCCACGCCCGGGCGCTTGTTGTTTGGCACAAGCATAGCATGCCCGCCCGTGCGCTTTGCAGAGAAAAACGTTCGCATTGATAGTACATTCTTTCGTTTTTCCCAATTCTGTGCTATGATGGAAGCAGGAGGCGCGATTTGAATGCTCAAGATGACCGACTGGGATCGACTGGGACGGCTTATCAACGATTTGCATACGCTCACGGGCGTCAAGTTCGCCCTGCTGGATGAAAACGCGCACGAAATCTATACCAGCAGCTTTCGCACGCCGTTTTGCCAGCTGATTGCCGAAGCCGGCGACAAGCGATGCCAGGAATGCGATGCGCGCGCGCTGCGCGACGCGCGCAAAAGCCGATCGGCCTGCCGCTACCTTTGCCATGCGGGGCTTTACGAGGTCGCCCTTCCCGTGCTGGACAACGGCCGCCCGGTGGCTGCCATCGTCTTTGGGCAGATGCTGGACGATGCGCCGCGCGAGGAGCAATGGCGGCGCGTACGCGAGCAATGCGCCTGGTACCCCGATCCCGACGCGCTCTACGCGGCTTTTTTGCGCCTCAAGCGCCTCTCGTCGCCGCAGATCAACGCCTGCGCGGAAATCGTGACGGCCTGCATCAGCGAAGTGCGCTACTATGGTTTGAGCGCCGGAACGCAGCGCGACGACGCCGCGCTGCTGGAGGAATACATCAACGCGCATTTCATGGAGCGCGTCACCCTGGATACGCTCTGCCGCGCGCTGAGCATGGGCAAAACCCGGCTGTGCGGCCTTTGCGCCCAGCGTTTTGGCCTGCCGCCCATTCGCCTGCTCAACCGCCGCCGCATGGACGCGGCCATGGAAATGCTGTCCACGACCGACCGCAGCGTGCGCTTTGTCGCGCAGGCAGTCGGCATTCCCGACGAAAACTACTTCATCAAAGTCTTCAAAAAAACCACGGGCCTGACCCCCACGGCTTACCGCCGCCAGCGCGCCGTCCAGCAAAGATGAGGTTGCTTTTTTATTCAAAAAAAGGTATGATACCTCTGTTGAGAAGACGATATCAAGAGCGCATATCGGAGGTGCTTTTTCATGGAAAGAAACCAAAGTTTTGAGGTAGAGGGCCTTTCCAGCATCGGGGTGCATTTGGCCTGGGCGCAGCTGGAGATTTTCGCTGACGATGTGGACAAAATCCAGGTCATGGCGGCGGGCGACGACAGCAGCGTCAACGACCTGCGCATCGAGGCGCGGGAAAACCAGCTGTTGGTCGAACAGCCCCAATACGGCCTATCGTTTAACATCACGGAAAGCCGTTGGTTGCAGGTGTGCGTGCGCGTTCCCAAGCATTTTGACGGCCGCATCCGTCTCAATACCATATCTGGCCTGCTTAGCGCCCGCAAGCTTTCGGCGAATGAAATTTCGCTGGAAACCGTGTCCGGCGATCTGCGCGCGCTGAAGCTCACAGCCCAGGCGCTTACCCTCAAAACCGTCTCCGGCGATGCGCGCGGCGAGGAAATTGCCGCGGAGCGCGTAAGCATGCGCAGCGTCAGCGGCAACATCATTCTTGACGCGCTTAACGCTCAAACCCTCAAATGCAACAGCGTAAGCGGCGAGCAGACCTACAACATGAACGGCCACTTCCAATCCGTCGAGGTAACGGCCGTCTCCGGCAACGTCATCATCACCGCGCCCGTGGAAGGCATGAACGTTAGCCTTCGCTCCATCAGCGGTCGCGTTCGCACGCAGGGCGTCAACATCATCGACGACGAAACAGCGCCCAGCGTGCGCATTACCGGCGTATCGGCGGACTTGAAACTCATCAGCATTAAGGAATAACGGGAGGACGTTTGACATGGCAAGGAACCAATTTGGCGGCTTTGGCGGCGGCGCGAACATGCAGCAGCTCATGCGCCAGGCGCAAAAGCTTCAGGAGCAGATGACCAAGGCGCAGGAGGCCTTCGACGAGCGCGAGTTTTCCGCGCAGGCGGGCGGCGGCATGGTGAGCGTAACCGTGACCGGCGCGCGGGAGGTCAAATCGCTCGTCATTGATCCCCAATGCGTCGATCCCGACGATGTGGACATGTTGCAGGATATGATTCTGGCGGCGGTCAACGAAGCCCTTCGCACCGCGGAAGAAACCCGCGCCAACGAAATGGCGCGGCTGGCGCCGGGCATGGGAGGCATGTTTTAAGCCATGGCGCAGCAACTGGAGCCCATCACGCGCATGGTGTCCCAGCTGGCGCGTCTGCCCGGCATTGGACAAAAGAGCGCCCAGCGGTTGGCCTACCACATCATCGGCATGCCGCAGGAGGACGTTCGAGAGCTTGCCGCCGCGCTGTATCAAGGGCGCAAGGCCATTCGCTATTGCGACGAATGCGGCAATTACGCCACCGGTTCCCTGTGCTCCATCTGCGGGGACGAACGCCGCCGCAACGGGCAAATCTGCGTGGTGCGCGATCCGCGGGATGTGGCGGCCATCGAGCGCATGCATGATTTTCATGGCCTATACCACGTTTTGCACGGCACGCTTTCGCCCATGGACGGCATTGGCCCGGACGACATCCGCATTAAGGAGTTGCTAGCTCGTTTGCAGGATACGTCTGTCACCGAGGTTATCCTGGCCACCAATCCAGACATTGAAGGCGAGGCGACCGCTACCTACATCGCGCGGTTGATTAAGCCCACGGGGATATTGGTCACCCGCATCGCCCACGGCGTCCCGGTGGGCAGCGACCTGGAATACGCGGACGAAATCACCTTAGCCAAGGCCATCGAAGGCCGCCGGGAAATGTAGCGGCGGCCTTTTTGTTCATGAAAGGCGGGATGGACATGCCTCAATGGGTTGAAACGTATCTGCCGTTTCTGGCGATTGTGCTGGTAACGGCGGTGCTTCTGGCCGTGGCGCTGCGCAGAATCGGCCGCTTGCGCCAAGAGCTTTGGCAGGCGCAGCAAAGCCTCGCGCAGGATCATGAACGCATGGGCGACGAGCGGCTGCGTCAGGACGAGGAGCGCCAGCGCGACCTGGCGGCGCTTCGCGGCGCTATGGAGACTTCCACACAGCTGTATGGCTCTCAGGTGGAAACCGCCCTGAGACAAAGCCAGGAAATCGCGCGCATGCTTGAGGAGCGCCAACAAAACCTGCAATCGTCCGTGGAGGCCGAGCTGCGGCGCATCCAAGAGCGCCTGCGGCTTTCCGACGAATCCCAGGCGCGGGCGCTGTCGCAAAACGAAACGCGCATGGAAACTCTGCGCAAAGCGCTGGACGACGGCATGCGGGGCATGCGCGAGGAAACCGGCCAACAGCTGGGCGTCATTCGCAAGACCGTGGATGAAAAGCTTACCGAATCGCTGGACAAGCGCCTCAGCGAAAGCTTTTCGCAGGTCAGCCAGCGGCTGGAACAGGTTTATAAATCCCTAGGCGAAATGAACAGCCTAGCCGCAGGCGTGGGCGATCTCAAGCGCATGCTGGGCAATGTAAAAACACGTGGCATTTGGGGCGAGATTCAGCTGGGCGCGCTGCTGGAACAGGTGTTTACGGAAAAACAATACGAACGCAACGTAGCTGTGCGCCCTGGAAGCGCGGAGCGCGTGGAATACGCCGTGGTGCTGCCCGGCAACGGCCCCGAAGAGCAACCCGTGTACCTGCCCATCGACAGTAAATTCCCCCAGGAGGATTACGCGCGGCTGGCCGACGCATCCCAGGCGGGCGATCAGGCGGCGGTGGAGGCCGCGCAAAAGGGATTGATGAACGCGGTGAAAGCCGAAGCCAAGCGCATTGGCAAATACATCGCCCCGCCCAACACCACGGATTTCGCCGTCATGTTTCTCCCTTTGGAAAGCCTTTACGCAGAGGTTATGCGCCATTCGCTCATGGTGGAAAGCATCCAGCGCGAGCAGCGCGTGCTCATTTCCGGCCCCAGCACGCTTTTGGCGCTTCTCAACAGCCTGCAAATGGGCTTTCGAACCCTGGCCATCCAGCAGCGCTCCGCCGAGGTCTGGAAACTTCTGGGCGCGGTCAAAACCGATTTCGGCAGCTTCGCGCAGGTCTTGGAACGCACGCAGGACAAGCTGCGCCAAGCCTCCGAAAGCATCGAAAACGCCTATGCGCGCACCCGGAACATCCAAAAGCGCCTCCGGGATGTGGAGGCGCTGGATGCAGCCGAGGCCGCGCAATTCTTGGACTCAGTCGGTCAGTCGGAAGGATAGCTTGGGCGTCAGGCCGTCAGCAAGCATGTAGCCGCTGAGGTCGTCAACCATCACGTGATACCAGTCTTGGGTAATGCCCATCACCGTGACCTGCGTGCCGTTTCTGTAAAGGCCCAAGTTGCTGGTGTTGGTGCTCTGTCCAACGCGCAGGTACAGCCCCGTGCCAGAGGCGTTGGCGATGGTCGCGGTGGGCATCGCGCTTTGAACGCTGCTGGCCGCCTGTCCAATGGCGAGGTACCGCCCGTCCATGTAGCCCGTCACGCTGCCAACGCGCACCTTGTACCAGCCGTTTTGCAGCGTTTCCAGCAGCGTCACCGGCGTCCCGTTGTAATACTTGCCTTTGGTGGCCGCCTGCGCGCTGGCGCTGGCACGCAGGTTCAGCCGGTCGGCGGGGTTGGGATTGTTGACCACGGCATAGGTGCTTGCCTGGCTCTGGCTCGATTCCGTCGTATCGGAAAAAGTCAGGCGCGGGCTGAGGCCGGTGGCCAGCATAAAGCCTGTCTGATTGTTCACGCGCACATGATGCCAGGTTTCCCCCACGCCCAGCACCTCCACCTGCGTCCCGTTGGGATACAGCCCCAAAGACCGGGAATTGATGCTTTGCTCCTGGCGCAGGTTCAGCCCCGTGCCGGACGCATTGGCAATCTTGACGGTCGGAATGGCGGAAAACGCGGTGGAGTCCGCCAAGTACTGGACGCTCATATATCCTTCCAGGTTTCCGATGGCCACGTGCGCCCAGCCGTTGGACTCGTCCAGCACGTCCACGCTCACGCCGGTATAGTATTTGCCAAGCGAAATCGCCGTTTGTGACGGCGCGGTGCGCAGATTCAGCCGATCCGTGGGATTGGGGTTAGACACAAAGGCGACCCTGCCGGCGCTGGCAAGCGCTGGGCGCAGAAGGCATACGCCGAGCATCAGCGCAAGCCATAACGAAATCCTGCCGGTTGTTTTCATGGGGGAACCTCCTCGCTTTTTCCTGATACCATAAAAACGAAAGATCCTTCTCATAACATCCCAACCCATGAAATTTTGCCCATTCTATTTTAGGATTCCTTACCCTTGACCATATCGGGAAAGAAACTGCCGGGTACGCTCCATGCGCGGATGTTCGATGACCTGCCGCGCATCGCCCTGTTCCACAATCACGCCGCCGTCCATAAAAATCACCTGATCCGCCACGTCACGGGCAAAAGCCATTTCGTGGGTGACGATAATCATGGTGGTCTTTTCCTGCGCCAGAGAACGGATGACGCGCAGCACCTCCCCGGTCAGTTCTGGATCCAAGGCGGAAGTCGGTTCGTCAAAGCACAGAATATCCGGCTTGAGCGCCAACGCACGCGCAATGGCCACACGCTGCTGCTGCCCGCCCGAAAGCTGGTGCGGATAGTGCCCCGCCCGGTCGGAAAGTCCCATTCGCGCCAGCAGCTCGCGGCCTTCCTGTTCGATGCTGGCGAGCGTTTCCTTCTTGCGCTGCTTGTACTCCGGCTTCTCCTGCGCCAGCAGACGCATGGCCAAGGTCACGTTTTCCAAAGCCGTATACTGCGGAAACAGGTGAAACGCCTGAAACACCAATCCGAAATGCAGGCGCTTGAGACGTGTTTCGCTCTCGCGCTGCGCGCCGGCCTGCCCCGCTTCCCACAGGGTTTGGCCGTTGACAACGATACGTCCGCGATCGGGCGTTTCCAAAAAGTTCAGGCATCGCAGCAGCGTCGTCTTGCCGGAGCCGGAGGAACCGATGATGGCCAGGGCCTGTCCGCGCTCGAGCTGGAAGCTGATGTCGTTGAGCACCCGGGTGTCGCCAAAGTGCTTCTCGATGTGGCTGACGTTGAGAATCTCCATTTCCTTCACCTCCTCAGCGGAAGAACGAGAGCTTCTTTTCCAGGCGGCCCAGCGCGACGGTGACTACACCGCTGAAGACCAGGTAGTAGACAGCCGTAAAAAACAGCGGCCAGACCAAGCCGGAAATTCCCTGATTGCCCTTCATAAAGGATTCGCCCATCCAGATGACTTCCTGCAGCGCGATAACGCGGGCCAGGGAGGTGTCCTTGACCAGGGTAATGATTTCGTTGGACATGGGCGGCACGATGCGCTTGACCATCTGCAATAGGGTGACACGCAGGAAGATTTGGGACTTGGTCATGCCCAGCACCTGGCCCGCTTCCTTCTGGCCTTCGGGAACGCCCTGGATGCCGCCGCGATAGATTTCGGAAAAGTAGAAGGCATAGTTGATGACGAACGCGGCGGACACCGCCGTAAAGCGCGCGCCGGCGCCGCCGCCCCAGGAAAACAAGCCCAGCATGCCTGGGACATAGAACAGCGTAATGATTTGCAAAACCAGCGGCGTACCGCGAACGATCCACACCAGGAAACGGCAGATCAGGCTCACGGGCCGAAAACGCATCAGCGCGGAAGCGCCCTTTCCGCCCTCCCGACCCATGCGGCGCAAAGCCCATCGAATAGGCCGGGCCAGCGGCGCCCAGCGGCTCATGGAACCGAAGGAAATCAGCAACCCCAGCGGCAGAGCGCCCACCAGCGTGACAAAGAAAAGTTTCAGCGTGACCCCAAAGCCGCTGTTCAGGGCTGCGACCACCGTTTGGAACTCATCGGATGACAGAAACGTTACAACTGACTGGAACATGCAATCGTCCTCTCCGTGCTGCAATCGGGGCATGAAAACGGCCCAAGGGCAGAGGGACGCCGCCCTCCGCCCTTGGACTGGATTTGTTGTTCAGGACGCGCTCATTCCAGAATGACGGACTCCTGGAGACCATAGGTGGTCGCCACTTCCAGCGCGGTGCCGTCGGCAACCTTGTCAGACCAGAAATCGTTGAACACGACCGCCAGGTCAGAGCCCTTGCGGAAGCCCACGCCGTATTCCTCGGATGCCAGGCCGCGCGCTTCGTTGAGGTTGAGGGCAATGGCCAGGTTTTCGTAGCTGGTGCCTTCGCCAATCATAGCGCCGGCCATCAGCAGGTCAATCACCGCGGCGTCCGAAGTGCCGGCCGTGACCTCCATCAGCGTGCTTGCCTGGTTTTGCACCGGGACGGCCGTGCCGCCCAGCTCCGTGGCCGCATCTTCGCCCGCCGAGCCGGACTCCACCGCCACGTATACGCCCTCCAGGGACTCGACGTTTTCATAATCAGCGACCTTGTCCGCCGGCACCACCAGCACCTGCGCGTTGAGGCAGTAGGGCACGGTTGTTTCCATGGCGTTTTTCACGTCTTCCAGAAGGGTCATGCCGTTCCACACCACATCGATGTTCTTGGCGTTGAGCTCCTCAACCTTGTAGTCCCAGTTGATCTCGATAAACTCCACGTCCACGCCCAGCGCTTCGGCAAACAGCCGCGCCATGTCCGCGTCAAAGCCGATCCAGTTGCCGTCCTCGTCCTGGTAATCCATGGGCGCAAAGTTGGTAATACCCACTACCAGTACACCCTTGTCCAGCACGTAGCCCAGGTCGCTCTCGGCGCTTTCGGCCAGCGCGGTGCAAACGGCGAACAAGCATAGGCACAACGCCAGAACAAAAGACGCAAGTTTCTTCATGGTTCCATCCTCCATCCGTTTCGTCATTGGCGGAAATCAGACCGCGGTGTCATTTTAGCACGCTAACGCGGTGCTGTAAAGAGGGGGAACCGTATTTTCGATGTTTTTTAGAGGAGGCTTTCGTACAGCCGCGCGATTTCCTCCACGCTGGTATCGCGCGGGTTGCCGGGCCTGCAGGCATCGTCGTACGCGCTTTGCGCCAGGAAGGGGATGTCCTCGGGCTTGAGGATGCCCTTAAGGTCGGCGGGAATGCCCACGTCGGCGCTAAGGCGTCTAACGGCTTCAATGGCCGCGGCGCGGTACTGCGCCTGATCCATCGCGTCGGCGCCCTCCACGCCCATGGCCTTGGCCAGCGCCTGGTATTTGTTGCCGGTGAACTCGGCGTTGTATTGGAGGCCCGTGGGCAAAATGATGGCGCAAGCCACGCCGTGAGGCGTGTCATACAGAGCGCTGAGGCCGTGGGCCATGCTATGCACAATGCCAAGGCCCACATTGCTAAAGCCCATGCCGGCCACATACTGGCCCAGCGCCATCCCCTGACGGCCTTCGGGATCGTTGTTGACGGCGGCGCGGAGGTTGGCGGAAATCAGGCGAATGGCCTCCAGATGGAACATATCCGTCATGGCCCACGCTCCGCGGGTGATGAGGCCCTCAATGGCATGCGTCAGCGCATCCATGCCGGTGGCGGCGGTGAGTCCTTTGGGCATGGTGGCCATCATTTGCGGGTCGACGACTGCGACGGCGGGAATGTCGTTGGTATCCACACAAACGAATTTGCGCTTCTTTTCCACGTCGGTAATCACGTAATTGATGGTCACCTCAGCGGCGGTACCGGCGGTGGTGGGGACGGCAACGGTAAACACGGCATGATTACGCGTCGCAGCGACGCCTTCCAGACTGCGCACATCGGCGAATTCCGGGTTGGTGGCGATGATGCCGATGGCCTTGGCCGTATCCATGGCCGAGCCTCCGCCCACCGCTACCATGCAGTCGCAGCCGGAAGCATTGAAAGCCTTTACGCCGGTTTGCACATTTTCAATGGTGGGATTGGCTTTGATGTTGTCGTACACCTCATAAGCGACACCGCCGCGTTCAAGGACGTCCGTCACTTTGGCCGTCACGCCAAAGCGCACCAGGTCCGGATCAGTACAAACGAAGGCTTTCCGGTAGCCGCGCGAGGTCAGCTCGCTGACGATGTGTTCGACGGCGCCGTCGCCATGGTAGGAAATGGTGTTTAAAACGATACGATTTGCCATAGGGATCACTCCTTTGTTTAAAATCGCTAAGCGCAAGCTCATCTGCATTATAATGGCTTGTCCGGGCGATTTCAAGCCATGTCAACCACCACATTTGCGTAAGCAAGATATAAATTCAGCAATCTGTCCGAAATTTGTGAACCATCTTTTTTGTGAGAATCATAAAATTGTTGTAGCTTTTTGTAGAATTTCCAGTATAATAGATAAGCAAGGACTTTCATTCATCAGGGGAAGGATCGAGCATACTTGAATCAGATGAGGTATCCCATATGACCTGGAGCTTGCAGAAGGCCAGCATGTGGAAACGGATCTCCGCGTTTCTATTTGACGGAATTGTGCTGGGCGTGGTGGTCGTACTGCTGGGGTGGGCGATGTCGGCCGCCCTGGGGTACGACAGGTACTACCGCGAGGTCGAGGACGCGTACGCGCGCTATGCTCAAGCATATGGCGTGAATTTCAATCTGTCGCTGTCCGAATACGAAAGCCTTTCCGAAGCGGAATCCTCTGCCCTCAACGCCGCCTATGCCGCCCTGGACGCGGACGAAAGCGCCGTATACGCCTACAACATGCTGATCAGCCTGACGCTGCTCATCCTTTCGCTCAGCGTCTTAAGCGGGCTTTTGCTTATGGATTTCGCCGTACCGCTCTTGCTGGGCAACGGGCAGACGCTGGGCAAAAAAATCTTCGGCCTGGGGCTGATGCGTTGCGACGGTGTTCGCGTGAACGCGGTAACGATGTTCGTGCGCACACTTCTTGGCAAATACGCGCTGGAAACCATGATTCCCTTGTTGATCGTCATCATGATTTTTTTGGGCGTCATTGGCGTTATCGGGCCGGTGATCCTGGGCCTGATCCTGCTCATGCAGCTTGGGCTTGTGGCCTTCAGCGCACGTCGCACGGCCATTCACGATTTGCTGGCTTCCACCGTAGAGGTGGATTTGCCAAGCCAGCGCATCTTCCCCACCCGGGAGGATATGATTGCCTTCAAGCAGAAGGCGCACGCCGAAAAGGTTTCCCAGCGAACCTATCCATAACATCAAGAGCCCAGAGCGCAGAAAGGGGATCCTATGAAAGTTACCCTGCAAAACCTGACCAAAATCTTTCCCAGCCGCAACAAAAAATCGGGCGGGGAGGTGGTGGCGGTCAACGACTTCAGCTTCACCATTCCCGACGGAAAGCTCATCGGCCTTTTGGGGCCCTCCGGCTGCGGCAAGAGCACGACGCTGTACATGATTAGCGGCCTGCAAAAGCCCACCAGCGGACGAATTTTCTTTGGCGAAGACGATGTGACCGAGCTATCCACCGAAAACCGCGGCATTGGCCTGGTGTTTCAAAACTACGCGCTCTACCCGCATATGACGGTGTTGCAAAACATCCTTTTTCCGCTGCAAAACCTCAAAGGCGTCGACAAGCTAACAAAGGATCAGATGCTTGAACGCGCGCAGCAGGCAGCGCAGCTAGTGCAGATTGAGGAGCTCATGGATCGCAAACCCAGCGAGCTTTCCGGCGGCCAGCAGCAGCGCGTGGCCATCGCCCGCGCGCTGGTCAAAATGCCGCGCGTGCTTTTGCTGGACGAACCTCTTTCCAACCTGGATGCGCGCCTGCGCCTGCAAACCCGCGAGGAGATCCGCCGCATTCAAAAAGAAACGAAAATTACCACTGTCTTTGTGACCCACGACCAGGAGGAAGCCATGAGCATTTCCGACCTCATCGTGGTCATGCGCGACGGCATCGTGCAGCAAACCGGCCAGCCCCAAGCCGTTTACGACGACCCGTCCAACCTGTTCGTGGCCAAGTTCCTGGGCACGCCGCCCATTAACGTTTTCCGCGGCCAGGTCAAGGACGGCCAGCTTTTCATCGGCAACGACGCCGTGCTGGATACGCCGGGCGTGGCGGATCAGGAGGTTTATGCCGGTATCCGTCCGGAGGGATTTATACTGGAGCAAAACGGCCCGCTCAAATGCCGTCCCAACAATGTCGAAGTCATGGGCCGGGATGTGAGCATTGTCTCCACCCACGAGGCTTCCCTCTCCCCCACGCTGCGTTCCATCATCAACGCGGACTCCAAAATCGACGTCACCGGCGAATGGGTTCGCTATTCCCTCAAGCCGCACAAGGTGTTTATTTTCCACAAGGACACCGAGGAGCGCATCCGTTTTGAGGTGAAAACGCATGGTTGATAGCAAGCATCAATGGAAAGCCTGGATTTACCTGGCGCCGGCGCTCGCGCTATTGATGGTGTTCACCATCTGGCCAATTATCAACACGGTGCGCATGGCCTTTTTGGAAAATTACAGCGGTCTGAAGGCTGTGGGCGGCCAGGCGTTTGAGTTTGGGCTGGGCAACTTCACCAAGGTGCTGGATTACCGCCGCTTTGTGGACTGCCTGCGCACAACGGTGCTGCTGTGCGTATGGACCGTGCCCATCTCCACGGTGCTGGCGCTGTTGATCGCCGTTGCGCTCAATGCGATTCGTCCTTTGCAAAAAGCGTTGCAGACCATTTTCTTTCTGCCCTACGTGACCAACTCCATCGCCATCGGCATGGTGTTCGCCGCCATGTTCAACATTGTGGGCAGCTTTTACGGTACAGAGAACGAAATCATCGTCACGGCGGGCATCATCAACAACATCATCGAGTTTTTCGGCGGAGAGCACGTTAACTGGATCAACTATGGATCCACTTATACCTCCAACATCATCGTGATGGTGGTTTACATCGTGTGGAACGCCCTGCCCTTCAAAATATTGGTTCTCCTGGGCGGCCTACAAAGCATTAACCGCCAATACTATGATGCCGCCCGCGTCGACGGCGCACCCCGCCGGCGCGTCCTGACGCGCATCACCGTCCCGCTGCTTTCCCCCATGCTGGCCTATGTCATCATCACCGGTTTCATCGACGGCTTCAAGGAGTACACCAGCATCGTGGGCATCTTCGGCGTCAACATGGGCCCGCCCGACGACGCCGCCCGCCTCAACACCATGGTCGGCTTCATCTACGACGCCCTGAGCACCAACAGCCAGGGCCGCGCCAGCGCTGCCGCGCTGATCCTGTTTGGCATCATCCTGGTGGTCACCCTGGTGAACCTGCAGGTCAGCAAAAAACGGGTCCATTATTGAGAGGTGCCGTATGTCCAAAGCTAACACAGCCACCATGCACGCGCGCAACATCCAAAAGGTTTCCGTTCGCCAGCAAATCGGCAAGGCCGCTTACCTGTTTTTGACGTATGCGTTTTTGATCCTCATGGCGGCCATCGTGCTCTTTCCTTTTTATTGGATGCTGATTTCCTCGCTTAAAACCCTGGAGGAATACCGGCGCAGCTCCCCCACCTTTTGGCCCATGGTCATCGTTTTGCGCAACTATGTGGACGCCTTTACCACCGCCAACCTGGGCCGACTGTTTATCAACACGCTGATTGTGGGCGGCGTATCCACGCTGCTGTCGCTGGTGATTACCATTTTGACCGCCTTTGCCTTCGCCCGGCTGGAGTTTAAGGGCAAAGAGCTGCTCTTTGCCTGCCTGCTGGCCACGATGATGATCCCCGGAGAGCTGTTTACCATTACCAACTACAGTACCGTCACAACCTTTGGATGGATCAACACCTATACGGTGCTCATTGTGCCGTTCTTGGTCAGCGTGTTTTACATTTACTTATTGCGCCAGAACTTCTTGCAGATTCCCAACGAGCTTTACCTCGCCGCCAAGGTGGACGGCACCAGCGACTTCAAATATCTGTGCAAGGTGATGATTCCCCTGGCGCTGCCCACGCTGGTCTCCATTACGATTCTCAAAATGATGGGCGCGTGGAACTCCTACATCTGGCCGCGCCTGGTGGCCAACGACGAGGCGCACCGCATGATTACCAACGGCTTGCGAAACGCATTTACCGAAACCACCGGCGACGTCAACTATCCGGTGCAGATGGCCGCGGTTGCCATCGTGTCCGCGCCGCTGTTTTTGGTCTTCGTATTTCTGCGCAAATACATCATGTCCGGTGTCAGCCGCAGCGGTATCAAGGGTTAATGGGCCTCATGGCCTGTAACATAATGACCATACAGGGAAAGGAAGGAACACTTATGCTGAAAAAACTCGTCTCCACCATGCTGCTTGCGCTCATGCTGATGGTATGCCTGGTTCCCGCGCAGGCGCAAAGCGCCGGCTTTGCCGTGCCGGAAGGAGGCTATGATGGCAGCGATGTCACCATTACCTTCTACCACACCATGGGCTCCAACCTTACCACGGTGTTGGACGCCTACATTGCCGAGTTCAACGCGCTCTATCCCAACATCCATATTGAATACACCTCCGTTGGCAACTACGATGACGTGCGCGACCAAATCAGCACCGAGATCACCGTGGGCAGCCAGCCCAACATCGCCTACTGCTATCCCGACCACGTGGCGCTGTACAACCTGGCCCAGGCTGTGGAAACCCTGGACAACCTCATTGACAGCGACATCACCGTGACCCGCGCCGATGGCAGCACCGAGATTCTGGGTCTCACCGACGAGCAGAAAGCCGACTTCATCGAGGGCTACTACAACGAGGGCATGCAGTTTGGCGACGGCCTCATGTACACCATGCCTTTGTCCAAGTCCACCGAAGTGCTCTACTACAACAAGACCTTCTTTGACGAGAACAACCTCACCGTGCCCACCACCTGGGACGAGATGGAAGAGGTTTGCGCGCAGATCAAAGCCATCGACCCCAACTCCATCCCCCTGGGCTATGACAGCGAAGCCAACTGGTTCATCACCATGTGCGAACAGTATCAGTCGCCCTACACCAGCGCGACGGGCGATCACTTCCTGTTCAACAACGAGACCAACCGCAACTTCGTCAAGATGTTCCGCGAGTGGTACCAGAAGGGCTACCTGACCACCCAGACCCTGTATGGCGCCTACACCTCCGGCTTGTTCGTGTCCACCTCGGAGATTAAGAGCTACATGTCCATCGGCTCCTCGGCCGGCGCGACCTATCAGCGGCCCACGGCCAACGCTGACGGCACCTACCCCTTCGAGGTTGGCATTTCCACCATCCCGCAGGTGAGCGAGGACAACCGCAAGGTCATTTCCCAGGGCCCCAGCGTGTGCATCTTCAAAAAGAGCAACCCGCAGGAGGTTGTGGCTTCCTGGCTGTTTGTCAAGTTCCTGACCACCAACGTCAACTTCCAGGCCGAGTTCTCCATGGCTTCCGGCTATGTGCCCGTCATCAAATCCGTGGGCGAGAACGAAGTGTACGCCGACTTCCTGGCCAATGCCGACGGCGGCGATTACATCTCCGCCTTGAGCGCCAAGGTCTGCTTGGAGCAGGAAGACGCCTACTACACCTCCCCCGCCTTCAACGGCTCCTCCACCGCGCGCGATCAGGTGGGCTCGCTGTTGTCCAAGTGCCTTACTGCTGACGACGGCGGCGATGTGGACGCCATGATCGAAGCGGCGTTCGAGGACGCCATTGACGAGTGCGAGTACAACTATTGATTGGTTGTTGAGGATTGCTGATGATGAAACCGTTTCTTGCCATATTCCTATCCCTGTGCGTAACGCTGTGCGCGCTGCCCTGCCTGGCGCTGGATGAAGATCCCGCGTCTCAGCTGAAGCTGGACATGACTTCGGACACCGCCAAGCAGGAAGTGACCGTATTTGCCTTTGTGGACGGCGATACGACGCATTTTAACGTGCCGACCAGCTTAGTGGATTCCGGTGTGCTTAAAGCCCGCTACCTGGCCATCAACACGCCGGAAACCACCAACCGGGTTGAGGAATATGGCAAGGCGGCCTCTCGCTTTACCCAGGAGCGGCTTTCCCAAGCCGTTTCCATCATCATCGAGTCCGACGACAGCAGCTGGAACCTGGATTCCACCAGCACTCGCTACCTGGTCTGGGTTTGGTACAAGACCGCGGAGGACGAGGATTACCGCAACCTCAACGTTGAAATCCTGCAAAATGGTCTGGCCGCGGCCAATTCGTCCGCGAACAACCGCTACGGCCAAACCTGCCTGGCAGCCCTCGCGCTGGCCAAGGAACAAAAGCTGAACCTCTACTCCGGCCAACCAGATCCGGATTTCTACTACGGCGACGCCGTGGAACTGACCCTGCGCGAACTTCGCCTCAACCCCGAAGCCTACGACGGTGTCAAGGTCGCGTTTTCGGGCGTTGTGACCATGAACGACGGCCAATGCGTGTATGTCGAGTCCCAGGACGCGGAAAGCGGGCTGTATTTCGGCCTGCCGGTTTATTACGGCTATGGCCTGAGCGGACAGGGGCTGAGCATTCTCAAGGTCGGCAACGAGGCGCGCGTGGTGGGCACTTTCCAGTTCCATGCGGCCAGCGACGCGTATCAGGTGGCCGGCGTGGAATACCGCATGATGGATCCGGATGCGCCGGATAACCTGCAAAAGCTCAGCGATGGGCATCAGGCGGCCTACACGCTCATTGAGCCGGCGGATTTCGCATCGGGCGAAAAGGTCTTGACCGTCGCCGATGAAAGCCGCGCCTTCCCCACGGCGGAATTAGCCATGTCCACCTCGGTGGAAGTGCGTGGCCTGCATGTGTTTGATGCCTATGTTACAGACGATCCGCAAAGCGACTCCTACGGCGCCATTACGCTTTTGTGCGATGCGGACGGCGCGTATATCCAGGTACGCCTCATCCCCATGCACGACGAGGCGGGCGATCTGATTTCCCCGGAAATCTACTTGGATAAAACGCTGGACGTTCGCGGCATCGTCACGCGCTACAACGGCGCGTATCAAATCAAGGTCTTTACCCCCAGCGCCATCACCATCCATCCATAACGATTTTGGGAGGAGAACCAAACCATGAAGAGATTTATCGCTCTGCTTACCGCGCTGTGCCTGCTGGCCGCATTGGGCGTTGCCGCGGCTGAATCTACCGACGCGCTGACCGCCGCCAAGGATTACCTGTACATGATGTACCGCGCCAAGCCCGAAACCACTCCGTCGGATTACACGGTGGTTGGCGTGGTGAACATCGGCGGCGTGGAGTATCAGGTGGATTGGACGACCGATTCCGACACGATCCAAGTCGTGCGCGGTGAGGACAAGATGGTCACCATTGACCTGGACGAGAAGAACCCTGAAGAGCTCCAATATGTGCTGACCGCCACCATCTCCGACGCGGACGGCAACAGCCAGAGCGTTTCCTTTAACCACAAGGTTCCTGCCGCGCTGATTCTGGATGCCGGCATGAGCTATGCGGAGATTGTGGACATTGCCTATACGCTGGAGGATGGGCTTTCCTTGGAGGAAACCTTCCGCCTGTATGGTACGGTTGTGAGCATCGACACGCCTTGGAGCGACGAGTACGAAAACATCACCGTGACCATCCAGATTGGCGACCTGGCAGATCAGCCCATTCAATGCTACCGTCTGGCCGGTGAAGGCGCCAAAGATCTGGCTGTTGGCGACGATATTACCGTGGAAGGCATTTTGACCAACTACAAGGGCACCATCGAGTTTGACCAGGGCTGCGTGCTGGTTGGCTACGGCGAGCACGTCAGCCAGAAGGCCATCCTGGATGCCGCCTACAAGCTTGAAGATGGCGTGGCGCTCACCTCCCCCACCGTGCTTCGCGGCGAAGTGGTGAGCATTGACACCGCCTGGAGCGACGAATATCAAAACATCACCGTGACCATCGTGTGCGACGGCCTGACCGACCAGCCCATCCAATGCTACCGTTTGGCTGGCGAAGGCGCCAAGGATTTGGCCGTGGGCGACGATATTGCCGTGGCTGGCGTTATCAAGAACTACAAGGGCACCATCGAATTTGACCAGGGCTGCGCGCTGGTGGTTCCGGTGGAGAGCGCCATTGACGCTCGCGCCGCCGTTTCCGCCTATGGTCTTGAGGTCGATCTGGCCATGACCGAAAGCTCCACCATCACCGGCGTGATCACCGCCATCGATACCCCCTGGAGCGACGAGTACCAGAACATCACCGTTATTATGACGGTGGGCGGTCTGGCCGACTATCCCATCATGTGCTACCGTCTGGCCGGCGAAGGCGCCCAGGACTTGGCCATTGGCGATACCATCACGGTGTCGGGCATCATCAAGAACTATAAGGGCACCATCGAATTCGACCAGGGCTGCACCCTTGACGCCGTCGTCAAGGCGGAGTAACGGAGAAACATCAAAAAGGCCGCAAACGCGGCCTTTTTGATTGTCAAAAACTTTTCAGGAGATTCGGAGGGCCGCAGCTCTCCGAGCCGCCTTGCGAACCCAGCGACATGCGCGATGGGTTCGCAAGCCTTGTCAAGCCAGGTTTTCTTACGTCGTCCGCCGCCCGGCGGAGCCGAAGGCGAAGTCGGCGGTCGGCGCAAATCTGTCGGAAAGACGCGCCGCAGGCGAGCTTTTTCGCCAAGCTGAGGCCGCCAACGGCGGCCTTTTGGATGCGTTGGCCTTCTATATTTCGGGCAAAGAAGGAGCGTCAAATTGGCAAGCAAGGGTGAAAAACGGATACAAATTCATTTCCAAATCT
>DVME01000026.1 GCA_018715175.1 Candidatus Limiplasma stercoravium
CACTTCCTTTTCGCGCTCGACGAAGTTCATGTCCGTGGATACTTTGCGGTACATTGGGTCCGTGCCTCCTTTGGGATGTGTGGGGGAATTCGGGGCATGAAAAAACCGCCCCGCGCAACGGGACGGAAAAACGCTTTTCCGCGGTACCACCCATTTTGACGGCATGCCGCCGTCCGCTCATGGCCGGCATGCACCGGCCGGCCCTGTCACGGGAGCGCCCGACCCGTCTTACCGCGCAAAGCGCCGTCAGACGGATGGCTCCGGGGTGATCCGACGCGGGTACACGGCGCCCGGCTCGCACCATGTCCGGGTTCGCTTGGCCGTGAGATGGGCGCGTCCGTCCCCATCGTAGCCGTTGGAGGAATGATAGCACAGATTTTCGGGTTTGTAAAGGGGGGGCGCGCCGCATCAGGCGCGCCGAAAAACGAGGCGGTGGACGGTCACGCGAAACGCTTCGTTGCCCGGCATTTGCCCGCTGACGGTCTCCTGAAGGACAAATCCGGCTTTTCGGTACGCCGCCAGCGCAGGCTCGTTGCCGCGCAGAACTTCAACGGTCACATCGCCATTGATCTGGGAGAGCGCGTAATCGATCAGCGCGCTGCCCACGCCCTTGCGCCGCTTGTCAGGGGCGACGTACAGCCAGGCCAGCTCGTCCTCCGAAAAGGCGGCAAAGCCCGCCGTTTGCCCGTCCTCCTGGGCTACAACCACACGATAGTCGAATAAACCTTCGTTTGAGGCCGCTTGCGCCAGGGGAACAAAGGCGTCGTCCAGGCCGGCCAGCCGCAGCTCGTCCTTGCGTGCGGCGTCGTGAATGCCCTCCACCGCCGGCCAGTCGCTGGGTTGATAAGCTCTGATTTGCATGATAACACTCCTTTGGGCAGGGATGATTAAATTATATCACACGGAAGAGGTCGTCGGAAATTTTACGCAAAAAAACATTGACAAACCGGCGTTAATGATGTATGATATCCAATGTCGCACGAGCGACGGGCGTCGCGGGGTGGAGCAGTTTGGTAGCTCGTCGGGCTCATAACCCGAAGGTCGAGGGTTCAAGTCCCTCCCCCGCAACCATTTTTTATGGCGGCGTAGCTCAGTTGGCCAGAGCATTCGGTTCATACCCGGAGTGTCACTGGTTCGAATCCAGTCGCCGCTACCACGGCTCGGAAACCTCGCGTTTCCGAGCTTTTTTGTGTTATTGCCCCGCATGGGCAATTGGGATATCATACTCTATACAATGATAAAAGGGCTAGGCCGGCGTGTCGCAAAGCGCATTTGTGGCCCGGCATCGTTTATGCTGACGCATTTACAGAATCGCCAGCGAACTGACGCTCAACGTCCGTCTCACGCCTGAAAACCAGGTGCTCTCCGCCGAGTCCACGCGGTGGAGCTTCGTTCCTACATGGAGGGAACGGCGCCGCATCGGAGTGCTGACCGCCAGCATCTGCGGGTTGACGGGCCTAGTGGAAAAGGGCGGTCTGGAGCCTTTTCGCGCCTTTCTGCGCCAGTATACCCAAGGATGAAGCGATCGCGTTGCCGTGCCGGTACCGGTCGAGGCCACCGTGCGCCGCCATCACGGGCGTATGGTCACGGAAAACCATTTGTTCAGCGTTAACCTCCTGCTCAACCTTCAGCCTTCCTCATAGCGGCGCACGCTGCTGCGCTCCACCAGCCATACCCCCAAAAGCGTCCGTTCAGGCGGGAGGTCTTTTTGGCGGATGTGGCGCATGAGCATGTCCACGACCAGCTTGGCCTTTTGGTTGATATCCTGTGCCAGCGTGCTCAGCGGCGGATGGGTCAGCTCAGCCAAGGGCAAGTTATCAAAGCCCAGCACCGAAACATCCTCGGGGACGCGGTAGCCCAGAAGATGCAGCGCCTGTACCAGTTGCGCGGCCACGCGGTCGGAGGTGCAAAAAATGGCGCTGGGCGCGTCGCGGCGCATGAGTTCTTGCAGGGTCTGCGGGTTGTAGATATTGGCCGGGGTGGGAATGACGCATTGATCCGGCAGGGTAATGCCGCGGTCGGCCAATTCAGCGCGGAATCCCAAGAGCCGGTGCTGGTCAACCTCGCTTTCTTCGATGCTGTTGGCCACAAACGCCATGCGGCGGTGGCCCATGCCGGCCAGGTACTCCGCAGCCATCTGACCTCCGGCCTCATCGTCCACACCCACGTGATTAATGCCAGGAATGCGGAAATAGCAATCGGTAAACACCGTGGGCATGGTGGTCAAGGATTTGATGTTTTTCAGATGCCGCGAATAGGCGCCGCTGAAAATAGCGCCTGCGACGTTCCAACCCCGCAGGTCGCCTTCCACGTCGCGGTAGTCGTCGGTGTATCGAATAAGCGGGAAATAGCCGTTTTTGTATAATTCCACGGTCAGGGCGCCCACGTATTCGGCCGTGTAGGGATTGCGAAAGATATTCTCGTTTTCGATGGCCTGCACGATCACGGCGATGATGCGGGATTCGCGCTGCGCCAGCGAACGCGCCGCCTGATTGGGCACATATCCCGACTGACGGATAAGGCTTTGAATGCGCTCCACAGTATCAGACGAGACGCGATGATAATTGCCGTTGACGACATTGGACACGGTGGTCAGGCTCACCCCTGCCGCCTGCGCGATTTCTTTAAGCGTTGCCATACGGTTCACCTCACCATATGCTTGTAGAAACAACTATATCATAAAGCAAGAGAAAAAAGCAATCTATTTTAGGTGAAGCGCTTTACGTTTGTTTTGATTTTTTGGCCTTGCCAAATATATGATTGGATTGAAGTTGCCATAGGCCTTTTCTTTTTAGGCTCTAATTTTGTTGTATTTCTAAAAATCAATAAAGATTTTTTGGTAATCTATTGACAGACACTTGTGAACGTGATATAGTCTGCTTAGGTTAAGCGCTAAACTTTCATAAAGGAGCGTTCCACATGATGCGACTCAGTACCCCTCCCCGGTACAAAACGGCTGTCCAGCGCATCGCGCGAAACTGGGGGCTCTACCTGCTCCTGCTTCCTTCCTTTGTACTGCTAATCATCTTTGCTTACAAACCCATGTACGGCATCATCATTGCCTTCAAGGACTACAAAAACTCCTTGGGCATCCTGGGCAGCCCTTGGAGCGAACCCCTGTTTCGCAATTTCACACGATTCTTCAGCTCTTATCAATGCGAAAACACCATTCGAAATACTGTGTGGCTCAGCCTTTACAGCATGCTGGCGGGCTTTCCCCTGCCCATCATCCTGGCGTTGATGATTAACCAAATCGGCGCCAAGCGCTTTCGCAAGGGATTCCAAACCGTACTCTACCTGCCGCATTTCATCTCCACGGTCGTTATGGTGGGTCTGCTGCTCATCTGGCTTTCTCCCTCCCGCGGTCTCATTGGCGCCATTTACAACGCCTTTGGCAAAGAGGCGCCCAACCTAATGGGAAGCGCCACCGCCTTTCCCAGTCTCTACGTTTGGTCTGACGTGTGGCAGCACGCGGGCTGGGATTCCATCATCTTCTTGGCTGCTCTCTCCTCTGTGGATCCAACGCTTTACGAAGCCGCTACCGTCGACGGAGCCACCCGGTGGCAAAAGTTGGTATATATTGACTTTTTTCTGCTCTTGCCCACCGCTTGCATCATGCTGGTTTTGCGTGCGGGAAACCTGATGAACGTCGGCTTCGAAAAGGTCTTTCTGATGCAAAACGACCTCAACATGCACACCAGCGAGGTCATCGCCACCTACGTCTACAAAATGGGCCTGCGCAACAGCCAGTACTCCGTCTCCACCGCAGTCAACCTGTTTAACAACGTAATTAACTTCGTGTTGCTCATCCTGGTTAACGGCATCACCAAAAAGCTGGGCAACACCAGCCTGTGGTAAGGAGGAAGCCGACATGATCCGCACGCATCACCGCATCCACCGCCAGGCCAGCGACGCCGTGTTCGACACCGTTCTTTATGCCATTTGCGGTCTGCTCCTGCTCGTGATTCTCTATCCGCTGTGGTTCATCATCATCGCCTCCTTTTCCGATCCTTCCGCCGTGGCCGGCGGACACGTATGGCTCTGGCCGGTGAGCTTTACCCTGGACGGCTACGACGAATTGCTGCGCCAGGCCGAAGTGTGGATTGGCTACCGCAATACCATTGCCTACACGCTGCTGGGAACCCTTTTCGGCCTCGTTGTCAACATTTCTGCCGCTTTCGTCCTCTCCCGCCGCGACCTCTGGGGCCGCCGGCTGCTGATGAGCCTTTACGTCTTTACCATGTTTTTCTCCGGCGGCCTAATCCCCATTTTCCTCACCGTTCAGGAAATGGGCTTTTACAACAATTTCTGGGTGATGATTATTCCCTTCTCCGTCAGCGCCTACAACATCATCGTAGCGCGCACCTTCTTTGAAACCAGCCTCCCGCCAGACCTTTGGGACGCCGCCCAAATCGACGGCTGCGGAAACCTGCGCTTCTTCTTTACCATGGCGCTGCCCTTGTCCAAGGCGGTCATTTCCGTGATCGCGCTTTGGACTGCCGTAGGACAATGGAATTCTTACTTCAATGCCCTGATCTACATCCGTGACGACAGCCTCTATCCCCTTCAGCTTATCATGCGCAACATCCTCATCACCAACCAGAACTTCGCTGCCCTGGGCACCGGGGAGGCCGCCATGATTGCCATGCGCCGCGCCAACCTCGTGCGCTATTCCATGATTATCATCGCTACCGTTCCCATTATGTGCGTGTATCCCTTCATTCAAAAGCACTTTGATCAAGGCGTAATGATCGGCGCCGTCAAAGGATGAAGGAGGCGTAACCAAGCGGCCGTGGAGCCGTTTAGGATATTGTTTAAGGAGGTAGAACCATGAAAAAAACCCTGTCCCTTCTGCTCGCGCTGGCTTTGCTGCTACCCTGTGTTGCGGCGATTGCCGAGGAGCCGGCCACCTTCAGCGTGTTGACCATGCGCTGGAGCGATATGGGCGATTCCTTTGTGGACAACCCGTTCCTGGTGAGCCTGGAAGAAGAGATGAATATCGACGTGGATTGGCAGATTGTTTCCTCCAACGACTGGAGTGATCAAAAGCCCATCCTTCTGGCCGGAGGCGTGGACACCCTGCCCGACGTAGTGCTGGGCTTCCAGACCTTCAATGAGTCCGACATCGTCAACAACGTCGAGTATTTTATCCCCTTGGAGGATCTCATCGAGGAAAACATGCCCAACCTGACCAAGGCCTTTGAGGAAATGCCCGCGCTGAAGGCTATCGCCACCTCTGCGGATGGACACATTTACTCCCTGCCTTCGCGCATGCCCAAGCGTCCCGTGGCCTGCAACGTCCCCGTCATCAACATGAAATGGCTGGAGAACCTTGGCCTGGAGGTGCCCACCACCATTGACGAGCTTGAAGCCGTCCTCCTGGCCTTCAAGGAGCAGGACGCCAACGGCAACGGCGACCCCAACGATGAGATTCCCTTCACCGGCATCGGCCTGGGCATGGACTTCCTCACGCCCTTTGGCATGACCGACGTCTACGGCACGCGCTACCTGGTCAATGACGACGGCACCGTGCGCTACGCCTATACCACCGAAGAGTACAAAGAGGGCATCAAGTGGGCGCATAAGCTCTATGCGCAGGGCCTCATCGACAACGAGACCTTCACCCAGGATCAGGTTATCCGCGACGCCAAGTGCGACGATCCCGAGATTGCCCGCGTTGGTTTTGCCTACGCCTGGAGCTACGATGCCATCTTCCGCCGCTGGATGGACGAGTACGCGGTTATCGAACCCATCGCCGGTCCCGACGGCGTGCGTTACCAGCAAGGTGACGTAAACGGCCTGTACTCCCTGAAGTCCAACCAGCTGGCCATCACCGTCGCCTGTGAGGATCCCGCCTTGGTGCTGAAATGGGCTGACAAGTTCTACACCGGCGAGGCCAGCATTCAGAACTTCTGGGGCGGCATTGGCGAAGTCATTACCGCCAACGAGGACGGCACCTATACCCTGAACAATCCGCCCGAGGGCATCAGCGCGGACTCCTGGTACTGGGATCGCTCGCTGCGCGACTTTGGGCCCAAGTATTCCTCCATTGAGTTTGACGAGAAAATCGTGCTGGATCCCACGCAGGGTGACGGCCTGAAGGTGGCCATGGACGAAAAGACCGCCCAGTATGTGCGCCCGTGCTTCCCGGAGATCAACTATACCGCAGAGGAGTATAACGAGCTTTCCTTCCTCCAGGCCGACATTGATACCTACGTGGATACCATGCGGGCCAAGTGGGTCACAGAAGGCGGCATCGACGAGGAGTGGGACAACTATTGCGCCCAACTGGAAGCCATGGGCCTGTCGGAGATGAACGCCATCTACGAAGGCGCCTACGCCCGTTACCTGGAAGCGCAGAACTAAACGCGCCGCCAACGGCGGGGGCAGATGGGCAGCCATTTGCCCCCGCTTTTGCAACTTTCAACCGAAAGGAGTCGTGCCGCGATGTCAACCTCATTTTGCGGCGTAGGATACCGCATCACGTTTCTGACCTCCCGGCTCGTCCGTCTGGAATGGCAGGACGACGGCCTGTTTGAGGACCTTCCGACCACCTGCGCACGCTTTCGTGACTTTCCGCCGGTGGCGGTGGTGAAGTACATCGGCGCGCACGGCATTGAGCTGGACACGGAACACCTGCACCTGGTTTATGATGAAAAACCCTTTTCTGCCAGCGGGCTGAGCATTTCCGTCAAAGGTGGCGTAAGCCTGTACCACAGCGTGTGGCGCTATGGAGAAGCTTTCTCTACCCTAGGCGGCACGGCGCGCACGCTGGACATGGCCGACGGCGCCATCGCCCTGGAACCGGGTTTGATGTCGGTCAACGGCTTTTCCGTCTTGGACGACAGCCGCTCCATGGTCTATGGCGCGCAAGGCGTCTGCAAGCCCCGGCATACCCCTGAAACCGATTTGTATTTTTTCGGCTACGGTCACGACTACGCCTCCTGCTTGCAGGACTTTTACCGGCTTTCCGGCCCGACGCCCCTCTTGCCGCGGTTTGCCCTGGGCAACTGGTGGAGCCGCTACCACGAATACACCGAAGAAAGCTACCTGCGTCTGATGGATCGGTTTGACGAGGCGCAGATTCCCCTGGCGGTGGCGGTCATCGACATGGACTGGCACCTGACCGACGTGCCCAACGGCAGCGGCTGGACAGGCTATACCTGGAACCGCAAGCTTTTTCCCGATCCCACTCGCTTTCTTGAAGCGCTTCACAGCCGCGGGCTTTACGTTACGCTCAATCTGCACCCCGCCGGCGGCGTGGAACCTCATGAAGAAGCCTATGAATGCATGTGCCGCGCCTTGGATCGCGACCCGAAGGAAGGCCGGTGCATTGATTTTGACGCATCCGACGAGCGCTTTTTGCGCGCCTATCTGGACTGCTTGCACCATCCCCTGGAAAAACAGGGCGTGGATTTTTGGTGGATTGATTGGCAGCAGGGCAGCGTAAGCGCGGTGGAAGGCTTGGATCCGCTGTGGGTGCTCAACGAGCGCCATTACCTTGACAACGAACGAAACGGCCGACGTGGGCTAATCCTGTCTCGTTACGCGGGGCCCGGCAGCCATCGCTACCCTGTTGGTTTTTCCGGCGATACGGTCGCCTCCTGGAAGTCGTTGGCCTTCCAACCTGCGTTTACGGCAACCGCCGCCAACATCGGCTATCCCTGGTGGAGCCATGACATCGGCGGACACATGCACGGCGTGCGCGACGACGAGCTGGCCGTGCGTTGGTTGCAATTTGGCGTGTTCTCCCCCATTTTGCGCCTGCATTCCGGCAAGAACGCCTTTGCGGGGAAAGAACCCTGGTCTTACGGCGTCGAAGCCGAGGGTATCATGACGCGATGGCTGCGCATGCGCCACCGGCTGATTCCCTATCTCTACACCGCCGCCGAACGCGCCCACCGATTGGGCGAACCTCCGGTGCGTCCACTATACCATCGCTGGCCGGACAGTTTTGAGGCGTACCGCGCGCCTCATCAGTACCTATTCGGCCCGTCGCTTATGGTCTGCGCCATCACGCAGCCCATGGATTCGGCGCTTCGCCTTTCAAAGGCGACGGCCTGGCTGCCGCAGGGCCTTTGGTACGATTGGATGACCGGCCAGCCCTACGACGGCGACCGCATGCTTTGCCTGTGGCGGACATTGGAGGATTACCCTGTGTTGGCGCCTGCAGGCGCTTTGATTCCCCTAGCAGACGACCTGCGGCCGAATGAAAACCCCGTCTCCATGACGCTTCGCGTGTTTGCCGGCGCAAGCGGCTCGTTTACGCTGTATGAAGACGATGGTCTGAGCCTCATCAGCGCCAGCGCGCGCACGCGCCTGGAGCTCAACTGGGAAGAAGGCGCGCTTTCGCTGTCCGTGGAGGGGGACGCCGCCGTGCTTCCCAAGGAGCGCGTGTGGCACGTGGAATGCATCGGCTTTGCGCCGACGGAGGCGTCCTGCAACGGCTCGGCCCTGCCTAGCCGCTACGATGAAACACGCAACGCTCTGTGCTTTACGCTATCGACCGAGCCGTCGCTTCCCGTCACGGTTCGTTTCGACCAGGCGGCGCTTGCCCGGGACAATTGGCTTTCGCGCGTGCGCGAACGCTTGCAGCGAACGCAGACCTCCACCGATGAAAAGGAAAGGATCTGGAGGCTGTTGAGCAAAAAGGGGCGTACCCCGGCGGCGATGGGCGCCTTGCGCGTAATGTGCGAAACGCCCGGCTTGGCGGACTGCCTGGAGGAATTGCTGTTTGCGAATGGAGGCGAGCGTTGATGCTAAGGCACATACCGGAGAGCGTCGTGCCCTTTGAGGATTGCGGGTATGCCCGCGTTCCCTATCAGCCCTTGACGGGACAGGAAATCATGCTGGACTGCTTGTGCGACGCCGGGCAGCCGTCGTTGGACATGGACGGTGCGGCGGTTCCTGCGCCACGATCCCTGGGCGAAAACCGCTGGCGCTTTCTTCTGCCTGCCTTTGAGCAGCCGTGCCGTCTACGCTACCGCTTTCGCAGCGAGAAGGAAGCATCGGCCTGGTATGAGGTTGACGTGCTTCGTTCCGTGACGGTTCGCTCTCCCGTGGAGGCGGGAATGGGCTGGCTTAAGCTTCTGCCCGGCGTTTACCTGTCCGTGAGCGCACGGGAGGACGGCTACGCGCTGCGTCTGACGACAGCCAGGCCTGAGGACGGCGCGCCGGCGCTGCAAGCCTCTTCGTCCGACGAGGAGGGTTTGGGCGTCCTGCCGCTCATTCATGGCCGCCGCGTTAGGCTTTTCGAGGCGGTTTTGGGCCTGCGCGCGGACGGCAGCGTCGCGTATTACGAGTTGGCCCTGCAAGGCGCTCAGCGGCATGTGTACGCTACCGGCGAGCGCTTCGACGCCGTGGATCAGATGGGCCGGGGGAGCTGCGGCCAGGTGGTGGAGCACTTCACCCGTCAGGGAGAATGGACTTATCTGCCGGTGCCCGCCTTTTGGACGGATGCGGGCTTTGGCCTATATCGCGCAACGGGCCGCAGCGTTCGTATGCGCTTTGAATCCACCATGCGCGTCGCCTCCGCCGTATCCCCGGGAATGACGGATTACCTGCTGACCGGCACACCCGCAGAACAGCTGCAAAGCTATCTTCGTTTGACTGGCGAGCCTTTCCTGCCGCCTGAATGGGCTTTCGGTCTTTGGATCAGCGCCAACGGTTGGCGCTGTGACGCGGATGTGGACGAACAGCTTGAAAAGCTTCGGCAAAACCGCTGTCCAGCGTCGGTGATGGTGCTGGAAGCCTGGAGCGATGAAAGCACTTTCTACCGCTGGAGCGACGCCTGGCCCGATCCCGCGGCCACGGTGCGGCGCATCCGCGACGCGGGTTTGCACCTAATTCTGTGGCAAATTCCCGTGCTCAAATCCCTTTGCGACTGCCCCAACCGGGAAGCCGTGCGGCGCGACCGCGAGGAAGCGCTGGCCCAGGGTTGGGTGGTACGCCATACCGACGGCGAGCCCTACGTCATTCCCGAGCGCTGGTTTGAAGGATCGCTTTTGCCCGATTTCACCCATCCGGCAGCTTGCGAATGGTGGTTTTCCAAGCGCGACCCATTGTTGGCCATGGGCGTGGAAGGATTCAAAACCGACGGGGGCGAATTCCTTTTCGGAAGCGATTTTTCCCTCGCGGACGGCACGGAAGGTCTAGCGGCGCACAATCTCTTCCCCATGCAATACCTGCGAGCCTATCATGACTGGATGAAGCGCCGCGGCGTGCGTGGGCTGACCTTCAGCCGCGCCGGATACGCCGGCGCACAGTCCGTGGGCGTTCATTGGGCCGGCGACCAGCTCAGTACCTGGCCGGAGCTTCGCGCGCAGCTGACGGCGGGCCTGTCCGCCGGGTTGAGCGGCGTGCTGTTCTGGGGGTTTGATATCGGCGGCTTTGCTGGCGAATTGCCCGATGCGGAGCTGTACCTGCGCGCTACCGCATTCGCCTGCTTTTGCCCCATCATGCAATGGCATGCGGAACCTCGCAGCGGCCAGTTTTACGCCACGCACGGCGCCGCCTTCAACAATGACCGAAGCCCGTGGAATCTGGCCGACAAGCTGGGCGATCCGGCCCTTTTAGAAACCGCCTGCGCCTTTGCGCGCCTGCGCGAAACGCTGCGGCCCTATCTTTGGGAGGAAGCCCAACGCTGCGTGCGGGACGGACGGCCCTTAATGGCTCATCTGTGCCTGGATTTTCCCGAGGACGAGCGTGCCCTGGCTTGTCAGGACGAGTACCTGCTGGGGCGGCGCTACTTGGTGGCGCCCGTGGTAGAGCCGGGCGTCCAGGGCCGGCGCGTGTACCTTCCTCGCGGCCGCTGGAAGCATTTCTTTACGGGCGAAACGTTGCCGGGCGGCCAGGAGGTTATGCTCGTCTGCCCGCTGGAACAAGCGTTGGTCTTTGAACGACTGGAGGCGTAAACATGCATCCGCGCAACATGACGCTCTATTCCGTGTTCGTGCGCAATCACGGCGGCACCTTTCAGGCCGTGGCGCGCGACGTCCCACGCATTCGTGACCTGGGCGTGGACGCGGTTTGGCTTTTGCCCATTCATCCCATTGGCAGACAAAACCGCAAGGGCGCGCTGGGGTCGCCCTACGCCATCGCCGATTACCGCGCCGTCAATCCCGAATATGGCACGCTGGAGGATTTTTGCGCTCTTTGCGATACCGTGCACCGTCATGGCATGAAGCTGCTTATCGACGTGGTGTACAACCACACTTCGCCGGATTCCCGGCTGCTCCAAGAGCATCCCGAATGGTTCTACCGCCGGCCGGACGGCGCCTTTGGCAACCGCGTGGGCGAATGGTCGGACGTTGTGGATTTGGATTTTTCTAAGGAGGCGCTTTGGGCCGAACTTATCGACACGCTCAAGCAATGGGCGCGCGTCGTGGACGGCTTTCGCTGCGACGTTGCGCCGTTGATTCCGCTTTCGTTTTGGATTCGGGCCCGGCAGGAAGTGGAGGCGGTGCGGCCGGGCTGCCTATGGCTGGCCGAATCGGTGGAGCCTGCCTTTGTGCGCGATCTGCGCAACCGCGGCATGACCTGCCATAGCGACGCGGAGTTGTACCAGACGTTCGATGTGAGTTACGACTACGATGTCTACGGCGACTTTTTGGACTATGTGCGGGGCAAAACCACGCTGGACACCTACGCGGCGGCGCTGGAGCGCCAGGAAAGCCAATACCCTGCTTCCTATGTCAAGCTACGCTTTTTGGAAAACCATGACCGCCCGCGCATGGCGCATCTCTTTCCCGACCGGCTCACGCGACTGAACTGGCTGGCGTGGACGTTTTTCCAAAAGGGCATGACGCTGCTCTACGGCGGTCAGGAATGGGAGGTTGCGCACCGGCCCAGCCTGTTTGACGCCGATCCCGTGCCGATGGACGGGCCGGCGCCGCTTTGCGATTTTGTCCGGCGCCTTGCCCACATGAAAAAGGATCCGCTGTTTTCTCAAGGCGTCTATTCGTTCAGAGCCTGTCCGGGCGATTTGCTATTGGCGCGCTGGGAAGGCGAGGGGCGGCAGGCGTTGGGGCTGTTCAGTCTCAAGGGCAAGGCGGGCGTAGCGCAGGTGCCGTTGGAGGACATATGCCTGCCCAACCTGCTGACCGGCGCGCCCGTGCGGGTGGAAAGCGGCCTTTGGGCGACCGACGGGCAACCCGTCATCCTCATGACGCCCTCGCATGCACAGGAGGAAAAAACATGTTAAGCGAAACCTACCGCCAGTTTCTGCGCCTGGTGATCTATCAAATCTATCCGCGCAGCTTTCAGGACACCAACGGCGACGGCATTGGCGACTTGCCCGGCGTCATCCGTCATTTGGACGATCTCTTGGAGCTGGGCGTCAACGCCATTTGGCTTTGTCCCTGCTTTCGGAGCCCCAACGACGACAACGGCTACGACATCTCCGACTACTGCGCCATCATGGACGAATTGGGAACCATGGGCGACATGGAGCGGCTGATCGACCAAATGCACCGGCGCGGAATGAAGCTCATTCTCGACCTGGTGCCCAACCACACCTCCACATCCCACCGTTGGTTCCAGGAGTCGCGCAAGGGCCGCGACAATCCCTTTAGCGACTTCTATTACTGGTTTGACGCGATTCCCAACGATTGGAAAAGCTGCTTTGGCGGAAGCGCCTACGCCTTTGACGAACAGCGCGGACAGTACTACCTGCATTCCTACGCGCCCACCCAAGCCGACCTGAACTGGAATAACCCGGCCGTGGTTCGCGCCATGCAGGACGTGGTGGATTTTTGGGTGGACAAAGGCGTGGACGGTTTTCGCGTGGACGTGGTGGATCAAATTTCAAAAGACTTCGAAAACGGGCGCAACTGCTTTGGGCCGCGCCTGCACGAATTTATCCATGCGCTGTTTGGCCGCGAAAAAACCCGCGGTCTGTTTACCGTAGGCGAATGCTGGGTCAACGACGCGCAGGAGATGGAGCGCCACAGCGCTTTTGAGCGCGGGGAACTCAGCACGCTGTTTCAGTTTGACCATATGGAGTGCGGCCGCGCCGACAAGTTCACGCCTAAGCCGGACAGCCTGCGAACCGTGCGGGACATTCTCATCCGCTGGCAGCAGAAAACGGCCGGGCTGAACCTGCTGCACAGCCTATTCACCGACAACCACGACCAGCCGCCGCTATTGTCGCGCGCGGCGAACGACCGCGAAAAGCGCTACGAATCCGCCACATGTCTGGCGGCCATGTTCTACCTGCTCAAAGGGGTTGCGTTTATCTACCAGGGACAGGAATGGGGCACGCCCTCGGCGCGTTACCAGAGCATTGACTCGTTTAACGACATTGAAAGCCTAAACGCCTACCAAGCGTTCTGTCAAACGATGCCTTCGGAAAAGGCGCTGGAGAAGATCAACTTTGGCAGCCGCGACAACGCGCGCCATCCCCTGGCCTGGAACGGTCAGGCAGGCGGCGGTTTTTCGGACGCGAAGCCATGGATTCCCCTGCACAGCCGCTATCGGGAAATCAACCGCGAATTAGATCGCGCCGCGTCCCAGTCGGTCTACCGGTTTTATCAGGCGCTGCTGCGGCTCAGGCGCGAAACGCCGGCGTTTCTGGACGGGGATTTTCAGGTCGTTTCCCGGCCGGAGGACGGCTGGTTTGCCTATGCGCGAACGCTGGGGGACGAGCGCTGGCTGGTGGTCTGCAATTTTGAAAAGCCGCAGACGATTCGCCTGCCCTTTGCGCTTGAGGCGCCCCGGCTTTCCAATCTGAACCGCGCCCAAGCCGACGGCCTTTACGCGCCCTACGAATGCGCCGTATGCCGCGTGCTTACCGGCTGAGGAGAAACACCGCCGCGTCGTTGGGCGCGAGCTCGTCGCTCAGCACATTTTCCATCCTTTCCGTGCGCCCTGTCCACAACTCCGTCGCGCAGCGCCAAGCGCCTTCAAGCTTGCGCGCGTCCACCGCAACCCGGCGCGGAGCGTCCGACAGGTTAAACAAGGCGGCGTACAGGCCCTGGCCGTCCTGCCTTGGGGCGATCCACACGCTTTCGTCGCGGGTGGTGGTCAACGGGCGAGCGCAGTAGCTTTCCTTTTCAATGGCCAGTACGCGGGCGTTGGTCAACAGCGAGAGCGTAAAGGCGTCGTTGCGGGGCAGGTCGCCGCCCATCATCAAGGGCGAGCGCATCATGCACCACAGCGTCATCAGCGTGCGCTGCTGCGCCTGGGTGAACTTCGTCCAGCCGTCGGGCCCGTCGCATTGGCGCAGCGCGCCCAGCGGCAGCATGTCCGCGTCCGGCCAATGACCGGGCGCAGCATGAACGCACCATTTTTCGGCGCGCTCAAACATGCCCTTGAGCAATTCCCAATCGTCCCAAAAGTCGTCGGTGATCCGCCACATGTTGGCATGCTTTTTAAGATGCTCTGCCTTTTCCAGCGGCGCAGGCCCCGGCGACAGGCTGAGCACCATATCGCGGCCACATCCGCGGCACGCGGCGGAGATGAGCTCGATTTCCTTTTCGCAATGCGGATACTCGCGCGCAATATCGTCGCACTTAATGAAATCCACGCCCCATTGGGCATACATCGAAAACAGGCTCTCATAGTACGCGCGCGCCGCCGGCTGGTCGCACTTGAGGCCATACATGTCCGGGTTCCAGGCGCAGATGCTGTTGGGATCCGCCGCCTCATGACACGCAAAGGCGCCGCCGTAGATGGGTAGCCGCTCATGGGCCGCCATGCGCGGCATGCCGCGCATGATGTGAATGCCAAACTTCAGCCCCAGGCGGTGTACCTGTTCGGCCAGAGGCCGAAAGCCCTGTCCTCCGGCCGCGCTGGGAAAACGATTGGGAGCGGGCTGCAGGCGGCCGTAGCCATCCATGGAAAGCTTGGAAAACGGTTCGTAGCTATGGTTGAGCGCCGTGGGCTGGTACCATTGAATGTCCACCACCACGTACTCCCAGCCGTAGGGTTTGAGGTACTGGGCCATGTATTGGGCGTTGTCGATCACCTGACGCTCGTTAACAGCGGCGCCATAGCAGTCCCAGCTGTTCCAGCCCATGGGCGGATGCTTGGCAATCATGCGCTTTCCTCATTAACCTTTACTGCCGTTCCATCCATTGGGAGAGCTTGAGCAGTCCGTCTTTGCTGCCAGCCAGGTATAGCACGTCTTTGGAGCTAAAGACATGCTCGGGCTGAACCACCTCTATTACCGTGCGGTCGTTCTCGATGGCGATGATGTTCAGCCCAAAGCGGCTGCGCAGGTTGACATCCAGCACGCGCTTGCCTACAAAGGCTTCGGGCGTTCGCATTTTGGTAATGTTGATCTTTTCGCTAAATTGCACAAAGTCCAACACGCGATCCGTCTCCAGCCGGTTGGCCAGGCGCAGGGCCATGTCGCGCTCGGGAAACACCACCTCCGCGCCCAGCTTTTCGAGGATTTTGCCGTGATCTGCGCTGACCGCCTTGGAAATCACCTTGGGAATGCCCATTTCGACCAGGTGAAGCGTGGTGAGAATGGATACGTCCGTATGCTCGGCAATGCATACCACCGCCACATCGCAATTCTGGATGCCGGTCGCTTCCAGGGATTTGACGTCGATGGAGGACAGGACATAAGCGTTTTCGGTATAGTCGCGCAGGATGCGCACCTTTTCCTCGTCATGATCAATAACCAATAGTTCCGAACCGGAATGCGCCAGCTCCAGAGCCAGCGCCATGCCGAAGCGTCCCAAACCGATGATGCCGTAGGTAACGGCTTCCTTGTTTTTCTTGTTCATGCTATTCCTCCTTAGCCGATGGCGATATTGCCCTCCGGAAAGTGTATCCGTTCACCATGGTTAAAGTACCACAGCGACGCGATGGTGAGCGGTCCCAGGCGGCCGATATACATCACAAAAATGGACAATAGCTTTGCCGGAACCGAAAGTCCGGCCGTGATGCCCGTGGACAGGCCCACCGTGCCAAAGGCGCTGACCATTTCGAACAGCGCGTCGATGAAGCGCAGCTGCGGCTCCAGCACAATCATCAGCCAGCTGCTCACCAGCACCACGCCCAGCGCCAGCAAGGTAATCACCGCCGCTTTGCGAAACGCCTCTTTGGGCAGAGAGTAGCGAAACGCCTTTTCGCTGCTGTTGGTCGCGGCGGACTTGATGCCAAGCAGGAGCACCAGGAAGGTGCTGGTCTTGATGCCGCCGCCGGTGGAACCCGGGGACGCGCCGATGAACATCAGCACAATGAGGGTCATCAATCCGGCTTGAGAAAACTCGCTCAGGGGGTAGGTAGCAAAGCCGGCGGTACGCGCCGACACGCTGTGAAAAAACGCCGCCAGCCAGTCCACCTTTTCCGTCAACCAAATCATCACCGTACCGGCGGCAATGAGCACGGCGCTGGCGCTGAGCACCACTTTGGTATGCATGCTCAGCCTCTTCCAGCGCAGGCGCTTTTGCCACATCTCCCGAATGACCAAAAACCCGATGCCTCCAAAGAAAATCAGCACGCAGGTAATGAGGTTGAGCAGCACGTCGTGGCGGTAGGGAATCAGGCTTTGGTTGTTTCCCAGAATGTCAAACCCGGAGTTGTTGAACGCAGCCACAGAATGGAACAGGCTGATGCCCAGGGCGCGCAGCGGCGAATAATCGCGCGAAAACACCAGGTAGCTCGCCGCCGCGCCCAAGACCTCAAAAATAAGCGTGGTCACAAAAATGGAGCGAATAAACAGCACTAAGCCCTTGCCGGAATCCAGGTTCATCGCCTCACGGATGAGGCTGCGACCTTTAAGGTTGACGCGCTTGCCCATGGCCAGGATGACCCCCGCGCCCACCGCCGTTACGCCCAGGCCGCCGATTTGAATGAGCGCCGCGAGAATCGCCTGGCCGACGTAGGTGAAGGTATCGCCAGCATCCACCGCGATCAAGCCCGTGACGCATACGGCGCTGGTGGAGGTATACAGCGCGTCTATGTATTGAAGCTCCACGCCCTCGCGTACGCTGAAGGGTAGAAGCAGCAGTAGTGATCCCAGCAATATCACCACCGCAAATCCCAGAGCAATGATACGCACCGTGGAAAGATGTTTGAGCCGCTTGAGCATCCTTACGCCTCACCTGGTTTCCCTGGTATTGCGCGCCTATCCGCGCACGGACATTATATAGGATTTTTCGTTTTTGGTCAATGAATTCACAGGTTTTTTTACCGTCCGGCCAAAACCATTTGGCCCTGCTCGTCCTGAAACTGGCCGGTGTAGAGGTCGTAATAATAGCCCTGCTTAACGATAAGCTGGTCGTGATTTCCCTCCTCGATGATGCGGCCGTTGGAAATCACCAGAATGCGGTCAGCCTGGCGCACGGTGGAAAGCCGGTGGGCGATCATAAAGCTGGTGCGGCCCTTCAAAATGCCGGTAATGGCCTGTTGAATCAAGGCTTCGCTGTGCGTATCCACGGAGGAAGTGGCTTCGTCCAGCACAAAAAGCGCAGGATCCACCAGAATAGCCCGTGCAAAGGACACCAGCTGCTTCTCGCCGGAGCTTAGCAGGCTGCCGCCCTCGCCCACCAGGGTGTCGTAGCCGTTGGGCAGGCGGGAGATAAAGGCGTGCGCGTTGGCCAAGCGCGCGGCGCGTTCTACCTCTTCCTCAGAGGCGTCCGGCTTACCGTAACGGATGTTGTCGCGGATGGTGCCGCTGAACATATGCGGCTGCTGCAAAACGTATCCCAGATGGCTTTGCAGCCACAATAGGCTGCGTTGGCGGTAGTCCACGCCGTCGATGAGAATGCGGCCTTCGGTGGGTTCATAAAACCGGCACAGAAGGTTGACGATGGTGCTTTTGCCGCTGCCGGTCTCCCCCACCAGCGCGATGCTTTCGCCGGCGTTGACATGCAGGTTGAAGTGGCTGAGCACCTTTTCGCCATCCACGTACTGAAAGCTCACATCCTCGAAGGTAATCTCGCCGCGCAGCTGAGGCCAGTTTTCGGTACGAGGGTGAAAGCTGTCCCCAAAGCGCTGTATCACTTCGGGCGTGTCCTTGATGTCGGGCTCGGTCGCCAAAAGCGACAGCACGCGTTCGGCCGCCGCCTGTGAGCTTTGCAGCTCCGCAAAGATGCGGGCGATGTCCTGAACCGGCTGGAAGAATTGCAGCGTGTAATTGATGAACACCTGCAGCGTGCCCAGGGTCATGCCGGCAGGCAGGGCGAGCACGGCGTTTCCGCCCGCATAGAGCACGTAAGCCGTAGCCAGAGAGCCCAGCGATACCACCAGGGAGAGAAACAGGGCGCTCATGGCGGACGCGCGAACGGACATGCGTTTCATCTGTGCGGTAAGAACGCCGAATTCCTCAATGTTTTTTTCTTCGCGCACCAAGGTCTTGGTGGTTTTGGCGCCCATGATGCCCTCGTTGAAGGAGCCGGTGATTTTGCTGTTAACCTTGCGCGCTTCGCGGTGCGCGGCCAAAATGCGCTTTTGAAAGCTCAGGCTGATCAGCGCCAGCGGCGGCAGCACCAGGATGACCACGGAGGCCAGCCGCCAGTCCAGCAAAAACATCTGCACCGTGCAGGTGATGAGAAAAATGACGCCCCAAACCAAATCCAGCAGCGACCAACCGATGGTATCCGCCAGGCGCTGGGTATCGGTGGTCATGCGGCTGAGCAGGAAACCCACCGGCATGCGGTCATAGTAGGAAAAGGGCAGCTCTTGGAGCTTGTGAAAGCCCATTTTGCGGATAAGGTGGCATACGCCCACCTCCACCTTGCCCGCCAAATAGAGAAACGAGAAAATGCTGGCTACCTGCGCAAGCAGAATGCCCACGTACAGCGCTACAAAACCAGGCATGCCCTGGGAGGTGTGCTGCGTGATGAAGTGGTCGATGGCGTAACCCGTCATCATGGGAAAGGCCACGTCCGCCAAGGCGCTGACGCACATGGCCAAAGCGATCAGGGCCAATTGCCCATGGTAGGGCTTGGCAATCACCAGCAGCCTTTTCCATAGTGTAAGATCCAGTTTTTTGGAATAGTCTATTTCTTCATGTCCCTGCATGCGGCTTCCTCCTCTCTGGCCACGGCCTCGCGGCTGCGGTTCAGGTCGTCCTCCAGCGCGGATTGAATGGCGTAGATTTGCTGGTACAGCCCGTCGCGGCTGATGAGTTCCTCGTGCGTCCCTTCATCGCTCAGACGGCCGTCCTCCAGCACAAAGATGCGCTGCGCCTCGCAAAGCGTGTTAATGCGGTGGCTGATGATGATGGTGGTCACGCCGCTGCGCTTTTCGCGCAGAGCCTCGCGGATGGCCCGGTCGGTCTGCATGTCTACGGCGGAGAGGCTGTCGTCGAAGATGAGCACGTTGTTTTCCTTGAGCAGCGTGCGGGCGATGGCTACGCGCTGGCGCTGTCCGCCGGAAAGGGTGACGCCGCGTTCGCCAATTAGGGTTTCATAGCCCTTTTCAAACTCGCGGATGAAGCCGTCCGCATGGGCGACGCGGCTCATTTCCAGCACGGCGCTTTCCGGCGCGTCCGGCGCGGCCATGGCCAGGTTGCCCCGGATGGTTCGTCCATAGAGGAAAGGCTCCTGCAACATCAGTCCCACATGCCGGCGCAGGTACCAGCGGTCGATGCGCTGAATGTCCACGCCTCCGATGGTAATCCGTCCCGACGTGGGCTTAATCAGCCGCTGCAAGAGGTGAACCACCGTGCTTTTGCCGCTGCCCGTATTGCCCAGCAGCGCCACCGT
Source organism: Candidatus Limiplasma stercoravium (assembly GCA_018715175.1). Lineage (GTDB taxonomy): Bacteria > Bacillota > Clostridia > Christensenellales > Aristaeellaceae > Limiplasma > Limiplasma stercoravium. The sequence goes on from DVME01000026.1 coordinate 19,665, forward strand.
CGTCCCTGCGGGAATGGTGAAGCAAAGATCCCGCAAGACCTCGTTGCCCTCTTCGTAGCTGAAGCACACGTGGTCAAACACGATGTCCCCATCTAAGGGCGGACGCAGCGCCTCCGGCTCCTCGGCCTCGGCGCATTCGTCCAGCACGTTTTGAATGCGGCCCAGAGCCACCATGCTCTTGCCCGCGTCGCTGAGAATTCGGCCCAGCTGACGGATGGGATAGAGCAGCATAGAGATATAGCTGGTAAACACCACCAGCGTGCCCACGGTAATGCGGCCCTCAATGGCCTGACCTACGCACACCAGCAGCGTAATCATCACCTGCAGCATGGTCAGAAAGTCCATCGATCCCCAGTAGACCGCCAGGTGACGGTAGAGCTTGAAGGTCTTTTGCCGAAAATCCGTGCTGGCGCGGTCGAACTTTTCCACCTCGCGCTGCTGCATGCCAAAGGCGCGCACCACCCGAACGCCGGTGAGGTTTTCCTGCAACACATTGCTCATTTTGCCTTCGCTTTCGTCGCTGAGGCGGAAGCTCTGGGTAATTTTGCGAAAGAACTGAAAGGAGCCCAAAAACATCGCCGGTACCAAGATCAGGCTGTAAAAGGTGATTTGTGCGTTGCGATTGAACAAAATCACCCCTGCCACCGCGACCATGATCAGCGCGCGAAACGCCTCCACCAGCTGCACGGACAAAAACCGGCGCACGGTTTCCACGTCGCTGGTGCAGCGCTGTATCAAATCTCCCGTCTCGGCGCGCACGTGATAGCTAAACGACAGGTAGCTCAGCTGCCTGTACAGCCTTTCGCGCAGCGATTTGGCCACGTTCTCGCCGGCCACGGCGGTATTGCGCTGCTTGAAGTAGGAAAACACGCCGTTGAGAACGTTGAGCGCCACCACCGTCAAGGCGATCAGCCACAGGTTTTGGCGCAGGAATTCGCGTCCGCCCAGGCTGCGTACCGGGGCTTTCAGGAATTCGGGCATGGAGCTGGGCGCGTCGGACAGCACCACGTCGATGGTTTCGGAAAACACCAGCGGCGTCAAAAAGCCGATGATGACGGTCACGACCGTGGAAAGCATGGCGGTAATGTACATCGCCTTGTTTTCTTTGACAAGCGCAAAGAGCGCCTTAAAATGGCGTTGCATGCGATTTCCTCCGTGTTGTCTTACAGAACGTAACGGCGGATGGCCTCGGCCACGCCGTGTTGCGCGTTGGAAAGGGTGGTAAAGCTGGCGGCGCTGCGGGCTGCTGGCGACGCGTTGCCCATGGCGACGCCGACGCCCGCATAGGCAAGCATGGGCACGTCGTTGTCGTAATCGCCAATGGCCATCACCTGCCCGGCGTCCAGGCCAAGCTTTTGCGCCATGGCCGCCACAGCCGTCCCCTTGTTCACGCCCGCGGGCATGAGCTCCAGGTTCAAAACCCAGGAGCTGGTAACGCTGAGGCCGGTAATCGGCTCGAAAGTCCGGCGAAGGCCGGCAATGACCGCCTCGTCATGCGCCATGCACAACAGTTTGTTCGCGCCCTCGGACGCTATGCGCCAAAACGCATCCAGCCCGTAGAAGTACTCCGGCGCGTAAAAGCCGTCCCAATGGGTGCCCCATTCGTTGCGATCCTCCCGAAAGCCGCCGGGTACGACCGCCAAGCGGTTTTGCGAAAAGCAGCCGAAGGTCACGCCCGCGGCGAGCATCGCATCAACGCATTGTTTCAGCGCGGATTCCTGCAAGGTTTCGTTGACGAACACGCCCTGGGGTGGGCAGGTAAGGCAATAGGCGCCGTTAAGGGACAGCACCGCGCAGTCCTGCACCCCGGCGTCGCGCAGAAACCGCGCGATATCGCCCGGCATGCGTCCGCTGCAAATGGCTAGGGCGACTCCTTTTTCGCGCGCGGCTTTCAGCGCCTCCTGTTCCTGGGGGGCAATGCGTTGACTTCTGTCCAAAAGCGTGCCGTCCATGTCCATGGCAATCAGCCGGATTTCTTTGGTATGCATGATTCTATCTCCTGCATAAAAGCGGGAATATGAGAAAACGTCTTATTGTCGAGATAGGCCAAGGGCCCTTGCAGGCGCAAGCATAGCGTTGTTGCGCACAGCATCAGGCGGCGAGCGTGGTATTGACGGTTGAAAGCCCGGTCGCCGTACTGGTCGTCGCCCAGCAGCGGATGGCCGGCGAACGCCATATGCGCCCGAATTTGATGCGTCCGGCCGGTATGCAGCCGGATTTCCAACCGGGAGCAGGCGCCGGGCGAAACGACGGTATACTCGGTCACAATGGGCACGCTGCCTGCCCGGGGCGAAGCGGTCACGCTTACGCGGGCGGCTTTGGCATCCTTGAGCAGATACGCCTTCAGCACCGCATGCTTCGGGCGCGGCGTTCCTCGTACCAGGCAGGTATAGCCCTTGATGATTTCGCGCTCTCGAAACGCCCGTTCCAGCTCGGCCAGGGCCTGCGCATTGCGCGCCAGCACCATCAACCCTTCGGTGGGGTTGTCCAGCCGGTGGCACAAAAGCGGTTCGTAACCCAGCTGCTGTTGCAACAGCGCCGGCAACGGCAGGCCGCCATGCGCGTCCGCCTCGCAGCTGACGCCCGCGGGCTTAACGATGACCAGCACGTTCTCATCCTGGTACAAAACGGCGATCTCACGCGGCTTGACACGCTCCGCCACGTAAATCTCCACCGTAGCGCCAGGCAGCGCGAGCGCGCGCCGATCCATCCGGCTGCCGTTTTGCTTCACGTCCCGACGGTCGAACGCCTCGCGCAGCGCATGCGGCGGCAGTTGAGGCAGCCGTCGTTGAGCAAAGTTCAGCAGCCTTTCTTCGCCGATGTCCTGCGGGATGGTAAAGGTGTATCGTTTCATAACATAGCGTTGTTAATGAGCTTGTTTGGCGCGAAGGCACATCCAATGCGGTGTGCGCAGATACAGCCGCTGGAGCGCGCCCAGCATTTCCCGCGTGGGAAGGACGCTGAGCATAGACGCCATGACGGTTTCCATTTCCGCAAGGCTTACGCCCTGTTTGGCCAGCATGCGCAAATCCTCGCAGGCTTCTTCCAGCTCATACTCGGGCCGGAGCGCTCCGCGCAGGGCGCCTTGCATGGCCTCGTCCGCGTCCGCCTCTTCCGGCAGCATCCCGTTAATGCCGCCCGCCAGCATTTCCTGAGACAACTCCAGGGTGAAAATGCCGTTGGAGGGCTGCGCCTCCACCATGCGGTAGGGGTCGGCCAGGCCGGGATGGAGCAGGATGAGATCGCCGTTGGCGTCGGTAACGTATTCGAAGGACGCCTGCAGGTAGCGGCGGGCCACATCCAGCGCCTGAACATCTTGGCGGCGCATCACGTCGTGCATGAACAGGCCCATGGGCTGAGCGGCGTGCAAAAGCCCGGCAATGTAGAGAAGCCCATGGATGGTGGCGTCAAAGCGGTACAGGCGTTCGCGCGCGTCCCTGGAAGCCTGGCTCGTCAGCGCCTTGCTCAGCGGCTCGTGCAGCATCTGGGGCAGCATCAGCCGCCATTGGTCTCCCTCGGCGCGAAAGCCGCACCACAGGCGGCTGACCAGCGCCTCCGCCGCGCCGATATCGTCCCACTCGGACAGATAGAGCTCGCCGTCCTCGATCAGGAGCTTTTCCAAAAGTTCGCGCTCGCTAGCGCCGAGGTACGCCGCCTCCAAAGGAAGCCGGCCGAGCACCCGCGCTCGGAGATCCTCCAGGGTTACCAATACGCGCGAGCTCAGACCGCGCAAATCGTCAAACGATCCGCTCAGCAGGTTTTGCGCGTCTTTTTGCGTGGCTTGCGGCGAAAAGAGGGCCACGCCCGGATGGGCGAACAAGCGGCGTTCGCATGCCTCAAACTGCTTTTCGCGCATCATGCTCATGGTCATCTCGCACCAATCCGTGTGCACGTTCATCTCTCTCAGCATGCGAATCCCCCCTTTGCCGCGCCGTTTGTCTTTCAGTTCACCCGGACGATCCAATCCATGGGATCTTCCAACCGGCCGTACTGGATGCCGGTGAGGGTGTCGTAGAGTTTTTGGGTGATGGGCCCAATGCCGCCCTTGCCGATGGGGATTTCGCGTCCCTTGAAGGAGATGTGATCCACCGGCGACACCACCGCGGCCGTGCCGGTGCCGAAGGCTTCGGTAATCCTGCCGGCCTGGATGTCCTGAATGACGGCGTTGATGTCCATGCGGGCTTCCTGGGTCTCATAGCCCATGTGGGCGGCCAGTTTGAGCACGCTGTCGCGGGTGATGCCGGGCAGGATGCTGCCGTTGAGCACCGGGGTCACGATGCGGCGATCCTCGTAGACGAACATCATGTTCATCGCGCCGACTTCCTCGATGTAGCGCTGCTCCACGCCGTCCAGCCATAGCACCTGCGCGTAGCCGCTGTGCTTGGCGTTGACCCCTGCCAGGATACTGGCTGCGTAGTTGCCGCCAGTCTTGGCCTCGCCCACGCCGCCGCGCACCGCGCGCACATAGGCGTCTTCCACATAGATCCCCACAGGCGCAAGGCCCGTGGCATAGTACGCGCCCGAGGGCGAGAGGATGACGTAGTAAAGATAGGTGGACGACGCGCTCACGCCCAGATGGTTGTCGGTGGCGATCATCGTGGGCCGGATGTACAGCGACGTTCCTTCCTGATGCGGCACCCAGTCGGCCTCCACTTTCAGCAGCGCCAGCAGGGTTTCCAAACCATCCTCCACCGCAAGCGGCGCCATGCCCATGCGCTTGGCGCTGCGGGCCATGCGCTCAAAGTTCGCGCGAGGACGGAACAGGTTCAGCCCGCCGTCCTGCCGGCGGTAGCACTTGAGGCCCTCGAAAATCTCCTGGCCGTAATGCAGCACCTGGCAGGCGGGGTCGAGCGATATGGGGCCGTAGGGAACGATGCGGGCGTCGTGCCAGCCGATCCCTTCGGTATAATCAATCAGCAGCATGTGGTCGGTAAACACATGCCCGAAACCCAATTTGCTCTCATCGACGGGCTTGCTTTTGAGCTCCTTGCGCAATACTGTTTTCAAATTCATCATTTTCATTCCTCCCCATCTGCATGCCCTATGAAAGCATATGAATCGCGCTCAAAGCCGGGCTGTGGCCGCCTTTCCGCACGGCAAGGCCAAGAGCCAGGGCCATGAAGCGCCGTCTCTTATTATAACGCCGAAAGGCTGTGTGTCAAGGTTTTTAAGCATACAATTCACGGGCGGCATGCCGCCAAAATCCAGTTTTTACGCCTGCGGTTCCTCCGGCAAAAGGACAACCACATCGTCCCCCACGCGCTGCGCGGTGATGCCCGTCAGCCGCTGGATGGTATCCTCCGTCAGATAGAGCAGCCCGTCGGCCAGGCGGATATCGCGCTGCGGCAGCACCTGCGGCTCATTGTTGACGTAGGCTTCCAGGCCGTCCGGCTCGCCGCTTTGCGTTGCGCCAAAACTGATGCGCACCACATCGTTGCCCATGGCAAAGGCATACTCTTCCGCTTCGACGGAGCTGGTGAAAATCACGTTGATCTGTGCGGCGCTAAGCACCTCGAACAGCGGCAGATAGAGCGCGTCGCCATAGGTGTAAGGCATGATAACAAACGGTTCGTCCTCGCCGTCTATGTGTAGCGTGAGCGGCTCATCTTCCCCTTGAAGGGTGATGCTGGCGCCTGTCACGGGCAAAAACTCCGGCGTGGTTGTCGCGGTGGGCGTGGGGCTGGGGGTGGGGCTGGCGGTCGTCGTCGCGCTGGGCGTCTCGGAAGGCGCTTGCGTGGCCGGTTGCGGGGTCTGTGGCGCGGGGCTTGGCGAAGGCGAAAGCGTGATGGCCGCCGTCAGGCGCGTGGTGGCGTCGGGCGTGGTGGAGGGCTCGGGCGTGGCCGCGCCCGGCGCGGGGCGAACCTCGTCGCTTTCATAAAGCACCGTGAGGGTATTGCGGCCCGCGACGCCGTCCACCGAAAGGCCGTGCTGGTACTGGAACGCCTCGACCGCCGCGCGGGTCTGATTTCCAAAGCGGCCGTCCAGATCGCCCGTATAATAGCCGTACTCCGCCAGTTTCTTTTGCATTTCCAGCACGTCGTCGCCGCTGTCTCCCACGCGGATGACGCCATACTCGGGATTGGGCGTAATGGCAACGGTGGGCACGGGGGTGCGCTGCGCCGCGGGCGTTTGGGTAGGCGCGTCCGTCGCCGTCTCCACATAGGGCGTTTGGGTGGGCGCGTCATAGGCCGGTATGTCGCTGGGCATCGGCGTTGACTGCACCGACGCGGTAAATACCATGGTCATATAGACCAGTATCGTCCTGAGCAAATCCATTCCCGTGTCCTCCTTTGGCTTGCGTATGCGCGGCGTTTAGGTCAGAATCACGCCGCAAGCCCGTCCATTCAGGCGGCGCAGCCGCTCCAGGGCGAGGCGAACCTGTTTTTCGTTATGGCGCCCGTCGCGCACGGTCAGCGCGACGCCGCCGGCGACCGCGCCCAGCATGGCCGCGTCCGCCCCGCAATTGAGCGGCGGCGCGTGAAAGATCACACAATCGTAAACCGCCTGCGCATCCTGCAAAAAGGCCGTAAACCCAGGTGTGGCCGCCGCGTCCGCCAGCGCATCCTCCGCATGAAGCTGGTCGAGGAACCAAAGTCCTGGCATGTCCGTGGGCGCCACCGCCTCGGACATCTCCGCTCTTTGCCACAGCACGTCCAGCAAATCCGCGCTCACACGCGCATCCAGCAGCGCGTTCAACGCGGGCTGCGCGCCGTCCGCCTCCACCAACAGCACGCGGAAACCCTGACGCGCCAATTCCATCGCCGTCGACAGCGCGACCGGCGCGCTCTGATCCCGCCTGTCCAGCCCAGCGATCACCACCGACCGCCCTTGCGGGCCCAGCAAGGCGCGCAGCGACAGTACGCAGGCCCGCACCTCTTCGCGTATCAAACGAGGAAGGCCCTCCAAAAACATCCCGCTGCGCCTGCGCCGGGAGGCATAAGCGCGCGACGCTTTCCGCAAACCGCGCACGGCTCCCAGCGCGTCGGGCTCGCCGTAACGCGCGCTAAAGCGGCGATCATCGTCGCACAGAACCGTTCCGCCCACCGATCCCACGACAAAGACGATCACCGCAGCGAGCGCGATTTTCATTGTCCGGTTCGGGCCGGCAGGGAACACGGGCAGGGATGCCCGGCTGACGGTTTTGGCTTGCTGAGCGCCCAAAGCGCTCGCCTGCTCGATAAGCGCGTCGCCCACCGCGTTGGCCAATTGCCACACGGACTGGCGGTTTGGGCCCTGCGCTACCACGTCCATCAGGTGCGACTCCGCGCGGCTTTCCACGCGCACCACGGTGTATCCGTCGCTGAAAACGTCCTCCAGCACCCCGGCCCGAAAGTCCTCCGTGCGCGTTAGAGCGTCCAGGTCGTTGGCCAGCATGCGCGACGCCGCGGGCGAATCCGCCTCCTGAGTCAAGGCATATAAGGTATATTGCGCGCGGTAGAAGTTCGGTTCGTACAAATAGGTGTACAGCGCCGTCGCGCTGGCGCACAACAAGCACAGGCAAAAGACCCACGGAAGGGAACGCAACCATTTTCTCAGAAGTCGCGCCATAATATCCACCCCTTTTGCTACCGCTGCCAGCTTATAGCATAGCACAGCGATGCGGGATTGGCAAGCCAAAGCGATTGACAAACGCGCAAAAAACGCTACCATAAAAGGAAGAGCCCGCATGAAAGGAGCGCATCAGGGAGATGCTTTTGGGAAATCCCGATTTTTCCGTGACGCCCACGCAGCTTTCGCCTGCCTCAGACGACCTGCTGGCCTGTTTTGACCAAGGACGGGTGCTAAGCGCCTGGCCCAACGACGCGCTGCCCACCCTGGCGCAAGCCGCGCCGCTGCTGCCGCCCGGCTTTGCGCCTTTCGAGCTGGGCCGCGCCGGAACAAGGGGCTTATATGCGCCGGACCCGTATTCCGGCGTAAAAATCGAAGAAGGCCGCGGGCTGAGGTACCAGACGGTGCAAATCTTTCGAGAAATGTCCTGCGACGACGCGGCGATGCTGACCTCGGCTTGGCATCTGTGGACATGGTACGATCATCACCGCTTTTGCGGCGTTTGCGCAAGCCCCTTGCGCCCCTGCGCCACCGAGCGCGCCCTGGTGTGTCCTGCCTGCTCCAACCTGGTCTTCCCCGCCATCGCGCCTGCCGTCATCGTCGCCGTTACGCACGGCGACCGGATTCTGCTGGCCAAGAGCGCCCGTTCGCCCGCGGCGCGCTACGCGCTGATTTCAGGGTATGTTGAGGTTGGCGAAACGCTGGAGCATGCGGTTCGGCGTGAAGTGGCGGAAGAGGTGGGGCTCAAGCTGGGCGCGGTTCGTTACCTGGGCGACCAGCCCTGGGGCATCAGCGGTTCGCACATGTTCGCCTTCCATGCCCAGGCCCAAAGCGACGGGCCCATCGTGTGCCAGGCCAGCGAAATTGCCCACGCGCATTGGGTGGCGCGGGATGCCCTTCAGCCGGGCGCGCCCTCGATGAGCATCGCCTTTGCGCTGATGGAGCGGTTTCGCCAAGGAACGCTGTAAACGTTGAGCCCGGGCCGCGCGACGCGGTCCGGGCTCGAAAGGTCGTCTTATTAGGAAACGCTGGGTTCGCCGCGGCCGGTCTCCGGTTTCTTTTTTTCCAGAGCATGACCGCGCAGCTTTTTGGGCGCAGCGCCGTTTTCCCGAAGGGTCAGGCGCGGCTTTTCCGTGCCGCGCACGCAACCTTCCGTAATCAGGCATTGGCGCACGTCGTCGCGGGAAGGCAGCTCGAACATGGTATCCATCAGCAGCGACTCAATGATAGCGCGCAGGCCGCGGGCGCCGCTTTTGCGCTCGATGGCCTGTTTTGCGATCAGCTTAAGAGCCTCTGGTTCAAACAATAGTTCCACGCCGTCCAGATCCAAAAGGTACCCGTACTGGCGCACCAGGGCGTTGCGCGGCTCGGTGAGGATGCGCACAAGCTGTTCCTCGTCCAGCTGGGACAGCGTAACCACAATGGGCAGGCGGCCCACGAACTCGGGAATCAGGCCAAACTTAATGAGATCCTCCGGCCTGAGCTGCGCCAGCAGGTCGTTGAGGGCTTCATCCTTAGCGCTCAGCTCGCTGCCAAAACCAAGGGACTTTTTGCCGATGCGGTTTTGGATGATGGGCGCCAGTCCGTCAAACGCGCCGCCGCAGATGAAAAGGATGTTGGTGGTGTCAATTTGGATGAACTCCTGGTGAGGGTGTTTACGCCCGCCCTGAGGCGGCACGCTGGCAATGGTGCCTTCCAGGATTTTCAAAAGCGTCTGTTGCACGCCCTCGCCGCTGACATCGCGGGTGATGGAGGGGTTTTCGCTCTTGCGGGCGATCTTGTCAATCTCGTCGATATAGATGATGCCGCGCTGAGCGAGGGGGATGTCGTAATCGGCGTTTTGGATGAGGCGCAAGAGGATGTTTTCGACATCCTCACCCACGTAACCGGCTTCGGTGAGGCTGGTAGCGTCGGCGATGGCAAAGGGCACGTTAAGCGTTTTGGCCAGGGTTTGGGCCAAAAAGGTTTTGCCGCAGCCCGTAGGCCCCACCATGAGAATGTTGCTTTTTTGCAGTTCCACGTCGTTTTGCGTGGGCTGGGCGTCGATGCGCTTATAGTGGTTGTACACGGCCACGGCCAAGGCGCGTTTGGCGTCCTCCTGCCCCACCACGTACTGATCCAGCACGGACTTGATTTCCCGGGGACTCGGCGGATCGGAATGGCTGATGGTTACAGGCGGCGTGAAATCGTCGCTGATGATTTCCTGGCATAGCAGGATGCACTCGTTGCAGATTTGCACATTCGGCCCCACCACCATACGGCGAACCTGTTCGTTGGTCTTGCCGCAAAAGCTGCACCGCTTGAGCTTGGGAATGCTGGGGTTGAAGTCATCGCCGGGCATGCTGTCACCTCTGTTCCTGCTTGGCGTTCCTCGGAGAATAGATTTCGTCGATGATGCCGTAGTCCAGGCCTTCCTGGGCGGACATGAAGTGGTCGCGTTCGACGTCCTCGCGCACGCGTTGCAGCGGCTGACCGGTCATCTCCGACATGAGGCGGGTCATCTTTTCCTTGGTTTTGACCAGCCATTCCGCGCGGATGGCGACGTCGGTCGCCTGGCCGCTAGCCCCGCCCATGGGCTGATGGATCATGATTTCGCTGTTGGGCAGCGCCAGGCGCTTGCCCTTGCATCCGGCCATGAGCAAAAACGCGCCCATGCTGGCCGCCATGCCCACGCAAACCGTGCGCACGTCGCACTTGACGTAGTTCATGGTGTCGTAAATGGCCATGCCCGCCGTGACGCTCCCGCCAGGGCTATTGATGTATAGCGAGATCTCAGCATCGGGGTTTTCCATTTCCAAAAACAGCAGCTGAGCCACCACCAGGTTGGCTACGTCGTCGTCGATTTCGCCGCCCAGAAATACGATACGGTCTTTGAGCAAACGGGAATAGATGTCAAACGAGCGTTCGCCGCGGTTGGTCTGCTCGATGACCATGGGGATCAGGTTCATGGCGTTCCCTCCTTGGTTTGCTTGGAAAACACGCGCACCGCAAGCTATACCCTCAAAGCATATGCAAGCGATGCGCGCGTTATGCCAGCCAAATTACGCCTGGGTATCAGGCTGCGGTTCGCTCTGAGGCGCTTTGTCGGTGACGGTGGCGCTGTCCCAGAGAAGGTCCAGGGCTTTTTCCACCTTGGCCCGGTGCGTAAAGTAAGCCAACTGCTCCTCGCCGAAGCTTTCGCGCAGCTGCTCGACCGTCTGGCCCACGCTGCCGGCATAGGAGGAAAGCAGCTTGTCGACATCCTCATCAGAAGCCTGAATGTCCTCGGCCTTGATGATTTCGTCCAGGACGAGCTCGGTGCGGACGTTGTTGAGCGCCTCGGAGCGGTACATATCGCGCATCTGCTTTTCGGTCTGGCCCAAAAGCTGCAAATAGCGCTCCATGGTGAAGCCCTGCTGCTGCATGCGCCAGCTCATTTGCTCGATCATCTCATCCAATTTGTCCTCCACCATGGGATCGGGCACGTCGATGGTGGCGTTTTCCACGACCTTTTGGATGAGGGCTTGCTTTGCGCCTTCCTCGGTCTGGGCGTCGTAGGATTGCTGAAGCTTCGTTTTGATGTCCTCGCGGTACTGCGCCAGGGTGTCAAAATCGCTCACTTCGGCGGCAAACTCGTCGTCCAGCTCCGGCAGCTCCTCACGGGTGATGCCCAGGAGTTTGACATGGAACACGGCGTCCTTGCCCTTGAGATTTTCCGCGTGATATTCCTTGGGGAACGTGACTTTAAGGTCGCGCTCCTCGCCAATGCTCATGCCCACCATCTGCTCTTCAAAGCCCGGGATAAAGCTGCCGGAGCCAATCACAAGCGTCTGATTGCTGGCCGTACCGCCGTCAAACTTCTCTCCGTCCACGCTGCCGCTGTAATCCAGCTGCGCCTTGTCGCCGTTTTCCAGCGCACGGTCGGTGATTTCCACGCTGCGGGCCACGCGCTTGCGCTCCTGCTCCACGCGCTCGTCCACTTCCGCGTCGGTCACGGTGCGCACCGTGCGCTCGACCTCGACGCCCTTATACTGGCCCAGGGTTACCTCGGGATAGACGAACACCTCGCAGGAAAAAAGCAGCTCCTTGCCGGCTTCCATTTGCTGAACGTCCAGCTCCGGGCGTCCCACGGGACGAAGATCGTGATCCTTGACGGCGGTCATGTAGGCATCCGGGAAAAGGGCCTCCAGCGCATCCTCATAAAACACCGATGGGCCGTACATGCGTTCAATGAGCTTCCGCGGCGCCTTGCCCTTGCGGAAGCCGGGAATGGCAATCTGGCCCCTGGTTTTGAGGTAGGCCTTCTCCACAGCCTTTTCAAAATCCTCGGCGGGCGTCTGGAAGGAGATTTTGACCTTGTTGCCGGACAGTTTTTCCACCGTGTGTACCATACGTTTTCCTCCTGAGAATGGCCTGTGCCAGAGCCAAATTTGTCAATGGGCACCAAATCGTAGTATAGCATTGTTTAGGATTGGACGCAAGAGGGAGAAGGCGATTTTTGTATTTGTCAGAGAAACGGGTTTTTGTTTTTGGCGGTGTCGTGGTTGGTTTTTTCAGCCTCGAATCATTCTCACGATGCCGCGAAGGATATGCCCGTTGGCCATTTCAAGCAGGCCCTGCATTAGCCCATCCTTCATGCCGCCGGAAATTTGCATGCTACGCAGCGGCGAACCGACGGAGGCGGCCATCATCATGCGAAACTGTGGGTCTTCATAGTCCTTCTTTCCGCCGAATCCCTTGGCAATCACGGATTCTGTCGCCTTGTACATGAGCTTCATAATGAGGGAGTGGGGTTTCATTTCTTCCACGGTATTATCCATCGTAAACGAACCTTTTTTGAGCTCTGGCCTCGTATAGCTGCGGCCCAACATGGCCTCCCACTCCGCCTGCGCTGGCTTGCCTGCGCAATGTTCAACCCACGACCCTTTTTGCCAGGCGGGTGCGCTCAGCTTCTCGCCGGGGACGGCCGCTTCTGCGCTCAGTCCGCCGACGCTGACGGTATATGTGCCGCCGGGAACCTTCCAGCCGTCCTGCCAGACGGCAAAGGCACGGCCGTCCAGTTCAAAGCGAACGGTTTGACATTCTCCCGGTTGCAGAAAGACCTTTTGGAAGCCCTTGAGCTCTCGCACAGGGCGATGCAATCCGGCCTGCGGCGCATGCACATACAGCTGCGCAACCTCCGCGCCCGGCACATGCCCCGTATTGCTCACGGTGACGCTAATGGCCGTTCCTTCGACTTTCAGATCGGAATAGGCAAAGGTGGTATAGCTCAGCCCATAACCGAAGGGCCAGCGCACCGGCTGTCCCGCTTTCTCATAATAGCGGTAGCCGACATAGATGCCCTCTACATATAGCGCGTCTTTTGTCTTTCCGTAGGTTTCTGAGGAAGGCACATCCGTGTAAACAAATGGCCAGCTCTCCGCCAGCTTGCCGCCGGGGTTGGCCTTCCCATAGAGCAGATCGGCAACCGCCTCGCCTCCCGCCTGTCCGGGGAGGCCCATGTAGAGAATGCCCTTGACCTTATCCGCCCAGGGACATTCTACCGCGCAGCCGCGCAGCCGCACAGCAGCACGACCACGATGTTGGCATTGGCCCGCGCCACAGCGTCAATCATCCGCAGATGGCCCTCCGGCATGCGCATATTCTCTCGGTCAAACCCCTCCGACTCGTAGCGGTCAGGCAGGCCGGCAAACACTACCGCGATCTGAGCTTCCTTCGCGGCTTGGATGGCCTCGGCAAGCAGCACGTCCGTGGTGTCGCCGCGTTCATCGCAGCCGGGTGCATAAACGGCATGCGGCAGAAAAGAAAGAGGCTGACTAAGCCGCTTGGGGTTGATGTGGCTGGAGCCTGCGCCTTGAAAGCGCATGGATTTCGCCATGGCGCCGATCTTTGTTCCCTCGCGCAACGGGAGGATGTTGTCTTTGTTGTGAAGCAATACCGCGCCCTGCTCGGCGGCTTCCTTGGCCAGTACGTGATGGGCTTGATAATCACAGCTTGTTTCTGTTTTGGGCTTTTCTGCCGCGCGGCTGACCAGCTCAAGCACGCGTCGCGCGGAGGCATCGACCGCCTTCTGGGGCAGTTTGCCCGTCTTGACCGCTTCCAGCACCTCTTTCTCCATGAAGTTGCTGCCGCCCGGCATGCTTAAATCGCATCCGGCACGGAAGCCCTCAATGCGGTTGTTCATCGCGCCCCAGTCCGTAAGCACCAGACCGTCAAAGCCCCATTCGCTGCGCAGGATGCCGGTCAGCAGCTCCTGATGGTCGCTGCAATGGATGCCATTGAGCTTGGGATACGCGCACATGACGGTGGAGGGCTTGCCTTCCCTCACAGCAATTTCAAAGGCGGTCAGGTACATTTCCCGAAGGGCACGCTCATCCAGCACGCTATCCGAAGTGAAGCGGCAAGTTTCCTGCGAATTGGCGGCCAAGTGCTTAAGGCTGGTGCCGACGCCCTTTGCCTCTGCGCCACAGATAAAGCCCGCCGCCAGCTTGCCTGCCAAGAGCGGATCCTCGCTGAAATACTCGAAGCTCCGTCCGCACAGCGGATTACGCTTGAGATTTGCTCCGGGGCCGAGCACCAGGTCCACATCCTGCTCCCTGGCTTCTTCTGCGATGGCAGCGCCAATTTGCTCCAGCAGTACCGGATCCCAGCTTGCGGCTGTTGTCACCTCCGCCGGAAAGCAGGTTGCCGGATGGGCCCTGTTCACGCCCAGCATATCCGCGGCTTCCTCCTGCTTGCGCAGGCCGTGAGGACCGTCGCACATGAACACGGATGGAATGCCGTAAGGCTCGAAGCGCTTTGTCTCCCAGAAGTTTGCGCCTGAGCAAAGGGCAATTTTATCCTCGAGTGTCATCTGGGCCAGCGTCTTTTCAACCTCCATGCTTTACCTCCTGAATGTATGGCAGCCGGGCGCAAGCGTTTCGCGGCTGCCGTCCGGCAAGATCAGCGTTGCCGTGGCATTTGCAGGGATGACAACCTTGTAACAGCAGTAGCCATTGTTCCGCTCCCAGCCGCTTTCCACCCGTCCGTAGATGCTTTCATAAGCGGCCTTGGCATAGGCAAAATGTCCGCCGGGCCGGGGCGCAATCGTAAAATGGTTTTCCCCATCCACATGGATGCCGCACATGGTGTCAAACAGCCACCGGCATACCGCGCCTTTGGAATAGTGGTTCAGCGAACCAATGCCTCCGTGCGCGCTGTTTGGCCCTTCCCAGGCTTCCCAGATGGTCGTTGCCCCGTTTTTGGGCATGGACAACCACCCGGGCAGCTCTTCGTTTTCCAGCAAGCGGTAGGCAGCATCCAAATCGTATTCTGCCAGCACGTCGAGAATCAGCGGTGTGGAAAGGAAGCCCGTACCCAGCCGCCAGCCGTAGTGCTCCAGCGCTTGAATGAGGCGCTTCTTGGCGTAATTCGTCTGTTCCTCGTCCAGCAATCCAAAGGCCAGCGGGCGCACCAGCCGGGCTTGGCGGTCGGTATCCAGCGTAAATCTCTCGGTTTTTGCCATGGCTTGATAGGCGCGCTTGCAGCCGTCCCGGTATTGGACGTACAGCGGGATGTCCTCATCCTTTTTGAGAATTCCGGCAATCTCCGCCATCAGCGCCATGATGTAACTCGTATAGGCGGTGTATACTTCGGGGTGCGGCTGGGCAAAGTCGTACCAATGCATGATATAGAAGTCCTCCGGCTCCGCTCATTCGCCATAGCTCTGCCCGCAGTTGACCACATATTTCTTGGCTTCGCCCTTCACGCCTACCCGCTTGGCATAAGGTCCACCCCATTTGCCGCAGCGCTTCATCATAAAATGGGCATAGCGCTTCATGCCGGCATAGCGGCGCTCCAGAATGCTCTTGTCATCATACTGCTTATACAGCACATAGGGCATGATGATGCCGGCGTCCGCCCAACCCACGCTGCCGTTCATCACGGCCATATAACTGTCCACACCGCCATCGGGCGCAATCTGGGGCAGCTTTCCATTTGGTTTCTGCCAGTCGTACATATCATTCAGGAATTTCTCTGCCATGGGCTCATAGTCAAACAGAAAGCAGGCGGTCGAACAAAAGACCTGCGCGTCGCCGCTCCATCCGTGACGCTCTCTTGTCGGGCAGTCGGTGGGCAGGTCGGCGTGATTGTTCTTGGCGCTCCAAATGGTATTCTCGACAAACTGATTCAGCAATGAATGGGAGCTTTCAAACCAGCCGGTGCGCTCCAGATCCGAATAGACCGCTATCGCCGTGAAATCCTCCGGCGCAAAGGGAACATCGGTTTCCACTTGCACATATTGGAAGCCAAAGATAGCAAAAGTGGTTTTATAGGCATTGGCGCCTTCCTTGCAGCGGTATTCCACCTGCTGAAGCGGCGTGGTGACCTTCTTGTTTGAGTATTGGATGTTCTTCTGCGTGAATTCTCCCTTCTTATCCAGCAGCTCGCCAAAGCGCAGAAAAATGCGCTGGCCTGCATGCGCTTGTAAGGCAAACCAAACATAGCCTGCGATATTCTGGCCAAAGTCCAGCACGGTTTTCCCGGAGGGCGTGACAAGGAGGGAAGGCTTTAGCTGTTCATGCTCAGTAACTGGGACATTGTTCGAGGCAACCGGGATGACCGGATGCAGCGTCGCCTTGGCCTTGCCGTCATAGGAGGGAGTCATGCGGGCGTCTACAATCTCGCCATCCTGATTGTCCGCAAAACGGATGGGGCCGTCGCTGCACCAGTCCCAGGTTTCATCGGTGCAAACCATCTGTATCGTACCATCGGCATGGGTTATTTCCAGCTGCAGGAGCAGCTTGGTTTCTGTGCCGTATTGGTTTTTCTTGCCCCAAGCGCCACAGCTGCCGCGGTACCATCCGTCTGCTAGCTGTACAGTTAGTAGATTTTTGCCATTTCGCAGCTGCGCCGTCACGTCATAGGTCTGAGCCTGCACCCGCTTGCGGTAATCCGTAATGCCCGGCGCCAGGACAAAATTCCCTACGCGCGCGCCGTTGAGCTTTACTTCGTACAGACCGCAGGCGGTGATGTACATCCGGGCTTTTTGCACATCTTTGGCGTCAAATGTCTAGCGAAAGCAGTCAACAGGATAGCGGCGCTTGCTGTTTACGTGATCATTGCCCGTTATCCATTTCGCCTGCCAATGGTTGATGCCGGTTTCAAAGAACGCTTCGGCCCACTCCCCCACTTTGTCGCTTTCATCCCAAAGGCGAACCTTCCAAAGCACTTTGGTTTTGGGCGGCACATCGTGTGGAAGCGTTGCGTGCATGGTACAGCTCTTTACCTTGCCGCTGTCCCAAAGCAGTTCGCCGCTGTCCGCCATGGCCAATACCTGCCATGCCGTTTGACGGCTCCCGCCTTCGCAGCACCAAAAAAGCCGCGACCTTTGTATATCAATCCCAACCGGGTTGTTCAGATGCTCACATCTCAAATGAACAGCCTGCATGCTTTGCACCCCTTACTTTGTCTGACGGGCTTTGATTTCCGCCTGCTTTTTTCCAATGTCCTTTTCCACATTCAAAAACAGCAGCAAGATCGCCAGAATGATGCCTGTGAATACCTCAAGGCCGACGAAGCCGAAGGTGATCACATTCTTGACCGCTTCGCTCTGCGCGGCAGCGACAGTCACGCCATTTACGATCTCGGGAGCAACGTAGCCCGCGCCGCTCAGCAGCCCGTTAAAAATGCCCGTGCAGATGCCCACGAGCGCCACGGCGATGATGTTATATACAGACATGGCGATGCCATCGCTGCGGAAGCCCGTTTTCCATTCCATGTGATCCAATACATCCGCAAACAAAGCCATGAACACATAGGAGCAGGGCAAGCCGCCGATGTTCTTGATGAATTGGCCTACGAGCATGATGGGCATGCTTGTGGGAAAGAGCCGGCAAATCGCGCCGCCAAACGCATAGAGAATGAAACCAACGAGCGTCACGTTGCGTTTGCCAAACTTTTTTGCCAGCGGCCATACAGCAAAGATGCCGATGCCCATGGGGATGCCGCCGATGACCGAGATCATCGTCTGGGTGAAGCCATCGTTGTACGTGCCCAGCACATAATTGCAGAAATACACCAGGCTCAGGTTCTTGATGCTCATGCCCGCGGTATAAATGAAAAAATACACATAGATCATGAGCATGTAGCGATCGGTGAAAATGGCCTTGAGTTGTTTTGCGAAAGGAACGGAACCCGTTTCTGCCGCTTCCCGGCTCTCCAGCGTCACGCGCTCCTTGGTAAAGTAATACTCCAGCAGCGTCAGCGGAAGCGCGAGGATGGACAGCAGGCTCATGAGCGCAATCCACTTGCCCTTGTCTACGCCGATCAGCGGCATGATGACCATGGGAAAAACGAGCGCCACGAAGATGCCGCTCATCATGATGGTGGCGATTTGGTTGAACACAGAAAGTTCGCCGCGCTGTGTGGTATTCCGGGTGGAAAGCGGCACCATCAAGCTATGGCTCATGTTAAAAATCGTATACGCAAAGGAATAGAACAGGTTATAGGACACCATGACCCAAATGGCCTGTACCGTCTGTGACGCATTGGGCACGGTAAAGAGCAAGATGCCCGTCGCAGCCAGCAGCGGCGCAGAGAGCAGCAGCCACGGGCGCGCCTTTCCCTCGGGGGTGTGGGCGCGGTCGATGATATAGCCCATCACCACGTTGGTGATGGCGTCTATAATTTTGGAAGCGATGGGGAATATCACAAGGAAGGCTCCGCCCCAAACGGTGGTTAGCTTGAGCACGTCCGTGTAATATACGTGCAGATAGGTGGCAAGCACCGCATTAAGCAAAAGCGCTCCCGCTGGTCCGAGCAGGTATCCCAGCCATTTTTCCGCCTTGCTCACGTCCTCTGTGCGAACGCGGCTTTGCAGCGCCTTGCAGGACCATGGTTTTTTTCTCTCCATCGTCTTTTCCTCCCGTTTGTAAATGGTATCTTTTGCTGCTTTTAGCATGGCAGATTCTCCATCAGTATTCTTGCATATTTGTACTCAATATAATATAATTGTGCTGTACTGTGGAGGCGCTGCATGAAGAAACTAGACCTTATCTATCTATGTACCATCATCGGAAACCTCTGCGGCATTCCTGTGCGCATTTTTGAGGGAACAAAACGCATTTTCTACCATTCCATCGTCGGGCTGCCGGTAGACCCGTTTGTCGTGCATCAGGCCCAGGCGTTGCAAATGGAGGATCACATCAGCTACTATGCCACAGAGCATTTCTTTTTCTACGGAATCGTCTGTGCGCAGAATACGCGGATTGTTATCGGTCCGACACGGCAGATTCCGCCGCGCGAGCAGGAGCTGCGTGAACTGGCGTTTCAGGCGGACGTTGCGCCGGATGATGTCGCCGCATTTATCGCAGGTATGAAAAGCATCGTCCACATGCCGCTGGAAAGCGTTATGCAAATGCTTTGCACCATCAACTACATGCTCAACGACGAGAAAAAGACGCTGGGCGACATCGCCATTGAGGATTCCATCCAGCAGCAAATCACCTCGCTGCAAGAGCAGCAGCACTCGCAAAAGGCGTTTCTTGAGGGCTTTTCAGAACCCGTACATAGCCAGCACAACACCTATGACACCGAACAGACGCTGATGAGCATGATTCAAAAAGGAGATACAGCCGCCCTTCGGACATGGATCGCGCATGCGCCTGCAATTCGCGGCGGTGTGCTGGCCCCCGATCAGCTTCGTCAGAGAAAGAATACCTTTATCGTCACAGCGACGCTGGCCTCCCGCGCCGCCATTCGGGGCGGCCTGTCCGCGGAGGACGCCTTCACCCTGAGCGATTCCTACATTCAAACCTGCGAACTGATGGACAACTCCGTTCAGCTGACCAATCTGCAATACCATATGGTGCTGGACTTCACCCAAAAGGTCGAACATCTGCGGCGCGGAGAACATCCCACGCAGCTGACCATTGCGGTCTCCAATTATATACAGCATCATATGTCGGAGACGATTTTCGTTGACGCCATGGCCAAAGAGCTGTTCCTGAGCCGTTCCCATCTATCCAGAAGATTCAAGGCCGAATCCGGTGAAACGCTGGCCGGCTTCATCCTCAAAGAAAAAACAGAGGAAGCCAAGCGCCTTCTCCGCTATTCGGATAAATCGCTGACCGCAATCGGAGAATATCTCGGCTTTTCTTCATCCAGTCATTTTTCACGGGTATTCAAGAAGTTCGCTTCTGTAACGCCTGGGGAATACCGGCAAAAACATTCCAAATAGAAACCCATCCTTTTCAAGCATCCGAAAACATAAAAGGCTTTACTGGCGGCAACGCCTCTTGCCGTGCGCTTGGCCGGGTTTCTTTGCCCAAAGGCTTTTTCCTTCTTGGCGGTGTTCGACCTCTGCGAGTTTTGCCGAAATGTCATTGACAAATTGTCAATCGTTTGCCGTCTCCCATCGGCAGATGGTATAATACAATCGGTTATATGCAACGCAGTTATTTCCCCCTCTACAGCAGGCGGGAAAGAGGGAAAACATCATGCCATTCCATGAAATGCTCAACGAATACATGCGTCAGCTGAACATTACCGCCCTGAAGCTGTCGGAAGCGTCCGAGCTTTCGCCCGCCGTGATCAGCCGTTACCGCAGCGCGGAGCGAACGCCCGCTCACGACAGCGAGGCCCTGACGCGCCTGGCAAAAGGGATTGCGCTGCTGGCGGAACAAAAAGGGGATCTTTCGTTATCGCAGGAAAGCGTGCTGAGGGCTTTTCGCAAGGCGCTGGGATATGAAGAAAACGGCTCAACCCGGCTGGCGGCCAACTTCGACCTGCTGGTCAACGCGCTGCGCCTGCGGTTGGGCGAAATGGCGCGGGCGCTGAGCTTTGATCCCTCCTATCTGTCGCGCGTCCGCACGGGACAGCGCACCCCGGCAAACCTTGCCGCGTTTGCCCGGGCGGTGGGCAATTACACGGCGCGGCGTTGCCGAAGCGCGACCGAGCGCGCTGATTTGGCCCGGCTGCTGGGCCAGGAGCCCGAGGCGCTTTCGGACGACGCTTCATGCGCCGCGGCTTTGGCGAGGTGGCTGCTCAACGGCGAAGCGGGCCAGCCCGATTCCACCTTCTCATTTTTGGAAAAGCTGGACGAGTTCGACCTCAACGACTACATACGCGCCGTCCGTTTCGACCGGCTCAAGGTTCCCACCGTGCCGTTTCAGCTGCCGTCGTTCAAGACGCATTACGGGCTGGAGAATTTCCGCCAGGCGCTTTTGGACTTTTTGAGGAGCACCGCGCTTTCCCGTTCCCGGGAACCCGTGTTCATATGCAGCGATATGCCCATGGAAGAACTGGCGCGGGATATGGAATTCTCGAAAAAGTGGATGCTTGGGCTGGCGGCCATTCTGAAAAAGGGTTTGCATCTGGACATGGTTCACGACCTCAACCGCTCCTACGCGGAGATGATGCTGGGACTGGAAAGCTGGATTCCCCTGTACATGACGGGGCAGATTTCGCCATGGTATCTGCGCGGCAGGCACAACGGCGTCTACGGCCATCTGCTGTTTTGCTCCGGTTCGGCGGCGGTGGAGGGCGAATGCATCGCCGGCGATTTTGCGCACGGGCGCTTCCTCTTTTCCCAGGCCAAAAGCGACCTTCCCTATTACCGAAGGCGGGCGGACGCCCTCCTGCAAACGGCGCAGCCGCTGATGGACATCTACCGCGACGCCTCCGAAGGCGTGTACAGCTCGTTCCTGTTCGCCAACGCGCACGAAGCCGGCGAATACCGCGCGGTGCTGACCGCGCTTCCGCCGCATACGCTGTCGGACGAATGCCTCGCGCGCCTTCTGAAAAAAAACGGCGTTTCCGCCTCCGAGCAGGAAAACATACGCCGCGCGTTTGCGCGCAGCCGCGCGTTTGTTGCGTCGCTCATGCAAAACAGCGCGTACGAGGAGGAATTTCCGGTGCTTTCGCCATCGGCGTTCCAGGCCGAGGCGCCTTCGCTCGCCCTGTCGGGACTGTTTTGCGACGCGGAGCTTCGCTACGATCTGGCCGACTATCAGGAGCATCTGCGCCTGACGCGCGCGTTCGCGGCGGCCCATCCCCGCTATACGGCCCGGGAAGTCGGACGCAGCGCGCTTGGCAACCTGCAAATCTTTATTCGCAAAGGAAAGTGGGTGGGGATCTCCAAATGCAAAACGCCGGCAATTCATTTCGTCATCCGACATCCCAAGCTGTGCGCGGCGCTTGAAAACATGGTGTTTCTCGTGGACGAACGCTCGCAAACTTGAGCCCGACCGATGAGGGCGGAGCGGGCAAAAAACGCGGCGAAAAGCGTTGACCCCATTTGGAAGGAGGCAGAAGGATGATACGTAGATTTTGCATGGCGCTCCTGTGCGCCGTGCTGACCGCGATAGGGATTGGCGCTTTGCCGCCAACCTCCGCTTGCGCCGTCAGCCCGTCGGATTTGGCACGTCAGCTGGAGCCTGCGCAGGGCGAATCCGCCTTGGACGGCGTCTTTGGCTCGCCCGTCACCCTCACGGATCCCTCCACCGGGGTGGCCGTCCTGGATACCCTGCTTCCGCAAGGCTGGACGGCGCAGCTGCAAACCAACTGGAATTTTGTCAGCACCGTCAATCCCTGCTTGGCTGTCGCCGACTTTGTCAGCCCGGACGGGCAGGCAGAGCTGCTCATCCAAACCTCCCAGGACTATCTGGAATCCGTGGACAACACAGGTCTTTTGCCGAGCCGGGAAGGGAGCGACTTGACGACCTATGTTACCTACCTCAGCTACAAAAACGCGGGCGAATTCCTCGATTTGTGCTTCAACAGCGTTTTGGGAACCGCAGGGGTGGTTATTCAGGAAACGCCGGTGGACAGCTCGGTTCAATCAATGCTGCAACAGGTCGCAAAAGCCTACCTGGATAGCCAGGTCAGCGGCTTTCAATCCCTTGCCGGGCCCTATGGATACACGGTCTGGCCGGGAGGCTCCGAAGGCACGGCCGCTTACCGCCGCTACCGCTTTACGGCGAGCGACGGCAACCTCTATGTGGCGGACGCGCTGTGCCTGTGCATTTGCATCGAATACACCACCAGCAACGGTTACTCCCTCACCACAGACCGGCCCTGGACCGTGCCAATGACCGCGTTTTATATCGCGCCGGACGAAGCGACGCTGGACAAGTACATGGCCCAGGCCAGTATGATCCTGGATAACTGCGTGCAGCGCAACGAATTTATCCACCTCAAGCAAGCGTATGGCAGCGACATCCGCAACCGGATTATGAAACAGCAGACCCAACAGATTGCCCTCATGACGGAGGCGCAGGCGCAAACCTACATGAACGATTACGACGCCTCCGCCTACACTTCAGACGAATGGGCGAATGACTGGAGCGATTATCTCTACGATCAGCAGGAATACGCCACGTTGGACGGCGGCTCCATCAAGGCGAGCACGGCGTACGACGCGGTCTACCAAAGCGGCGACGAATTCTATTTCGGTTCGGTAGGCAGCGCGCCCGAAGGCTGGACGCAGCTGACGCCCAATTGAATCTCGCCGGTTTCCGGCGTTTTCTGCGCGCCAACCCATTGCCAATGGTAAGGGGGAGCCCTTATCACAATAAAAGGAGGACTGCAAATGAAACGCATGTTGGGGATTTTGATGGCGCTGATGCTCTTTGTCGCGCCGGCTTTGGCGCAAAGCGCGACGGTAGAAGGCGATTGGGAATTGATTTCCCTCGTCATTGAAGGCAATACCTACGAAAACCTGGCGCAGCAGGGCATGGTTATGACCATGCGCCTGGAAGCGGACGGAACGGGCGTTCAAACGGTCAATGGCGACGAGTATTCCTGCACATGGGTGGAAACGGACGGAGAAATCCAAATCAGCGGCAGCGACGGCGCCATGTCGTATGTCCTGCAGGCGGACGGGACGCTGGTGGGGATAGACCAGGTGGGCGACAGCATGATCTTTGCGCGGCCGGCGGCGGATTCCCCCGTGGGCGCATGGACGCTGACCGCCGCCGAAGCCGAGGGCATCGTCATCAACGATACGGCCACCCTCAACGTCGAACTGGATTTGACGCTCTACGCAGACGGCACGGGCCTGCTGGCCTCCGGCGAGAAAAAAGCGGCCTGCACCTGGACGCAAAGCGGAACGACCGTTACGGTTGTGGAGGAAAACAGCACGCCGCTGTCTTTTGCCTTGCAATCGGACGGTACCCTCGCGTGGGTGCTGGAGGACGATAACATCACGCTCATTTTGAGCCGCACGGACGCCGCCGCGGAGGCGCCCGTGGCTTTGGAAAGCGCCGCGGTCGTATCGGAATACGGCTTTCGCGTGCGGCTTCCCGAGGGCTGGTTTGCCATTGACAGCCAATACGTCGAGCAGATCATCCAAAGCGTCGGCGAAGATATCGCCTCCTCAAACGGCATCGACCAAAACCTGCTGAATCAGCTTTCCGCCGCCAATATGAGCCTGTTTTACGCTCCCAACATGATTGGCAATTTCAACGTGGTTCGAGAAGACGCCGGCGATGTAACGATGGACAATTTTCCCATGCTGGAGCCTACGTTACAGGAAGCCCTCGGCGGTCAGGGAATTACGGATTTTCGACTCAGCGGGCCGGTCGAGATCAACGGAAAGTCCTATTATGTCGGCAACTTTACCGCGCAGGCCGGCTTTGATCAGATGCAGTATTACTGCGTGGCCAACGGCTACCTCTATACGATTACCCTGACCAACGTATCCGACGTCGACGCTCAACAGATCATGGAAAGCTTTGAAGTCCCGTAAGGGCTGCCAGGCGTTGCCCTGGTTGCGCAGAGGGCGGCGGCTTCCCGGTCATTCTGTCGAACTTACGAAAGGAGGGCGCCTATCGCTGGCTTGGTTAAACGTCTGATGTCCATTGCATGCGCCGTATGCTTGTTATCCCCGGCGGCGGCAAACGCCCAGCGCAGCTCGCGGATTCTTATGATGTGCTGCTATCAACAGGAGGGCTGGGGCGAAAGTTCGTCCGCTACCTTTTTGGACGAGGAAGGGCGTATTTGGCGGTACGAAAGCGCCGCGCCGCTGCCGGATACGGAGGAAGCGCGGCTGGACTTTCTTAGGGAAACAGACGGCGCTATACTTGTGGGGCAAATGGATTTCTGGCGCATGCTCGAACTGCGCAGCCTCATCGAGTCGGCGCAGGCTGAGCCGCTGGAGCCTGCGCCCGCGGGAGCGGCCGACTTTGGCCTCAACACCTATAGCGCCGTGCGCTACGGCGCGGACGGGAGCGCGCAGGTGATCCCGCTGGCCGTCTCGGGCGACTGGACGGCGGAAAATCAGGAGCCCAACGCTAACGCGCTGTATGTCGCGCTGTTTTATGAAATCGCGGTTCATGAAACGGCCGATTCCACCTGGCTGCAACCCATGAGCGCCCCCCGCGAACCGTTGGCGGCGTTCTGCGGCTTGGATGAACACATCTTCCAGGGCGCGACCCTCGCCGTCTCCTTTTTCGATCCCCAGGCGGGCGAGCGCGAGGTGCCGCTCGATGAGGACGAAATGCGCAAGAAGCTGGAGTGGCTTGCCGGTCTGGTTGTGACCACAAAGCAAAACGCGCTGCCCTACGCGGGGCACACCTGCGCATACACGCTGTATTCCCCGCAAGGCGAAAGGCTTGCAACCTTTGCGTTCTTTAACGAGCTGCTCGTGACCGACGTCGGCATGTACGTCGTGGAGCCGGGCGATTCCCCGGCGCAAGGAAGGTAGCTGGTATCCCGTCAAACGGCCGGCGCGCCGCCCATTTCCGATGCAACGATTCTTAAGGAGGTATTCTCGTGAAAAAAACCATCAGCCTTCTGCTTCTTCTCCTCCTCGCTCTGTCAGCCTGCTGCGCCAGCGCCCAGGAAGACGACGCGCGAATCGCCGAGCATTCCATCGAGGCCATCCAGCAACGGGGAACGCTGCTGGTGGCGATTCAGACGGATAACAGCAAGATGAGCTATTGGGTGCCTGAAGGAATCGAGGAATTCGCTGACCGCGCGGGAGAGCCCTCCGGCTATGTGCCCCTTCTCTGCCAACAGCTGGCCGAAGATATGGGCGTGACGTTGGAATTCGTACCCTACGACTTGACGGAGCAGCAGATTGAAGCCGCCGAAAAAGGCGAGGCGGACATTTCCGCCAACGTCTGGAGCATCACCGAGGATCGGCTTGAGCGCTATACCATGACCGAAAACATCCTCGTTACGGGCATTGAGGGGGACGAGGTTTTTCTCCGTGCCGATCCGGAACGCCCCGGCAGCCCGCTGATCGACAGCGAGGAAGCGCTCGGCCTAGCGCGCATTGGCGCGGTCAAGGCGACGGTTCAGGTGGACAATACCCGCTTGCAGTATCCCGAAGCGGAGGTCGTTGCCTACGCCGACAATGACGCCGTGCTGGAAGCACTGCTGGAGGGCGAGGTAGACGCCGCGGTGTTTACGACGTTTGACAAAACCTTTGCCGACATCCTCGTCCAAGCCATCGTTGACCAGCAGATCTGTCAATGCGATTACGAGATCGCCAACCCCGAAATCAAGGGAGTCGGCTTTATTCTCATGAAGGGCAACGACGAACTGTGCGACTTCATCAACGATCAGCTGACCCTCTACAGGAACAACGGCTTTCTGCAGGAGCTCAACGACCTGAGCGAAAGCGAAGCAAGGGCGATGGGCATTATCTGAGGCTTTAGGCGCCGCAAAGCGCTTGCTGAAAGAAGCAACGGCGAAAAGTTGAATTTAACGGAGGATTTTATGAAGATAAAAGATATTGAAACTTCGAGACTTCTGTTAAGAGGATTCACGAAAGAAGATGCTTTGTGGGCATATAGCATCTGGAACAATCCAGAGATGGGACAATATTTGCCAGATGAAGCAAAAGAAGAAATAGATGCTGAATATCTGAAAATGTTAGAAGGCTTAGGCGAAGATGAGGAATGCTGTTATTTGATTCCTGTTTTTAAGAATTCATTAGAACGGATTGGGACATGCAGTTTTATGATAAGTGATGACAAGAAAGTATACGATATTGCTTATTGCGTACATAAGAATTTTTGGGGTCAAGGCTATGCAACTGAAATCGCTCAGGGAATGATAGAGTATGCTCGCAGTCAGGGAGCTGAGAAAGTAACCATTTATGTGGGTCAGGAAAATGCCGCTTCG
>DVME01000027.1 GCA_018715175.1 Candidatus Limiplasma stercoravium
GTGCACGGCTGGTGGCTTATCGGCCTGTCGGCGGTTGCGACGACGGCGCTGTGCCTGCTGGTTATGCGCCGGGCGTCGCAGGAAGGCGCGGGGCAATGGTGCGCTTTGTACGGAGGTTGCGGCGCTGCGGCGCGCTGGGGGGCGCGTGCGTGCGGCGTGGCGCTCATGGCCGTGACGGGCGGCGCAATGGTCAGCGCGGCGGGCCATTTGACGGCGCTCCTATGGCCCAGCGAATGGGCATATCCGTTGGGCGCGGTGGGAACGCTGTTATTGGCCTGGGCAGTCGGGCAAGGAAGCTTGCGTCCCCTCAGCTTTGTCAGCTGGGCGCTGACGGCCGCCTTCATTGCGGCGGTGCTTACCGCGCTTTCCGCCGACGGCGCTCAGGCGCCGGCCGTCCTGCCGCGAGCGCCCGGCCCCGGTGAACTGGGCTGGGCTGCGGTGCGGGCGGTGTGCTACGCGGCTATGAACGCCACGCTTGCCATCGGCGTGCTCTGCCGCTGCGCGCAGGAGCACGGCCGAACACAATGCCGCACGGCTGTGCTGTTTGGGCTTTTGTTGGTGATGCTGCTGTTTCTGAGCCATTATCTCTACCTCAAGCACCCGGAATGGATGGACGAGGCGCTGCCCATGGTGCTCGCCATGCGGCGCTTTGGAAGGCCGGGGTTTGTCGTCAGCGCGGCGCTTTTGTATCTGGCGGTGTTTACGACGCTGTGCGCCGTGCAATGCGCGCTGACGTCCGCCGCTGCGACGCGCTTGCGGCCGCCGGCGGCTTCCGTGGCGGCCATGGGGGTGACGCTGGCGGTTTCGCTGCTGGGATTTCAGGGGATTGTGGACGGCCTTTACGCCCCGGCAGGCCTGGCGTGTCTGGTTTTGGTGTTTGGGCCGCTTCGCCGAAAATCTCCCTTGACAACGGCTCAGGGGATACGGTAGGATAAAGTACAAACGATTGCACGGGCGACGCAAAGGGGGAGCGACAATGAGCGTACATCCTTGGAAAGTTGTGGAGGACGGCCTGGATCGGGAACGGATGCGGCTGCGGGAAAGCCTGACTTCTACGGGTAACGGCTACATGGGCATGCGCGGCAATTTTGAGGAGGATTACAGCGGCGACACACACCTGGGCACCTACATCGGCGGGGTGTGGTTTCCGGATAAGACGCGCGTGGGCTGGTGGAAAAACGGCTATCCGCAGTACTTCGGCAAGGTCATCAACGCCGTGCGTCTCAACGGCATCCACGTGGAGGTGGACGGCGAGCCGCTGGACTTGGCCAAGGTGGATGCCGAGGCCTACTACCGCGAATTGGACATGCAAACAGGCGTGATTCTGCGCACATTCACGGCGCGCATGCGCGCAGGCCGGGTGCGGGTGCGCGCGGAACGGTTTGTGTCCCTTGCGCAGAAGGAATTGCTGGCCATACGCTACGAGCTTACGCCGGAAAACGGGGCGCGCGTGGTTTTGAAGCCCTACCTGGATGGGGACGTGCGCAACCTGGACAGCAATTATGACGAGCGCTTCTGGGATTTATTGGCCCAGGAGGAAGGCGAGGACGGCCTGGCCCTTTTGACCAAGACCAAGGAAAACCCGTTCGGGACGCCGCGCTTTGCGGTGGGCGCAGCCATGAGCTGCTGGGCGGACGGCCTGGAAATGGAAAGCCGCTCGACCCGTGAAGGCTATGTGGAGATGGTCTACGCCGCGGACGTGCCGGCGGGCGAGACGGTTTCGCTGGAAAAATACGCCCTGTGCTTCACCAGCCGCGACTGGGACGAAAAAACGCTGACCCAGCTGGCGCTGAAGGCGGCTTCGCGGGCGCGCGAGGTGGGGTATGACGCGCTGCGGGAGGCGCATGTGGCGGCTTGGGCGGAACGCTGGGCAGGCTGCGACGTGACCATCGAGGGCGACGACGCGGCGCAGCAGGGCGTAAGGTTTAACCTGTTTCAGCTGCTGAGCACCTATTCGGGCGACGACGCGCGGCTCAACATCGGGCCCAAGGGCTTCACCGGCGAGAAGTACGGCGGCGCGACCTACTGGGACACGGAGGCGTACTGCCTGTCGGTGTACATGGCCATCGCCGGGCAGGAGGTGGCCCGTCAGCTCCTGCTGTATCGCCATATGCAGCTGGACGGCGCCTACCATAACGCCCGCCAGCAAGGGCTCAAGGGCGCGCTGTTTCCCATGGTGACCTTTACCGGCGTGGAATGCCACAACGAATGGGAAATCACCTTTGAGGAAATCCACCGCAACGGCGCCATCGCTCACGCCATTTTCAACTACGCCACCTATACCGGCGACACGGACTACATGCGCAATCAGGGCCTGGACGTGCTTTGCGGCATCGCGCGCTTTTACACCGACCGCGTGCATTTTTCCAAGCGCAAGGGCCTTTACATGATTCATGGCGTGACCGGCCCCAACGAGTACGAAAACAACGTCAACAACAACTGGTACACCAACCGCATCGCCGCCTGGAGCATCGCGCTGTTCGTGGAACAGGCCGGGCTTGCCACGGCGCAAAAGCGCGAGGAACTGGGCGTGACGCCGCAGGAGCTTGCGCACATGCGGGACGTGGTGGAGCGCATGTACCTGCCCGAAGATAAGGAGCTGGGCATCTTTGTGCAGCACGATACCTTCCTGGACAAAGAGCTCATGCCCGCCAGCGACATCCCCGAGGACCAGCGCCCCATCAACCAGCATTGGTCGTGGGATCACATCCTGCGCAGCTGCTTCATCAAACAGGCGGATGTCTTGCAGGGGCTGTACTTCCTCAATCACCTCTACGACGTGGAAACCATCCGCCGCAACTTTGACTTCTACGAGCCCATGACCGTGCATGAAAGCAGCCTTTCGCCCTGCGTGCACAGCATCCTGGCCGCCCAGCTGGGATACCGCGAAAAGGCCGTGGAAATGTACCGCCGCACGGCCCGGCTGGATCTGGACAACATCAACAACGACACCGAGGACGGACTGCATATCACCAGCATGGCCGGCAGCTGGCTGGCCATCGCGCACGGCTTTGCCGGCATGCGCACGGTGGACGGGCTGAGCCTCTCGCCCTTTTTGCCGGACGGCTGGGCCGGCTATGCCTATCAGTTCCGCTATCGCGGCCGCGTGATACGCCTCAGCGTGAAGCCCGGCGAGGCCGTGCTGACGCTTTTGGAGGGCGAGCCGCTGGACATTCGCTTGTGCGGCGATGCGCGCTCCCTCGCGGATGAGATCCGCCACGCCTTGTAAACCTTTGGCCGAACCCCGAACCGCCTCGCGCATACGATGTGGTATCATCACATCGGCGGGAGGCGGTTTTTGATGCTTAAAAAAGTGCTGCTGATCGGCGGCGACGAGCGCGCGGCGCGCATGGCGTCCCTGCTCGCGGCCGACGGATATGAGACGCAGACGCTGGGGCTGTTTTCGCAGGACGAGCGCCTTGCGCGGCCGGCCGAGGCCGAAGCGCTGGTCTTTCCCTATCCCAGGTCGGCGGTCGACGGCCTGACGCCTACGTTTACAGGCCTTTCGGTACATCCCCAAGACGTGCTGGCGGCCGCGAAGCCCGGCACGTTGGTGCTTTCGGGCGCTGGCCTGGAAAACTGGCAGGACTCCGGCGAAGCGCTGGGCTTAACCTGGAAGCGCTACGAAAGCGACGAGTCCTTTTTGCAAGCCAATGCGGAAATTTCCGCCGAGGCAGCCGTTTTCGAGGCCATGCGCATGACGGATACCACCCTCATGGATCTTACGGCGCTTGTAACCGGCTACGGGCGCTTCGGCCGCGCGCTGGCGCTGCGCCTAGCGGCGCTGGGCGCGCAGGTTTGGGTGGCGGCCAGGCGCGAGCAACAGCGCGCTTGGGCGCGAAGCGACGGCCTGCAGGCCGTGGGCCTGAAGGAATTGGCGCAGGTGCTGCCCCGCGTGGGGCTGGTGCTCAACACGGTGCCCGCGCCCGTTTTCTCGCCAGACTCTCTGTCCCTTTTGCCGCGGGACGCGGCCCTGATGGAACTGGCCAGCGCGCCTTACGGCTTTGATCTCAAAGCCGCCGCCGCCCTGGGCCTCAAGGCGCAGCGCCTGCCGGGACTGCCCGCGCGCTATGCGCCCGCCAGCGCCGCGCGCGCGCTCAAACAGGCGGTACGCAGGTTGTTGGAGGAGGAAACGCCATGAAAAAAACCGCTATCGCCTGGGCGCTCACCGGCTCCTACTGCACCTTCGAGCGCGTGCTGGCCCAGATGGAAGGCATGGTGCGACGCGGCTACGAGGTGCTTCCCGTGCTTTCCTTTCATGCCGGCTCCCTGGATACGCGCTTTATGACCGCCGAACACTTGCGCGACAGGCTCATCGCCCTTACGGGCAAAGAGCCTGTGGATACCTTGCAGACGGCCGAACCCATCGGACCCAAGCGCCTTAGCGACGTTTACGTCATGGCCCCCGCCACGGGCAACAGCTTAGCCAAACTTGCAGACGGCATTTTTGATACGCCCGCCCTGCTTGGCGCCAAAAGCCACCTGCGCAACGAACGGCCGTTGGTGCTGGCCGTATCCACCAACGACGGCCTTGCCATGGCCGCGCAAAACATCGGTCGGCTGCTCATGTGGCGAAACGTATACTTTGTGCCTTTCGGCCAGGATGACCCCGTGCGCAAGCCACGTTCCCTCGTGGCCGATTTTGCCCAGCTGCCGCGAACCGTCGCCGCGGCCCTTTCCGGGGTACAGCTGCAACCCATGCTGTTGGGCGCCCCGCCATCGGGAACGGAAACGGCCGTTCCTTCACAGAATTGAGACAAACGTGGAAGTTCATGTAACAAACTTGCAACATAAAGCTTTTTGCTGTAAAATACAATGGACAAATGCTGCGCCGCACGAGGAGGGATTCTTCGATGTTCAAACGGTTTTTGTGCCTGGCGCTTCTGGCCGCCGGGGTGCTCGGCGCATCCGCCGCATCCGCTGTGGAGGTCGGCGAGGTACGCACGCAAATCGGCGACGCATACGTGGCTTATCCGCAATTGGAAGGCCTGGAGGACGAGGCCGTCATGAAGGCCGTTAACGACGACATCGTGCTCAGCGCCGATATCGCCAGCCATTTGATAACGCTGGCAACCCTGGGCGAAAGCACGTGGGGCCTCAAGGTGGACTACGAGACGTACCTGCAAGGCGATGTGTTTTCCACGGTCATCAGCGCCAAAGGCAAGATGCCAAACGGCCGTGAGGGGCATGCGTATACGGCGTTGACCTATGATCTGCTCACAGGCCAACGCCTCACGCCCCAGGCGCTGTTCACCGACGCTGATGCCGCCGCCGAGACCCTGGGCGCCATGGCGGAGGCGTCGCTTTCCCGGGAGCTGTCCGACTATCTGGATCACAGCGCCATCACGCCCTTGCCGCTTTCCAGCTTCACGGTGAACGCGGACGGCGTGACGTTTTGGTACGCTTCGGATCAGCTTTCCTACCTGAGCGGATACAGCGGCGCTTGCCAGTTCTTTTACGAGGAATTGGACGGTCTTTTGCGCACGGACGAGGAGGGTTTGGCCGTGCGCATCGGCGCCTGGCCCCGGTCGTATACCGCGTCGCAGACAAAGTCTCTCATTGAAACCTGCGTGTCGGAAGGATGGCTGGAGCACATTCCCGTCCAAATGGGTCAGCCCATGACGGAATTGACGCAGCGCTACCGCCTTGTGCGCACGCCGGACGCCTTTCCCGGCGGACGGTATTTTGTGCTGGAGGCGCCGGTTTTCCGCGATGTGCTGGTGATTTCCGACAGCCTTGAGGCCGGATACGAGCATTCGGTGGTGGAGGGCATTCAGCTTCGGCGCGGAGGACTGTACGGCCTCATGATCGGCCAGACGGAATCGTCGTACTGGCGCGAAGCGCTGGGCGAACCGCAAGAGGTGATCGCCTTTAGCGAAAACATGGCCTATGACTACGGTTTACCCGTGGGCGAGAGCGATGTCTATCATTTCGGCGCATACGAGCTGCGGCTGCACGCGGACGAAACGGGCGTGCTCCGGGCCATACAGCTGTGCCAATGACACGAGGGAGTGAACGCGCATGGCGCGAACCGGTAAAAAGAAAGCCCAATATGAAGCCAGCACGCTGGCGACGTATGCCGTCGCCGGAATGGTGATCATCGCGCTGGGCGCGGTGTCGCTTTTGTCGGTGGTGGGCGGCTTGCGGGGCGCGCTGTTTACGCAGGTCAAATGGGTGATGCAGGGCTTGGGCGGCGGCCTGTGCCTGGGCGTCAGCCTGCTGATGGTGGCCTCGGGCGTGTTGGTAGCTTTTTCTTCCAGCCGCAGCATGCCCAAACGCGGGATACTGCTGATAACGCTGTTCTATTTGGCGGTGCTGGCGGTGGTGAACCTTCTCAGCGGCGTGAGGCAAACGCCGCTGATGGATTACCTGGTTGCGCTCAACCGCAACGCGACCCCGCCGGCGGTTCATCCGGAGAGCTTTTTGAGCATGTTGGAGGCGTGCTGGCGCGTGTGCTCCAACAACGGCGCGTTCGGCGGGACGCTGGGCATGCTGCTGGCATGGCCCGCGTATACGTTTTTGGGGCGCACGCTGGGCACGGTGGCGCTGGTGCTGCTTTGCGTGGTGTGCGTACTGCTGTTTTCACGATTTGACGTGCTGCGCGTCATGGAAGCGGTGCGCGCCGGCGCTGCCGCCCGCAGCGAATCGCGGCGTCAGCGGCGCGCCCAGCAGGAGCAGGAACGACTGGCCCAGGAGGAACGCGCCCGCCAGGAACAAAACGAGCAAAGCCTGAAAACCCCGGCTTTTCGTCGTCGGGACGCGGCGGAGCCTCAGGCGCCTCCCATGCAGCCCTACGCGCCCTATGGCGGCATGTCTCAGCCGGGTTACGCGCCGCCGGGCTACGCCGCGCCGCCGGCTCAGCCTCCGCTGTATGATGAGATCATCATTCCCCAGGAGAAGCAGCTTCCCTGGCGGAAAAACAGAAAGGCGGACAAGCCCGAGCCTTTTCAGACCCGCATGACCTTTACCCCCAGCGAAATGGGCGTCGCCCAGGATCCCCAGCCCGCCGCCGCTCAAAGCAGAAACCGTACCCTGGCCTACGTGGAAACTGTGAGCCGGCGCAAGGCGGACGCCGCGCAGCCGCCCCCTCAGCCCGCGCCGCCGCCCCAAACGGCGCAGCCGGATCCGCAGGAGGCGTACAAGCGTCCGGCCGGCGCCAAGGCGCCCCCGACGCAGAATCCGCCGGCTTACGTTTATCCCTCGGTGGATCTTCTCAACCCCGCGCCCAAGCATGTGAGCGTGGACACCCGCGACGCCGACGAGGAAAATGCCGCCCGCCTGGAAAAAACCCTGGAAAGTTTCAGCATTCCCGCGCGCGTGCAGCGGGTGACGCATGGCCCGGCTGTGACCCGCTTTGAATTGGGGTTTGTATCCGGCGGCATCAACGTCAAGCGCGTGGCCAATATCGCCGACAATATCGCTCTGGATATGGCCGCCAACGGCGGCGTGCGCGTGGAGGAGCACATCATGGGCACCAACCTCTTCGGCATCGAGGTGCCCAACAAGGAAATCCAAAGCGTCTCCTTTGCCGAGGTGCTTCTCAGCCCCGAGATGAAAGCGGCCGAGTCGCCCCTGGCGGTGGCGCTGGGCAAGGACATCGCCGGCAGGCCCGTTATTTGCGATATCGCTAAAATGCCGCACCTGCTTATCGCCGGTCAAACGGGCAGCGGTAAGTCCGTGTGCGTCAACGCCATCATCAACAGCATCCTCTTTCGCTCCTCGCCCGAAGAAGTGCGCATGATTATGATCGACCCCAAGGTGGTCGAGCTTCAGGGCTACAACGAGGTGCCGCATTTGCTGATTCCCGTGATCAGCGACCCGCGCAAGGCCTCCGGCGCTCTGGCCTGGGCCGTGGCGGAGATGCTGGATCGCTATCATAAGATGAAATCCAAAAATGCCCGCGAATTCTCCGCCTACAACGCCAAGCTTTCCCCCGGCGAAGAAAAGCTGCCGCGCATTTTGATCATCATCGACGAGCTGGCCGACCTGATGATGGCCTGCAAAAAAGAAGTGGAGCAGAGCATCATCCGCTTGGCACAGCTGGCGCGCGCTGCCGGCATTCACATCATCGTGGCCACCCAGCGCCCCACCGTGGATGTGGTGACGGGATTAATCAAGACAAACATCCCCTCCCGCATCGCGTTTTCCATGTCCTCGGCCATCGACAGCCGCACCATCCTGGATCAAAACGGCGCGGAAAAGCTGCTGGGCCGCGGCGACATGATCTATTTTCCCACCGGCGCCAGCATGCCGCTGCGCGTGCAGGGCTGCTACCT
Organism: Candidatus Limiplasma stercoravium; assembly: GCA_018715175.1. Taxonomy (GTDB): domain Bacteria; phylum Bacillota; class Clostridia; order Christensenellales; family Aristaeellaceae; genus Limiplasma; species Limiplasma stercoravium. The sequence continues at coordinate 8,277 of DVME01000027.1, forward strand.
CAGCGACGCGGAAATCGAGCGCGTGGTGGAGCACATCGCCCGGCATTCGCAGACGGCGTTTGATCCCAACGTGATCGAAGCCATCGAAAATGAGGACGGCGACGCCAATCCCCTCGAAGGGGAAACCGCTTCTCAAGAAGCCGACGACTTGCTGCCCAAAGCCATCGAAATGGTCATCACCGACGGCCAGGCCAGCATCAGCATGTTGCAGCGCCGCATGAAAATCGGCTACGCGCGCGCCGGACGCCTCATCGACGACATGGCCGCGCGGGGCATCATCAGCCAGTCCGCCGGCAGCAAGCCGCGCGAGGTGCTTATGTCGCGCGAGGAATACGAAAGCGTCAAGGATTCCCTCCTGGGAGCGGGAGCTAAGGGGGAGCAGGAAGAATGACCGATTTACGCACGAATGCAAAGCGCGCGCTGTGGGTTCTGAGAATCGCAACGCTGCTGTTTTACGCCTTGGCAATGCTGTACATGCTTTTGGATTATGTGCCGGGCGTCGCCCTTTTGCGCAGCGCGGCGGTTGTGGCGCCTCTGGCGCTGGCGGCGCTGGCCTTGCGCGAAGGTACGCTGCGCCGGCCGGTGTATTGGATTGGCTTTGCGTTTGCGGCGTGGTATGGCTTGACCCGCGCGCTGATGGGACGCAGCGTGCTGAGCTTTGCGCTGTATCATGTCTTTGCCCTGTGCGCGGTCTTTGGGCTGGCCTTTCCCTTCGCCGCCATGCAGCGCGACGGAGACGAGCGCGCGGCAAGCGTGGTTTTGGGCGTGTTGACGGCGATTATCGGCGCGCTGGCCTGGCTGAGCATCCTATGCGCATGCACGGGTACCCTGGCGTTTTTGGGAACGAACGGGACGTTTGGCATACTTCGCCTGGGACAGAGCGGCGGAATTTATATTTTCATGGGACAGAACAATAATTTTACCGCTGCTTTGATGATCGCGGGGGTGTTTATGTCCCTGTACCTGTGGGTGAGCCGGCGGGGGAAGCCGACGGCTGTGCTGGGCGGTTTGTGCTTTGTGGGCTGCTATGCGGCCCTTGGAATGACGCAGAGCCGCAGCGCCAGGGTTCTGCTGGCTGCTTTTGCGGCGATGCTGGTGGGGCTGCTGTATGCCCGGTCGCGGTTTTGGCGCGGCAGGCTGCGGCTTTTGCGCCTGGTGGCGGTGTTTGTTGCGGCATGTGTGGCGGTCTATGCCGGGTTTTCGTGGAGCGTTGACGTAATTACACGCATGGCGGCCCAAAATACCGCCCAGGCCGAGACGCTCCCAACGCCTTCGCCGCAGCCCGAGGCAGGCGGAAATATCGTGAAAAAGAGGAGCATAGTTGAGTCTATTGCCACCCTCAGCAACCGCCTCCCCATCTATCGCGCCACCCTTCAAATCGTCGCGGACGAGCCGGGAATTTTGCTGACGGGCATGAATGAAACCAGCATCCCCTCGCGGCTTCGCCAGTATCTTGGCCATGAACAGTCCCATACGCACAATGCCTATCTCCAAACGCTGCTGATTACGGGACTTCCGGGACTTCTGATGGCGCTGCTGATGACGGCCATGATTGCCCGGATGGGCATTCGGCTGTTTTTCAGCCGTCAGCCCGAGGCGACGCTGGCGGATCGGGTATTGGCCGTGGCCGTGGGCGCCATGTTTTTGCACAGCATGATGGAGCACTATCTGTTTGTGGACAATTACAGCATTCTCAACCTGCTGTTCTTTCTGATGGCGGGCTATGTGGTGGAGCGCGGAACGCGGCTTGAGCCGCTGTTTCCCCGCTTCAAGAAGGCCAAAGGGCGTATGCGGACGGATTCTTGAAACGTTCTTGGATTCTTCCTGGTTTGTTCGGGCATTGGTCACAGTCTGTCCATACTTATGCGGTATAGTTACCTTGTCGAAAGGACAGAATGCGTCGCACAGGCGGCGCCAAGGGAAGCTCTTACGTAAGATGGACGGCTCTGAACCGGCAAAGCCGGCGGCAATGGATACCCCAAAGCGAAAGGACGGCGATTATTTGCCGCGCCTGGGGCGCCGCATTCCCTCCGCCTGCGCACGCGACAACAATTTCCGCGGCGCTTGCCGCGTTCCGCTATCGGATAGGGCCGCTTTTGCAAAGCAAAGGCGGCCCCTTATGCGTCTGAAAGACCGAAACGCCCCGAGGCTTGAATTTTTTCGCAAAAGGCCGGATGTTACTTTGCGTTGCTTGAATGAAGGCGAAACCTGGGATACACTAGGCGCATGAGAAGATCCGATGGGAGGGCGAACGATGTTCAAGGACAATTTGAAACAATGGCGAAAAGCCAGAGGGCTGACGCAGGCGCAGCTGGCCCAGCGGCTGCATGTGGTCCGCCAGACGGTTTCCAAATGGGAAAAAGGCTGGTCGGTGCCGGATGCGCAGTTGCTCCAGGAGTTGGCCAAACAGCTCGACGTGCCGGTGACGGCGCTGCTGGCTGAAACCGACGCTTCCAACGCCGGTCTAGGCCCGGCTGAGGACGCGGCGCAAGCCCTTGCGCAAAAGCTTGTGCTTCTGGAAAGCCGTTTGGCCCAGAGCGCCGAAAAGCGGCGCAAGCGTTGGCGCGTCTTTTCCATCGCCGGGCTTGTGCTGGCGGCGCTTGGGGGCGTTGCGCTGATGATTCCCGTGCTGTATGAGCATTTGGCCCTCATTCCCAGCGAGTCGGCGGGCCTGGCGGTTATCGGCGGCGCGGATGGCCCGACTTCCATTTGGGTCGCTCAGCCGGGCGTCGGGCTCCCGGCGGTCTTGCTATTGCTTGTGCTGGCTGTGTCCGCCTACGGCGTTTGGACGACGCGAAAATAGAGACAATGGCTCCATGAGCTGCGCTTGCTCGGTGAGCTGTGAGGGAATGCCATTGGCTTCCCTCTTTTATTGGGAGGCGGTAAAACACGCCCGCCATCCCTTTCCAAATCTTCCTTTGCAATCCCTCGGAAGGCGTGGTATAATAGCATGCTGTTACGTGGAAAGGGGGGCTTTTTTGAACATTGCGCAGTTCTCCGAAACCTATCCGCCGCAGCTGGATGGCGTAGGACGGGTCATGATGGCCTATTGCCGCACTTTGGAGCGCATGGGCCACCGTTGCGTCTACGTAGCGCCGCGCGACGTTCGCAACACGCCGCCCGACGGTTTTGAGACGCTTCTGTATCCCGGCGTAGGCATTCCCAACGAGCCCTACCGCGTGGGCATACCGTTGCTCAGTCGGCATTATCGCCGCGCAATCGCGCAAATGCCCCTGGATGTGGTGCATGCGCATACGCCGTTTCTGGCGGGCAGCGCGGCCCGCCGCATCGCCCGCAAGCGGGGTATACCGCTGGTGGCAACCTTTCATAGCAAGTACTACGACGATTTTTATCGGGCCACCCATTCCCGCTGGCTTGCGCGGCTGGGGGTGAGGCATGTGGTTCGCTTTTTCCAATCCTGCGACGAGGTGTGGACCGTTAACGAGCGCACGGGCCAGGTGCTGCGGGATTATGGATACCGGGGCGAAATCGTCGTCATGCCAAACGGCACGGATCCCGCGTTCCTTTCCGAACGCGATTACCTGTCCGAGCTTTCGCAGTTCTCGCTGCGCCAGGGCGTGCCGACGCTCTTGTTTGTAGGACAGATGGACAAAAAAAAGAATCCGCATCTGGTGCTGGAAGCGTGTGCCTTGCTGCGCGAGCGGGGCATGGATTTTCAGTTGATCATGGTCGGGCGCGGTCAGGACGAAAAGCGCCTGCGTGAGCTGTGCCATGAGCGCGGACTGGACGGCCAGGTGCTGTTCACCGGCTTTATCGCCCGGCGGGAAACGATGCTTGCGTTGTTTCGACGGGCGGATTTGCTGGTGTTTCCATCGCTGTACGACAACGCGCCCATGGTGGTACGCGAGGCGGCGGTAATGGGCACGCCGGCTTTGCTGGTGGCGGACAGCTGCGCCGCCGAGGGCGTGGAGCATGGCGTCAACGGCTTTTTGTGCGCGCTGAACGCAGCGGACATCGCGCGCGGCATCGAGGAGGCGTTGCCCCTGGCCGACGAAGTGGGGGAACGCGCGCGCGATACCATTCCCATTCCTTGGGATCGTCTGATGCAAGCCGTGCTTGCGCGTTACGGCAACCTCGTCGACCATAAGCGCGAAAGGAGACCCGCATGAAGCGAGGCCTTCGCAGGTTCCTGAGCTTGTTGTTCATCCTGGGCACCATGGCGTTGGTGATGTGGATTGCCTTTTCCAACAATGATTTGGGCAGCGCCTGGGAGCTATTGTTCACCCTGAACCCGCTGTATTTGCTTTTGGCGTGGGGCTGCTGGTTTGCCTATACGTTTTTTGACGCGCTGGGGTATCACTACTTCCTGCGCAAGCAGGGCTATCCGGTGCGGATGGGCTATGCGGTGTTCCTTTCCCTGACGGGGTTCTACTATTCCAATATCACCCCGGGCGCCAGCGGCGGACAGCCCATGCAGATTTACTACATGAGCAAGCGCGACATTCCCATCGGCATCGGTACTTCTGCCATTTCCATGAAATTTTTGTCCAATCAGCTCGTCACGGTGGTGCTGGCCTCTGTGCTGTGGGCCCTCAACCTGGGATTTGTCAACGCCCAGCTTTCGGGCGTGCGGTGGCTTTACCTGATCGGCTGGGCCATCAACGCTGCCGCCGTGCCGCTGATCCTCATGGTTACGTTTTGCCGCCGTACGGTGCAGCGCATGCTGGGCGGTTTGGTGCGCCTGGGAACGCGCATGCGCATCATCAAGCGGCCGGATGTGGCCGCCCTGCGCATGAACAATATGCTGGATACCTACCATGCCAGCTTCATGCGCCTGGGACGGCACCCCAAACAAATTTTCATCCAGCTCATGCTTTCGGTGCTGAGCGTATCGGGCTTGATGGCCATCGTTTTGTGTGTTTACGCGGCGTTGGGGCAAAGCGGCGTGGCCTGGTACGAGCTGATGACAGTCGCGTATTTGCTGTTCCTGAGCGCCAGCTACACACCCCTGCCCGGCGCCAGCGGCGCGCAGGAAGGCGGATTTTTGGTGTTTTACCATGGCTTGTTTGCCGAAGGCGTCCTGGGCATGGCGCTTTTGGTCTGGCGGTTTATGAGCTATTACATGTTCCTCATCGTCGGCGCAGCGCTGTCCATTATCATGCAGCTGCGCCTGTCCCGGGCTTCGCGGACGGTGGACGCCTCCGGGGAGCGGCCCTAGTATGCAAAGGAGGCCATGCCATGAAAATGCGTAGCTTTGCCCTGGTGCTTCTGTTGTGCCTGTTTTGGATTTGCAGCGCTCAAGCCGCGCAGTTCAACGCGGTAGGTTTGTTTCAAATTACGTATGACGACGCTTATTTCCTGGACGATGTCTCCTACCTTGAAGACAACGAACAGGATTACCGCTGGCTGTTTTGCCTGATCGATCAGGAGACGCTCATTGACGTTTCGCTGGACTTGTCCGCCTATTACAAAGGCATCAACCTCCAAGACGCGCAGGAAGCCCATCGGCAGGAGTATGTCGATGACTTCCTGGCGGCGTATCGGGGCGGTACGATTTGCTTTGAACAGGTCTTCTATGCCGGCGAACAGAAGATTCCCTTTTACATCTACTCCATTGAGGACGAAACCGGCACCAGCTATCTGGCCGAAACCGTCAGCCACGGCTGCGCGGTGGATTTTTACGCATATTATCTGGATTTGAGCCGCCCTGCGGACGAGGCGCTTTTGGAGAAGCTGACGGAGCTTTTGGCGTCGTTCGAGCCGGCGATGTAGCGCCAGGCCCGCCCAGACGCTTCACCCAGCCGATAATCTGGCCGGAGAGCACCACCGTCAGCAGCGAAAGCGCGATGCGCCCGGCGTCCAAATAGCTCAGCGACAGCGCCAGCACCACCAGGTCGCTGGCCAGGTACATCCAGCGGATGTCCCGCTGGGTGACGACGCTGAGGCTCATGGCCAAGGCGTCGTCTCCGCCCGGAGCGCCGCCGGAGCGTACGCACAGGCCAACCCCGACGCCCACGAACAGGGCGCCCAGCACCGCCGCGGCCAGCGGCAGATCCGCCAGCTGCGGCCAAAGGGGTGGGAAACGTTCCGCCAGCGCGTAGAACAGCGAAAAACTGCCGCCGGCTACCATGGAATACATCACAAACGACAGGCCCAGCACCCGCCAGCCAATGGCGTAACAGAGGGCGTTCATCACCAAACCGGATACCGCCGGAGAAACCCCCAGCCAATGCCGCAAAAGCAGCGTCATGCCCAATATACCGCCTTCCGTCACGCCGGAAAGCGCATGGACGTTATACAGCCCAAACGCAAGAATCGCGCTGCCTGCGATGTTGCAAACCGCGGGCAGCGCGCGAAAGTTCAATAGAATCGCGCGTTTCATTTTGCCCCCCTTGAATGTTAGCGGGCCTTGTGACCGATTTTGTTTTCCGTGCCGCTGAGAAGCCGCTGGATGTTGGTGCGGTGACGCCACAGGCACAGCGCCAGCATGATCAGCGCAAACAGGCACAGCGCCCATTGGCCCCAACGGGTAACCCACACCAAAACCGCAAAGCTCAACAGCATGGTCATGCTGCCCAGGCTGATGTAGCGCGTCAGGGCAATCACGGCCAGGCATAGCACGATAGCCACCGCGCCCCACAACGGTTCCGCGAACAAAAGCACCGCCACCGAGCACGCCACGCCTTTGCCGCCCTTAAAATGATAGAAGACCGGCCAGTTGTGCCCCAGAACCACGAACAAGCCCGCCAGCAGCACGCCAAAGCGCTCCACCCCAAAGGTGGCGCCGGGCAGGAGCCAGAGCCCCAACAGGCACGCCAGGGTCGCCTTCAGGGAATCCCCCACAAAGGTCAGTACGCCGCTGCGAACGCCCAAAACGCGCAGGACGTTGCTGGCGCCCGTGTTTTTGCTGCCGTGTTCGCGTATGTTGATTCCCTTGAGGCTGGAAATCGTGATGCCTGTGGAAAAGCATCCAAGCAAATACGCCGCGACAGCGACCAGGATACAAAGCAAACCCTCGCGCATAGCTTCCTCCGTTCGCGGTTGCCCGCTCTTGATGGGAAACATCCGTCTTTCATTATAACATAGCTTGCCCGAGAATGCCATGCCGCTTTCGTTTTTCAAGGGAAGGAATTGACAATTCATGCCGCGTGGTCTATAGTGCAAAGAAGAGAGCGGCCTTGAGGAGGAGAAGCCATGGAGATTACTTGCATGGCGCGCCTGGCGGCGCTACTGGTTTCCTACGGCGGGTACTATCGCTTCCTTCGCTTACGAAGCGCTTTGCCAGCTTCGTTTATTCCGCTGTTCGTCTGCTGCGCGCAGGGCGTGGTGGTGTTTTTGGCCGGGCTGGTGGGTATGATGCTGCCCGCCGCATATGTGCTGTGCGCGGCGGGCTGGGCGTTGGGGGCGGCGTCGTTTGTGGGCGCGCGCGCACCCAAAGGCCGCTCGGCTGCGCCGTGGGTGTTGGCAGCTCTCATGGGCTACGCGCTGGTGCTGCTGTATGGCAAGGTTTTGACTTACAATGACGATTTTTCGCATTGGGGCCTGATTGCAAGGGTGCTTCTGGCCAACGACCGTTTGCCCACCGAGGCGGATGAGCTGCTGAGCTTTACATCCTATCCGCCCGGCACCGCGTGCTTTCTGTATTACGTTTGCCGCGCGGTAGGCGCGACCTGCGAATGGGGCATGATGATGGCGCAAGCCGCGCTGCTGCTGAGCGCCGTGGTCGCCCTCATGCCTGAGCGCGGCCTTTGGTACGCGCTGCCCTGTACGCTGGTAGCGGCCTGGTTTGCCATCGGCTACGACGTGCAGCTGACCCAGCTGATGGTGGACTCGCTCATGCCCATGATGGCTGCGGCGTGCGTGGCGCTTGTCGCGCGCATGAGCCTTCAGGAAAAAGCGTGGGAATGGATGCTGGCGCCGGTGTTGGGGTTTTTGGTGCTGATCAAAAACAGCGCTCTGATTTTTGCGGCGTTCGTGTGGATCGCGTGGATAGCGGCCCAGCGCCCCAAAAAGCTCGTGCAATGGCTGCGCGGCGCGCTCTTGTTGGCGCCGGCGGCGCTGCTTTTGCTGTGGCGGGCGTATGCTTCGGTAAACATCCCGGGGGCGCTCAACAGCATGCATTCGATGTCCTTTTCGTACATCAAGCGCATTCTGAGCAACAAGACCATGCTGGACGTGCTGGACACGGCGCACCTGTTCAAAGAGCGCTTGATGGGCGAAGGGTTTGCGTTTTTCCTGTGCTTTGCGCCTCTTACGGCGATGGCTTTGCTCAGGCTTTGCGGCGTGCGCCTGGACCGGCTGACCCGTTCGCTCCCATGGCTGCAAATTCTCTGGTTTGGCCTGTATGAGTTTGGACTGCTGTGTACCTATGTTTTCAGCATGCACGTGGTGGAGGCCAGCCTGCTGCTTCAGTATGACCGCTACCAAGGCAGCATGACGCTGTACATGCTGGGGGTGTTGATGGTATTCGGTTTCGGCTGCGTGCGCGCCGTCGCAGGCCGAGCCGCACGCGCGGTGGCGTGCGGGGTATTGGCAATGGCGGCGGCGTGCGTGGCGCTGGGGAAGCCGCCGCTGGAGGCGCTGGCGCCCGCCGATCAAAGCGGCGAGCTGCGCGTGCGCCTGGAGGCGATGCTGGAGGACTGTCCCCGGGGAGAAAACCTAAGATACCTGCAAGCCATCGACTCGCCTGATTTTCGGGCCGACAGCCACTATTGCGCGCGCTATCTTCTGTGCAACGGCAACGTGACCACCGCCAACGTACACGAGGGCGTTTATACCCTGGCGTGGTACGAATCGATATACCAGGATTACGACTATCTCATCGTGCAAGACGCCTATCCTGCGGTCGAGGCGTTTGTGGCGGCGCACTATCCCCAGCAGGCGGGACAGGCGGTGATTCGCCTGCGCTGAAACCGGAGCCAAAATTCGCAAAAATCGCGGCGAAGGCCGCCGCGCAGCGGTTGACAAGCCTTTGGGTACGCCGTATAATAAGTTGATGGAAATCTCCGTTTGTTTGTCGTGCGCAAAAACAGACAGGCGGTCTTCAAACCGAAACGTAGGAGGGAACACCTAATGGCAACCAAGATGACAGTCGACGGTAATACCGCCGTAAGCCACGTTGCGTATGCGTTTAGCGACGTGGCGGCCATTTACCCCATCACTCCGTCCAGCCCCATGGCGGAGGTCGTGGACGAATGGGCGGCCCGCGGCACGAAGAACCTCTTCGGCCAGACCGTACATGTAAGCGAGATGCAGTCCGAGGCGGGCGCGGCGGGCGCCGTGCACGGCAGCCTGGCCGCCGGCGCGCTCACGACTACCTTCACCGCCAGCCAGGGCCTCTTGCTGATGATCCCCAACATGTATAAGATCTCCGGCGAACTCCTGCCCTGCGTCTTCCACGTCAGCGCCCGTGCGCTGGCCGCGCATGCGCTGTCCATTTTCGGCGACCATGCGGACGTCATGGCCTGCCGTCAGACCGGCTTTGCGCTGCTGTCTTCCAACAGCGTGCAGGAAGCCATGGATCTGGGCTTGGTCGCGCACCTGAGCACCCTGGAGACCAGCGTTCCCTTCCTGCATTTCTTCGACGGCTTCCGCACCAGCCACGAGGTGCAGAAAATCGACGCCTTTGATTACGACGAAATCGCGCCCTTGGTGCCGTGGGACAAGATTAAGGCCTTCCGCGCCCGCGCGCTCAACCCCGAGCATCCGCATCAGGCCGGCACCGCGCAGAACCCGGACATCTACTTCCAGAACCGCGAAGCCGCCAACAAGTTCTACAACGCCACCCCCGACATCGTCGAGGAGGTCATGGCCAAGGTTAGCAAGCTGGTGGGCCGCGAATACAAGCTGTTCCAGTACGTGGGCGCGCCCGACGCCGACCGCGTCATCGTGGCCATGGGCAGCGGCTGCGAAACCATCGAGGAAACCATCAACTACCTCAACGCTAAGGGCGAAAAGCTGGGCCTCATCAAAGTCCGCCTCTACCGTCCCTTCAGCGCCAAGCGCCTGGTGGATGCCATTCCCGCCAGCTGCAAAAAGATCGCCGTGCTCGACCGCACCAAGGAACCCGGTTCCCTGGGCGAGCCGCTGTACGAGGATGTCCTCTCCGCGCTGTTCGAGTGTGGGCGCAGCGATATCCAGGTGGTCGGCGGCCGCTACGGTTTGGGCTCCAAGGAGTTCAACCCCACGATGGTTAAGGCCGTGTATGACAACCTCAGCGGCGAAATGAAGAACCACTTCACCGTGGGCATCGAAGACGACGTGACCGGCACCAGCCTCAAGCTGGGCGAGCAGGTCATCTCCGCGCCGGAAGGCACCGTGTGCTGCAAGTTCTACGGCCTGGGATCCGACGGTACCGTGGGCGCCAACAAAAACTCCATCAAGATCATCGGCGACCATACCGACATGTACGCGCAGGGCTACTTCAGCTACGACTCCAAGAAGTCCGGCGGCATCACCGTCAGCCATCTGCGCTTTGGCAGGACTCCCATTCAGTCCACCTACCTCATCGACGCGGCGGACTTCGTGGCTTGCCATAACCCCAGCTACGTCACCAAGTACGACATGGTGTCCAGCCTCAAGGACGGCGGCGTGTTCCTGCTCAACTCCCAATGGAGCGCCGCTGAGATGGACAAGCAGCTGCCCGCCAGGATGAAGCAGCTCTTGGCTCAAAAGCATGCCCGTTTCTTCAACATCAACGCCATTGACCTGGCGCTGAAGGTGGGCATGGGCAACCGCATCAACACCATCATGCAGGCCGCGTTCTTCAAACTGGCCGAGGTGATCCCCTACGAGCAGGCCGATGAGTACATGAAGGCCTACGCCAAGAAGACCTACGGCAAGAAAGGCGACGCCATCGTCAAGAAGAACTGGGACGCCATTGATATCGCCATCTCCGGCCTGGAGGAAGTGCCCGTGCCCGAAAGCTGGGCCACCTGCACCGAAGGCGCCGAGCCGGTGAAGGTGCAGTCCACCGAGTATTACCAGACCTTCGTTGAGCCCATCCTGGCCCAGGAGGGCGACAGCCTGCCTGTGAGCGCGTTTGATCCCTCCGGCATCGTGCCCACCGGCACCACCAAGTTTGAAAAGCGCGGCATCGCCGTGACCGTGCCCGAGTGGTTGATGGATAAGTGCATCCAGTGCGGCACCTGCGCGCTGGTGTGCCCGCATGCCTGCATCCGTCCCATCTACGCTTCCGAAGAAGTGATGAAGGGCGCTCCCGAATCCTACAAGACCAAGGCCGCCACAGGCAAAGAGTTTGCCGGTATGCAGTATCGCATGCAGGTCAGCCCCCTGGATTGCACCGGCTGCGGCAACTGCGTACAGGTCTGCCCCGCCAAGGAAAAGGCCCTGGAGATGAAGCCGCTGGCCAGCCAGATGGTCGAGGAAAAGAACTGGGAGTTCGCCATGACGGTGCCCGAAATCAAGGATCTGCCCAACGTGACCACCGTCAAGAACAGCCAGGCGCTCAAGCCCCTGTTCGAGTTCTCCGGCGCTTGCGCCGGCTGCGGCGAGACCCCCTATGTCAAGCTGGTCACCCAGCTCTTTGGCGACCGCATGATGATTGCCAACGCCACGGGCTGCTCCTCCATCTACGGCGGCTCCGCGCCCACCTGCCCCTATACCACCAACGAAGACGGCCACGGCCCCGCTTGGGCGAACAGCCTGTTTGAGGACAACGCCGAGTTTGGCTTTGGCATGAACCTGGGCGTCAACCAGCGCCGGGCGAAGCTGGCCGACACCGTGCGCAAGCTCATCGCGGTGGATTACTGCTGGGAGGAAATTAAGAAGGCCGGTCAGGAATGGCTGGACGTGATGAACGAAGGCAAGGCTTCCAAGGCCGCTGGCCAGAAGCTCCTGGCGCTGTGCAAGGAAGGCATTGACGTTGATCTCACCGGCACCCAATGGGAAGCCGAGTGGCTGGCCAATGGCAAGGTCTGCACCTGCGAAGCCTGCACCCTGGCCCGCGAGGTCATTGAGAACGCCGACATGCTGACCAAGAAGAGCTTCTGGATCTTCGGCGGCGACGGCTGGGCTTACGACATCGGCTACGGCGGACTGGATCACGTGCTGGCGCAGGACGAGGATGTCAACATCCTGGTGCTGGATACCGAGGTGTACTCCAATACCGGCGGACAGTCCTCCAAGTCTACGCCGACCGGATCCATCGCCAAGTTTGCGGCCTCCGGCAAGCGCACAAAGAAGAAGGATCTGGGCATGATGGCCATCAGCTACGGCTATGTGTATGTGGCCACCGTCGCCATGGGCGCCAATCCCGCGCAACTCATCAAGGCCATGACCGAGGCCGAGGCCTATCACGGCCCGTCGCTCATCATCGCCTATGCGCCCTGCATCAACCACGGCATCAACATGGGCCAGGCCCAGGCGGAAATCAAGAAGGCGGTGGACTGCGGCTACTGGACGCTGTACCGCTACAATCCCGACTTGGCCGCGCAGGGCAAGAACCCGCTCACCTTGGATTCCAAGGAGCCCAAGGCGGAGAACTATCAAGACTTCATCAAGGGCGAGGTTCGCTATGCTTCGCTGGCCAAGCAGTTCCCCGATGTCGCGCAGGATCTGTTTGCCCGCAACGAGCGGGACGCCATGGAGAAGTACGCCAAGTACAAGGCGCTGTCCGAATAATCCAACGAAACCAAAGGAGGCCGCCGCGATTTTCGCGGCGGCCTTTGTCGTGCGCTGTCTGAAACCTAGCGCTTGCCTACGACGCGCTCCAGCGCGTTGAGGATGTTTTCGTAGCCGGTGCAGCGGCAGAGATGGCCGGAGATCAGCTTGCGCAGCTCGTCGCGGGTATAGGTGCGGCCGCTTTCCAATAGCTCCACCGCGGACATGATGATGCCCGGCGTGCAAAAGCCGCATTGCACCGCCGCTTCGTCCACAAACGCTTGTTGAAGGGGCGTCAGCTCGCCCGTGTCGGTGCGCAGGCCCTCCACCGTCAGAACGCTGCGGCCCTCGGCCCAAAGGCTCAGGTACAGGCAGCTATCCACCGCCCGTCCGTCGATAAGCACGGTGCAGGCGCCGCATTCGCCAACCTCGCAGCCGCGCTTGACGCTGGTAAGCCCCAGGCGGTCGCGCAGCGTATCCAGCAGCGCTTCGCCCTCCTCCACGGCCACGCAAACGGGCTGGCCGTTGACGGTCATGTTCAGCGTATTATACATCGGCATTCCCTCCCGCGTTGGCAATGGCTTGGGTCATGGCGCGTTTGAGCAGCTCGTGCGACAGCTGAAGGCGAAACTCCCGCGAAGCGCGCCAGCTCGTGCGGGGATGGAGCGCGCGCACGGCGGCGTCCGCCGTTTGCTCAACGGTCTGGGCGGTGGCAGGCTTGCCCAGGGCGGCTACCTCTGCCGCGGCGCAGCGCGCCGGCGTGGGGCCGGCGACGCCATAGGCCACGCGCACCCGTTCGATGACGCCGTCGCGCAGTCGCAGGGCGACGGCGCAGCCCAGGGTGGAAATCTCCATGGCGTTGCGCTTGCCGTACTTGATGTAGCAGCCGCCGACGTTGTGGTAGCTGTCGGGGCGTATTCGCAAAAAGCACAACAGCTCGTCGCGCCGGCGAACGGTGCGGCCCGGGCCGGTGTAAAACGCCTCCAGCGGCACGCGGCGCTCGCCCTCCAGGGAGCGCAATTCCAATTCCGCGTCCAGCGCCAGCAGCGAGGGCGCGGTATCGGCGCTGGTCACGCCGTTGCAGACGTTTCCTCCGATGGTGCCCGCGTTGCGGATTTGCGGGCTGCCCACCTCGTCGGCGGCCAAGCCCAGCATGGGAATATGAGATTGGATGATGGGGCTGTTGGTGAGATCGGTAAAGCACGTGGCCGCTCCGATGAGAATGTCGCCGTTTTCCAGCAGCGAGACGCCCCGGATTTCCTCCAGATCGTGGATGCTGACCAGGGCGGCGCCTGCGTGACGGCCCTCGCGGTTTTGCACCAGCACGTCTGTGCCGCCGCTGATGACCAGGGCGTTTTCGTTTGCCGCTAAAGCACGCAGGGCGTCCTCTACGCTGACGGCCCGGTGCAGGGATGCGATATCGTACATCACGCATCGACCTCCTTTGCAATGTCGCGCATAAGACCGGCCTTGACAAAGTGTTCGTAGAGCTTTTGCGGCGAGAGCGGCAGCGAATCCACCGCTACGCCGGTGGCGTGCAGCACGGCATTGCGGATGGCAGGCGCCGGGGGAATGGCCGGCGGCTCGCCCAGGGCTTTGTTGCCGTAAGGCCCGGTGGGGTCGTCCAATTCCACAAACAGGGTTTCCACGTCCGGCGAGTCCATGGAGGTAGGCAGCTTGTAATCCAGCAAATTGTCGTTGAGCGGCTTGCCTTTGCCGTCAAAGAGCATTTCCTCATACAGCGCGTAACCCACGCCCATGCTCACGCCGCCGTGCGCCTGCGCCGCGGCAAGCTGCGGATTGATGAGCCGCCCGCTGTCATGCACGATGAGGATGCGCTCGATTTTGACCTTGCAAAGCGGAATGTCCACCTCCACCTGCGCAAAGCAGGCCCCGGAGGAAAAGGTGTTGTCCTTGCAATGATAGGTATACTCGGCGCTGAGGTGCGCGGCGTTTTGCAGGCTGTACTGGGCTTCCATGGCCAAGTCTGTCATGGAGCGCAACGTTTCGCCGCTGGAGGCGTCCACCACGGCGTCGCCGCGGATGTCCAGGCTTTGCGCTTCGCGCCCCAGCAGCCCGGCGGCATAATCCAAAATGCGCCGGCGCAGCGCCTCGGCCGCGCGCTTGACGGCCATGCCGCTGATGTAGGTTTGCCGCGAGGCATAGGCGCCCAGGTCAAAGGGCGTAAAGTCCGTGTCCTGCGTGGATACAATGTGTACCCGTTCAGGGCTGAGGCCCAACGCCTCGGCCGCCATTTGCGTGAGCACGGTGTCCGCGCCCTGGCCGATTTCCGTCGCGCCGGACTGTAGCATGACCGAACCGTCCTGGTTGAGGGTGAGGCGCGCGGCGGCGGTTTCCAGGGAGATGGGATGCACGCCGGTTTTGTAGATGAAGTTCGCCATGCCTACGCCGCGGCGTTTGGGGCCGGTTTGGTGCTGGAAGGCGCGGCGTTTTTCATCCCATCCAAAAGCTTCCCGGCCTTTGAGCAGGCACTCGCGCATGCCGTAGCTGTGGAAGGTAATGCCGGTGTGCGGATCCACGTATCCTTCGGGCGTGCAGTTGCGCAGCCGAAAATCCACCGGATCCATGCCGATCATGCGGCAAAGGTCGTCGGCCATGCACTCGGCGGCAAAGTCAATTTGTGGGATGCCGTAGCCGCGCATGGCGCCGCCGGTCGGCAGGCTGGTGTATACGGTAAGCGCGTCAGCCTCCAGCACGCGCTGGTCGTGGTAGAGCTGCTTGAAGACCGCGGCGGAGTTGGCCACGATGGAATGCCCGTGCGATGCGTAGCCGCCCTGGGAGGAATAGGCGGTTAGCTTGCGCGCCACCAGCGTGCCGTCGCGCCGCACCAGAGCGCGGATGTCAAAGGAAATGGCGTGGCGCACGCGCGTGGCGGTAAACGTTTCCTCGCGCGTAAGCTCCAGGAACACGCATCGCCCGCCCACCAGCGTGGTCAGCCAGGCCGCCAAAGGCTCCACCAGCGCGTCCTGCTTGTTGCCAAAGCCGCCGCCGATGTAAGGCTTCACAACACGAATTTTGCCCAGAGGCAGGCTCAGCGCCTGGCCGATGATGCGGCGGATGATGTGGGGAATCTGCGTGGAGGACACCACCACAATGCGGTCGCCCTCCATGTACGCCATGGACTGGGCCAGCTCCAGATGGCAATGCTGGACGGTTTGGGTGTCGTAGGTTCGAACCAGCTCCACGCAGTCCGGCTCGGAGGCGACGGCGTCGGCGTAGGTGCCTTCCCCCACGGTAAACGAAGACCGCGCCAAGAGGTTGTCCGGCTTTTGGGCATGCAGCGCGCCTGCGCCGGGCAGCAGGGCCTGGCGGGGGGAAAGAAGCGGGGGATATTCCTCGTACTCGACACGTACCAATCGCGCGGCTTTGGCGGCGGCCAAGGGCGTGCGCGCGATGACCACGGCGATGTTGTCGCCATACAGCCGCACGCGCTCGTCCAAAAGCCGCCGGTCGCAAACGTCCTGGTGCGCTTTTTCCACGCTCCAGGGGTGCCCCGGCGTGGGAAAGAGCGTCTTGGGCGCGTCAAAGCAGGTAACCAGCTTGACAAACCCGGGAACCTGCTGTGCCTGGGCGCCGTCGATGCGCTTGACCAGGCCGTTGGTGATGGTGGCGTGTACAATTTTGGCGTACAGCGCGTTGGGGGGAACCAGGTCGGCGGTGTACTTGGCTTGGCCTGTTACCTTGGCCACCGCATCCACCCGCGGGATGCTGCTGTGGACGCTCACGGCGATGCACCTTCCTTTCCGTTACCAAGCGGGATGCGTTGCCCCCGCACAAATTTATGAAGCAGTACGAGTTCTCGATCCAGATAGACAGCGCGTTCGATTCGTTCTGGCGCGCTCAGCGGCAGGGGAGAAGCAAGGGCGGAATCGTCCAGCACCAGGGCGTCAAACTCACGGCCTGTTTCAAAACTGCCCACCGGCCCAAAGAAACCGGCGGCGCCCTTGGTGGCCAGGTAGAACGCTTCGCTCAGCGTGAGGGGCTTTTCAGCCCCGTGGGTAAAGTGCGAGCGCAGCTTGGATACCTGCACCGCGTCCGCTATGGCCCGGAACATGGACAAATCGTGCCCGCCGGCAATGTCCGTGCCCAGGCATACGCGCACGCCTTCGTCCAGATAGCGTCGCACGGGCGCGATGCCGGAGGCGAGGTTGGTGTTGGACGCCGGACAATGCGCAATGAGCGTGCCTGCCTCTCTCAAAAGCGCCTCTTCTTCCGGCGTGGGATGGACGCCGTGCGCCATGACCACATCCTCGCCCCGAAGCAGGCCGAAACGATCGTACACGCCGGCATAGCAGGAGTCTTGCGCAAAGAGCCGGCGCACCCAGGCGACTTCGTCAAGGTTCTCGGAAAGATGGCTCTGCACCGGCAGGCGATAGGCCTTGCGAAGCTCGCCCAACAGCGCCAGCAGCGCGTCGGAACACGACGGCGCAAACCGCGGAGTCAGAATGGGCCGCGTGCGCTCAAAGCCCGTTAACGCGTCCCCAAGCCAGGCTTCCAAATCGGCGCGGGCGTCCGCGCCCGGCGCGCTGAGAAGGCTTTCGGGAGCGTTGCGATCCATGCTCACCTTGCCCACGTAGCAGCAAAGCCCGCTGCGTTCCAAAAGGCGCATCAGCGTCATCGTCGCCGGCGTGTGGCTGGTGGCAAAAACGGCGGCCCGCGTGGTAAAGCTGTTTTTCAGCGCGTCGGCAAACGGCTCGTAGGCGTGCAAGGCGTGAAGCGCGTCGGCGTAGAGGCTTTCCTGCGGAAAGGTAATGCGGTTGAGCCAATCCAGCAGCTGCAAATCCATTCCGGTGCCCCGGTAGGCGTATTGAGGCGCGTGCAGATGCGCGTCGCACAAGCCGGGAAGGATGAGGGCGCGCGGAAAATCGTAGCATGGAAGGCCGGCATAGGCTTGCGGCAGACGCTCAAAAAGCCCGCCGACCTGCCCGTCCAGGCAGAGCAAATAGCCAGGTTCCATGATTTGAAAACGATCCTTGGTGGGCGTGTGCGCAACCAGGCCCGAAAGAACGAAGCTAGATGGCATCGGCCGGCCTCCTCGCGCGTTTGCTTGTCGCGGAAACGAACACTTCTCCATCTATCATTATACGTCGGGGCTTCCCGGCTGTCAAATGCGTAAAAGGCTTGGCGCTGCGGCGGCGCAAGCGCCGGCCTGGGACAAACAAAAACCCGCCGGAGGGCGATCCCCGGCAGGTTGGTCAAACATGCTTTTTCCGCTTAGGTAAAGGAAACGTCTTAGTTCCACAGGGCGTGCATGAGCTGCGGATATGCGTCGTCAATGATCTTGACAAAGCGAATCACGATTTCCTCAGCGCTGTTTTCCGGATTCTCGCTGCGAACGGGATAGTCGTATTCAATATTCACGTCGCCGTCATTGTCACAGCAAAACTTGACATAACGATATTTGACATTGAGCGCATTGAGCGCTTCCAGTATTTTGGCCTTCTGCGTATCATCCACTCGAAGCAATCCAAATACGCGCACCGCCACATCGTTGTCGTTGTCGGTGCTGATGAATTTAATGCGGTAGTTTCCGCCGTTTTTAACGGGAAATTGTAGCCAAACCTCGCTGGACTTTTCGTTTTCCTCCGTGAAAACTTTAAGGCCTTCTTTTGCTTTCAGCGCGTTATAAATTCTTTTGGTTGCTGCAAACATGGCGATTCTCCTTTACAGACATAATGGTTTTCCAACAACATTCATTATATTGTATCCAGGCAAGGTTGTCAATTCTTGCACAATACAATTTACCGCCTTTCAGTAGCGCTCAGTTTATGAGGATAGCTCCAGAGGTTGCAAAATCCCTGCGAAAGGAACGCGCAAAGGGTTTATCATACGGGTCAAGAAGCGCCTGACAGGGCTAAGCCAGCTTTCCGGCTTCCAGCCGCTTGAACAGGCGCACCAGCACCACCACCGCCATGGTGGAGAGAATGATCTCGGCGCACATTTGGGCGTAGGCCAGGCCGTAGAGAGGGAAAAGCCAGTTGAGCACAAACAGCGCCGGGATTTCCAGCACGATTTTGCGCATCACGGCAAACACGAGCGCCTTGGCGCCCATACCCACGGCCTGGAACACGCCCACGGCGATAAAATCCATGCACAGGAACGGTAGGCCCAGGCACATGCCGCGCAGGAAGCGCTCGCCGTATTGAACCACGTCGGGGTTTTGCATAAAAAGGCTGACCAGCCAGCCGGCGGTAAAGAAGTACGCCACGGTGATGAGCGCCATGATGGACACGTTGGCTTGCACGGAAAACCGCACCGCCTTTTTCATACGGGGAATGCGGCCGCTGGAGTAGGTGTAGCTCACCAGCGGCATGATCCCCTGCGAAAATCCCATGGCGACCTGCATGGGCACCATGTTGATTTTTTGAGCGATGCCCATGGCGGCAACGGCGTTGGCGCCAAAAGCCGACGTAAAATTGTTGAGGATCGTCATGCCGGTGACGTTAAGCAGGTTTTGGATGGAGGCGGGAATGCCCACGCCGAAAACGCCCAGCACGATCGTTTTTCGAAAAGACAGCATTTTAGGATGAATGCACACAAACGTCTTGCCGCGGCGCACGAACAATAGCGCAAAGAAATAGCCGCAGGCCACGCAGTTGGACAGGAACGTTGCCAGCCCTGCGCCTTCCGCGCCCATGTTCAACCCCCAAGGAAGGATGAAGAATGGATCGAGAAGAATATTCAGCAGGCAGCCGCTCATGGTGCCGATGCTGGCATGCATGGACGCGCCTTCGGCTCGTACCAGGTAGGCCATCACCACGTTGAGGATGGCCGGCACCGCGCCAAAGCTGACCGTCCATTTCATGTAGCGCGCCGTCGCGCCGGCCGTGGCTTCATCCGCGCCTAAAACGTTCAATAGCGGCGTCTCAAACACCGTTACCAGCAACGAAAACGCAATGCCGCAAAGGATCGAAAGATAAAAACCAAACACCGAGCTGCGCGAAACGGTGTCAAAATCCTTGCGGCCCAGGGCACGGCTCATCATGCTGGAGCTTCCCACGCCAAACAGGTTGTTGACGGCGTTAAAAGCCAACAAGACCGGCGCGGCCAGGGTCACGCCCGCGTTTTCCAAGGGGTTGTTCAGCATGCCAACAAAGTAGGTGTCCGCCAGGTTGTACAGCACCATCACCAGCGAGCTGAGAATGGTGGGCACCGCCAGCGACGCTACCGCCCGCGGTATCGGCCAGCTTTCAAACAGTTCGCTGCGCTCGACCTTTTGCATGGTTTTTCATCTCCTTGACTGTCGCGGCTGCCGCCGCGCAAAGCGTGAACCCGGCCTCTTCGGTGCGGACTTGCGCCTGAGGCGATTGTACCATTTTCGCGCATAAAACGCAAACCCCCAGCCCCTTTCTTGACAAGCTGGCGGGGGTATGATATCATGGAACAAAGCAAACGTTTGCACAGCGCGCCAAAGACCGCGCCTCAAAGGAGCGTGCTCATGAAAGCAACCATCAAGGATGTCGCCAGGGAAGCGGGCGTGTCGCCTTCTACGGTCAGCCGCGCGCTGCACAACAATCCGCGCATCAGCTCCGAGGTGCGCCAGCGCATACAGGAAATTGCCGTGCGCTTGGACTTTCATCCCAATCAAATGGCCCGCAGCCTCGTCAGCCGCAAAACGCGCATCGTTGGCATCGTATTTCCCGGCGACGCGGGGCAAAGCCTGGGGCATCCGTTTTTTCCGGCGGTGCTGCAAGGCTTGGGCCATGCTGCCAGCGAGCGGCGCTACCACTTACTCTTGGCCACCGGCAGCGAGGCCGTCACCATCGCCGAGGCCAGCCGCCAACTTGTGGACAGCGGATATGTCAGCGGGCTGATCATCCTCGCGGCAGAAGCCAGCCCTCAACTGGATGTCAGCGTGCCCGTGGTGGTCATCGGCCGCCCGGCTGACGCGCGGCAGCGCCACTATGTGGATAACAACAACGTCGCCGCCGGGTACGCCGCGGCGCGATATTTGCTGGATCGAGGCCATAGGCGCGTGATGCTGCTGGGGTACGACCCGCATTACAACGTCACGGTGGATCGCCTGGACGGTTACCGGCGGGCTCTTGAGGAAGCCGGCCTTACGCCCCGCGAGGACTGGATTGTCCCCAGCCGCTTCATCCATAACACCACGGACAACGAAGCCTTGAGCCATATCTTCCTTTCCGAGGATCGTCCCACCGCCGTGGTCAGCATGGACGACGCGCTTTCCATCGGCCTGATGGGGCTGTTGGGCGGCATGGGCTTAAGCGTGCCGCAGCAGGTCAGCATTATCAGCTTCAACAACACCGATGCCGGGCGCTACCATGTGCCGGCGCTCACGTCCTTTGACGTGGATCCTTACCGGCTGGGGCTGAGCGCCATGAACCTGATGCTGGACATACTCAAAGGACAGGTTACGGAGCCTTCGGCCCTGGAGGTGCCGTTTTCACTTGTGGAGCGGGGGAGCGTGGAAGCCTTGGGTTCCGGCCTGCCCCAATGGTAAGGAGGGATTTTGTGCGCGCTATCCATCTGGACGCCATCTATCACATGCCATGGCTGGAGTACCGCCATGCCTTGCCCGACGGACGGGTCTGCCTGCGCCTGCGCACCGGCCGGGACGACTTTACGCGCGTGAACGTCAAGGTGACCAGCAACTATGACGCGCCCGATTTTTTCGAGGCCGCGCATGTCTATCCCATGGAGAGGGCATACCGCGACGAGTGGCATGATTATTACGAGGCTGTGTTTGAGCCGCACGACCGCCGGCTGAAATACCTGTTCGTTCTTTCCTGCGATGACCTTGTGCTCAAGCTCGACGCCTTCGGGCTGCACGCCGGGGCGGACGCGCCGGAAGACGTGGGGGAGGCGTTTGCCTTCGCGTATGCGTACCCGGCTCAGCCCATGCCCGAGTGGGCGCGCGGGTGCGCCGGTTATCAAATCTTCCCCGACCGCTTCCGCCGCGAGCCGTCGCCGGACGATGAGAACGTGGAACCGTGGGACAGCGACCGCATTCAAAACGAGTACCGCTTTGGCGGAAACCTGCGCGGCATCCTCAAAGCCGTGCCGTACCTCAAGGATTTGGGCGTGACGCTGATTTATACCACGCCCATCTTCCTCAGCGACAGTTCCCACCGCTACAACACTTTCGATTACTACCGCGTCGATCCTCTTTTGGGCACGCAGGACGATTTGCGCGCCCTGTGCGAGGAGCTGCACCGCAACGGCATGCGCATTGTGCTGGACGGTGTGTTCAACCATTGCGGCGAACGCTTTGCGCCTTTCGTGGACGCTGTGCAAAACGGGCCGTCCTCGCCGTACTACGATTGGTTTTGCTTTGACAACCATGAGGCGTGCGGGTATCACACCTTTGGACATTGGAAGTACATGCCAAAGCTTAACCTTAAAAACGAGGCGTGCGCGCAGTACTTTTTGGAGGTGGGCCGCTACTGGCTGCGGCAATGCGGCATCGACGGATGGCGGCTGGATGTCAGCCCCGAGGTCTGGCCGGATTTCTGGCGGCGCTTCCGCCGAATGATGAAGGAGGAAAACCCCGATAGCCTCATGGTGGCCGAATGCTGGGACGACAGCCGCGAGTGGCTGGCGCAGGGCGACATGTTTGATTCCACCATGCACTATGTGCTCAGCCGCGCGATTTGGAATCGCTTTTGCTACCGCAAAACCAGCGCCTGCCAGTTCGACTGGGCGGTCAACCGCGCTGCGGCGCTTTACGCGCAGCGCACGCAAGAGGTGCTGTGGACGTTCCTGGGCAGCCACGATACGCAGCGCCTGCGCACACGGGCCGGCGGAGACGTGCGCATGCTGCATGCGGCGGCGTTTTTCCAGTTCACGTATCTGGGTACGCCCATCATTTATTACGGCGACGAGCTGGGCATGGAGGGCGGCGAAGATCCTTACTGCCGCTATCCCATGCGCTGGGACGCGGTGGAGGGAAACCCCACCCACGCGCATTTTCGGCGCCTGGCGCACATTCGCTCGGCGACGCCCGCGCTTTGCCAGGGCGATTTTCGCACGCTGGAGGCTCGGGATGACGGCCTGTACGCCTATCTTCGCCGCACGCCGGAACAAACGGTGCTGTGCGTGCTCAACACCGGCTTGGACGCTGTGAACACACGCCTCATCCTGCCGCCTGCGCTGAGCGGCCGCGCATCCCTGCGCGATCTGTATGCCGGCAAGCGCCACGCCGTGAGCGACGGGTGCGTGAAAATCGTGCTGAATGCTGGCGAGGGCTTGATTTTCGTGTAAAATACGCTACAATAGAGAAAGCGCTGGTTCGGCGAGAGCGCCGGGCCAGCGCTGCAGTTTGGTTACGAGGAGGCGCTTAGGGCATGAAGGAGCTGGTCGAGGCCATCCGCGCGCGCGGCGTAGGCGTTGGCACGGACATTGTGAAGGTGGATATGTTCCTCAATCACCGGCTGGATACCGATTTGTTCGTCAAAATGGGACAGGCGTTCGCGCAGGCTTTCGCCGCCGACCGGCCCGAGCTGGTGCTGACCGTGGAGGCCAGCGGCATCGCCGCGGCGCTGACCACCGCCATGGCTTGCGGCAATCTGCCCGTGGTGTTTGCCAAAAAGAGCCGCACGCGCAACGTGACGGGCGATGTATACGAAAGCCGGGTGTTCAGTTTTACCCACGGCGTCGAAAACCACATCCGCGTTTCGCGCGAATACCTGCCCAAAGGCGCCCGGGTGCTCATCATCGACGATTTTTTGGCCAACGGCGAGGCCGCCGAGGGTCTGTGCGACATCGTCCGCCAGGCGCAGGCCACGGTGGTGGGCATTGGCATCTGCGTGGAAAAGAGCTTCCAGCCGGGCCATCAAAAGCTGGTGGACGAGGGCTACCACGTGGTTTCATTGGCCAAGGTAAAAGCCATAAGCGACGGGCGGCTGGTGGTGGAGGACTGAAAAACGCGGAGCGAGATTTCTCGCTCCGCGCAGCTTGTCGAAAAAGTCCGCCTGCGGCGGCCTTTTCCGCCAAAACACGTTTCCCCTGCGCCTTCGGCGCGGCCGGGGAAACGTGCAAGGAAACCTTGCTGCGCAAGGCTTCCGAATCCACCGCACATGT
>DVME01000028.1 GCA_018715175.1 Candidatus Limiplasma stercoravium
ACATGTGCGGTGGATTCGGAAGCCTTGCGCAGCAAGGTTTCCTTGCACGTTTCCCCGGCCGCGCCGAAGGCGCAGGGGAAACGTGTTTTGGCGGAAAAGGCCGCCGCAGGCGGACTTTTTCGACAAGCTGCAAGGGGCATGTTTTCGTCTGAAAACATGCCCCTTGCAGCTTGGGTTAGGCGTTTGCGCGTCACACCACGCCCTGGGCCATCATCGCGTCGGCCACCTTCAGGAAGCCCGCGACGTTGGCGCCAACCACGTAATTGGTGGGCTTGTCGCCATAGGTGGCGGCGGCCTCGGCGCACTTGTCGAAGATGCCCTTCATGATGTCCTTGAGCTTGTCGTCGACCTCCTGGAAAGTCCAGCTCAGGCGCTGGCTGTTTTGGCTCATTTCCAGCGCGGACACGGCCACGCCGCCGGCGTTGGCCGCCTTGCCGGGGGCGAAGAGCACGCCGTTTTGCAAGAACAGCTCGGTCGCCTCCAGGGTGGAAGGCATGTTGGCGCCTTCGCCCACGGCGAAGCAGCCGTTGGCGACGAGGGCCTTGGCGCCCTCGGCGTCCAGCTCGTTCTGGGTAGCGCAGGGCAGGGCGATATCGCACTTGAGGCTCCAGATGCCCTTGCAGCCCTCATGATACTCGCTGCCGGGCACGCGGGCAGCATACTCCTTGATGCGGCCGCGCTCCACCTCTTTGATCTGTTTGACCACGTCGAGGTGGATGCCGTTGGGGTCGTAGATGTAGCCGTTGGAATCGCTCATGGCGACGACCTTGGCGCCCATCTGGGTGATTTTTTCCACGGCGTAGATGGCCACGTTGCCGCTGCCGCTGACCAGGACGGTCTTGCCCTGCACGGTTTTGCCGTTGGCCTCGACCATGTTTTTAACGAAGTAGCACAGGCCGTAGCCGGTGGCCTGCGTGCGGGCCAGGCTGCCGCCGTAGGTGAGGCCCTTGCCGGTCAGCACGCCTTCGTACAGCCCGGTCAAGCGTTTGTACTGGCCGTACAGATAGCCGATTTCGCGCGCGCCGGTGCCGATATCGCCCGCGGGCACGTCGGTATCCTGTCCGATGTGGCGGTAAAGCTCGGTCATAAAGCTCTGGCAGAAGGCCATGACCTCGCGGTCGCTCTTGCCCTTGGGGTCAAAGTCGCTGCCGCCCTTGCCGCCGCCGATGGGCAGGCCGGTGAGACTGT
The DNA here is from genome assembly GCA_018715175.1 of Candidatus Limiplasma stercoravium. Classification (GTDB taxonomy): domain Bacteria; phylum Bacillota; class Clostridia; order Christensenellales; family Aristaeellaceae; genus Limiplasma; species Limiplasma stercoravium. The sequence continues at coordinate 1,189 of DVME01000028.1, forward strand.
TTTTGAGCACCTGTTCAAAGCCCAGGAATTTGAGGATGGACAGGTTGACGCTGGGGTGCAGGCGCAGGCCGCCCTTGTAGGGGCCGATGGCGCTGTTAAACTGTACGCGGTAACCGCGGTTGACGCGGGTTTTGCCCTGATCGTCCACCCAGGGCACGCGGAAAAGAATCACGCGCTCGGGCTCCACAAAGCGTTCCAAAAGGCCGGCCGCTTCCAGTTCCGGGCGCTTGTCGAACACGGGAGAGAGGCTTTCCAAGATTTCGGTCGCAGCCTGGAGGAATTCGCTTTCGTGAGCGTTGCGGGTTTTGAGCTCTTCCAGGACGCGGGCGGTATAGGCGTTCATTGGCAGTTCCCCTTTCTGGTACAAACATTGCAGGATTTGACCCGACGGACTTCAGGTCGAACTGATTATAGCACAAATCCGGCGATGTCAAAAGCCGAATTTGCAGGATTTTTTCCTGTTTATTGCATTTGTTTTGTTTTATCCCTCGGTCACAACGGCCAGGCCGCGTTCGTCCAGGGCGGTTCGCCAATAGGCGTCGGCGCGCGCGCCGGCGGCGTCCTGGCGGTCTGTGCAGGTAATCACGGTCTGCAAGCCGTCCGCGCTGCTCAGCAGCGCGGCGCGGCGGCGCACGTCCAGCTCGCTGAACACGTCGTCCAGCAAAAGCGCCGGCGGCTCGCCCATCTCGCGCTCAATCAGGCGGATTTCTCCCAGCTTGAGGCTTAATACGGCGCTTCGCACCTGCCCCTGGCTGCCAAAGGCGCGCAGCTCCTGGCCGCACAGCGTAAGGCGCATGTCGTCGCGGTGCGGGCCAAAGGTGGTGTATTGGCGGCGGATGTCCTCGCGCCGCGCCTGGGCAAGCCCCGCGAGCATATCGCGGCCGGGCGCGTCCGAACGGCTGAGCGGCCCGGCGTATTCCATGCCCAACGGTTCGTCCGGGTTTTGGGCGATGGAGCGGTAGGTGCGCGCGGCCTCCTGGCCCAAGGCCTCCAAGAACCACCGCCGCCCCTCCACCACGCCCGCGGCGGCGGCGGCCAGCTGCTCGTCCCAGGCGTCCAAAAGCGAAAACAGCTCCGCCGCGCCATACAGACGGCTTTGCCGCAAAAGGGCGTTGCGGTTTTCCAGGGCGGAGAGGTAGGTTTTGAGGGCGCGCAGGTAGCCGGGGCGAATTTGGCTGAGCTGCATGTCCACAAACCGCCGCCGCGCCGGAGGCCCGTCGCGCACGATGCGCAAGTCCTCGGGGGAAAACATCACCGTCGTGGCGTGCCCCATTAAATCCATCACGCGCTGCGCAGGCTTGCCAAAAAGCCGCACACGCTTGTGCGGTCGCGCCTGCGCGTACAGCCTCAGCTCAATATCGTGCCGCCCGTCCAGGCGCTGCGTCTGCCCGCGCGCCAGCGCCGCGCTTTTGCCGGTTTGAATCATCTCGGCATCCTGCGCGGTTCGATGGCTGCGGCCCAGGCTTAGCAGGTGCAAAGCTTCCAGCAGGTTCGTCTTGCCGCTTCCGTTGGGCCCGTAGAGCACCGTGACCCCGGCGTTTAAGCACACGTCCAGGCTTTCATGGTTGCGAAACTGCCGTAGCGTCAAGGAGGTAAAACGCATGGAGCCGTCCCTTTCCTCAACAGGTTTACCCTCAGCAGTATACCACATTTTCTTCGTCGTGGGGAGCGTCAAATGCCGGTTCTATTTCGCTCCCCTTTTGCATATGCTATCAGCCGGGCGGGATGGAGCGCGCCAAAGCGCGCTCCATGCCCAAATATTTGCGCTTTTGGGTTCAATGTGTTACAATACGCAGCGTGGCACATCCAAATCGGCCACGCGACAAAATGGAGGATGAAGAAGGCATGCTGTATCACGATTCCCACGACGAACGCTACCGCGAACCGCTTGGCCCCATAAAGGCCGGGGACAAGCTGACCGTTCGCTTTGCTTGCGATGAGGCCGACAACGTGACCCTGCGCACCTGGAACGGCGGCGAAAGCCGCGTGGCCATGCAGCGCAATCACGAGGGTTTATTTGAAGCGACGATTTCCCTGCCCGACACGCCCATGCTGGTGTGGTACGATTTTATCATCCATCGCGCGGACGGCGACGTGCGCTACGGCACCTCCGTCGACCAGCTCGGCGGCGAGGGCGCCCTTTGCCAGGGCCAGCCGCGCAGCTATCAGATCACCGTGTACGACCCGGCCTACGACACCCCCGAGTGCCTGCGCCGCGGCGTGATCTATCAAATTTTCCCCGACCGCTTTTTCCGGGAAAAGAACAGCACCAAGGGCCGCGTGCGCAAAATCCAGGCCGCCCATCCCGACGCCACCTTCCACGAGGATTGGGCCCAAACCCCTACCCTGGACATTGACCCCGTGGGCGGCGACAACCGCGCCCTGGACTTCTTTGGCGGCACGCTGAAGGGCATCCGGCAGAAGCTGGACTACCTCGAAGCGCTGGGCGTGACGGTGATCTACCTCAACCCCGTGTTCCGCGCCCGAACCAACCACCGCTACGATACCGGCGACTACGAGCAGATCGACCCCATCCTGGGCGACGAAAAGGACTTTGAAGACCTTATGGCCGCGGCCAAGGCCCGGGGCATGACGGTTCTGATCGACGGCGTGTTCAGCCACACCGGGGCGGACAGCCGCTACTTCAACCGCTACGGCCGCTATGAGGGCCGCGGCGCCTACCAAAGCGAGCACAGCCCCTATTACGCCTGGTACCGCTTCCGCGAGTTCCCGGATCAGTACGACTGCTGGTGGGGCTTTGACAACCTGCCGGCCCTGGACAAAAACAACCCCGACTACCGCCGCTACCTCCTGGACGAGGAGGCCGGCATCCTGCCTACGTGGATTCGCCGCGGCGCGGGCGGCTGGCGCCTGGACGTGGCCGACGAGCTGCCCATGGATCTCATCGCTCAAATGCGCAGCTGCGTCAAGCAGGTCAACGGGCAGGCGGTGCTCCTGGGCGAAGTGTGGGAAGACGCCAGCAACAAAATCAGCTTTGGCGCCATGCGCAGCTACTGCCTGGGCGACACCCTGGACAGCGTGATGAACTATCCGCTGCGCCAAGCGGTGATCTCCTTCTTCACCGGCAAGACCGACGCCTATCAGCTGCGCCGCGAAATCCTGCATCAGCAGGAGGTGTACCCCGCGCCGTTCTACTATTCGCTGATGAACCTGCTGGGCAGCCACGACCGCGTGCGCATTCTCAACGCCATGTGCGGCCTGGACACCGAAGGCCCGGTGCAGATGGACCGCGAGGCCGCCCGCACGATCCGCCTGGGCAAGCGCGACATCAAAACCGCCAAAAAGCGCTACCTGGAGGCGCTCAAGCTGCTGTGCGCCCTGCCCGGCGCTCCCTGCGTGTATTACGGCGACGAAATCGGCATGACCGGCATGGCCGACCCGTGGAACCGCGCGCCCATGAGCTGGGACGACATGGACGAAAAGCTGCGCGACAGCGTATCCGAGCTTTTGCACCGCCGCCGCGAGACGCCCGTTTTGCAAACCGGCTTTCTGCGCGTGGAGGCCGTGGACGCCGACACGCTTCGCGTCACGCGCTACCTCAAAGACGGCAAGGACGTCTTTGGCGCCGAGCCGGGCGGCCGCGATGTAACCGTGCGCGTCAGCCGCAAATAACGGCCGCGCTCTTGGGGCGTTCCCGCCTGGCGGGGGCGTCCTTCGCTTTTTCATTCAAAGGAGGCCACGGCCGTGGTGTACCTGGCGGCCTGTACCTTTCCCGACGACGGGGAGGAATTTGACTATTGCCTGAAGGTTCCGCACAACGTCTACACGTCGTTTTACCCCTTCAAGGTGCTCTCCCGGCACCGGCTGGAGCGCGTTGAGTTTGCGCCGGTCACGATTCTCTACGGCGGCAACGGGTCGGGCAAGTCCACGGCGCTCAACGTTCTTGCCCAAAAGCTCGGCCTTTCGCGCGAGGCGTCGTATAACGGCTCGTGCTTTTTTGAGGACTATGCCAGCCTGTGCAGCGTGGAGCTGCGCGCGCCCGTGCCCCAGACCAGCCGCATGATCGCCAGCGACGACGTGTTTCAAGCCATGCTGGACACGCGCAACCTCAACCAAGGCATCGACGAAAAGCGCGGGGAGGTTTTCGACGCTTACCTGGAGGCCAAGCGCGCCAAGGTGCAGCTGCGCTCCATGGAAGACTACGAAGCGCTGCGCCGCACCGTTCGGGCGCGAAGCCGCACGCAGTCGCGCTATACGCGCGAGGAGCTGGGCATGAACGTGCGCACCTTTTCCAACGGGGAAAGCGCCTACCGGTATTTCACCCAAAAGATCGAGGAAAACGGGCTGTACCTGCTGGACGAGCCGGAAAACAGCCTCTCCCCCGCGCTGGCGCAGGACTTGGCGCAGTTTTTGGAGGATTCGGCGCGCTTTTTTGGCTGCCAAATCGTCATCGCCACGCATTCGCCGTTTCTTCTGGCGCTGCGCGGCGCGAAAATCTACGACCTGGACGCCGATCCCGTAACGGTCAAGCCCTGGACCCAGCTGGACAATGTGCGCGCTTACCGCGATTTTTTCAAAAAGCACGAAAAAGCTTTCGAAGCGCCGTAACCCACGGCGCTTTCAGACTGTCAAAAAACCTTCTGGGAGGTTCGGAGGGCCGCAGACCCGCAACCTCGATCGTCGCGGCGGGCGCTGGCCGCGCCCACCGCACGTTTCGGTTGACTCCTTCGGGTCGCTTTGCCACCTTCGGTGGCAACAGCCCACTGGGCTGACGCTTCCCTCCGTCCCCTCCAAAGTGAATTCGTATCGCCCGGCTTTCCCCGGTCGCTCAATCTTCGCGGAGGACGCTGGCCGCGCCCTCCGCTCGTTTCGCTCCCTCGCAAATATCGGCGTTCTGCGCGCTGCCGCGCGCAGCCCTTGTATTTGCTCACGCCTTCAGGTCGCTTTGCCACCTTCGGTGGCAACAGCCCACACGGCTGGCGCTTCCTTTCGGCGCACCTTCGGGTCGCTTTGCGCTTCGCGCAACAGCCCACAGGGCTGACGCTTCCCTCCGGTGCCGGGCGGGCGGGGAGTTTGCGCCCTTTGGCGCAAACACTTCTTAAGCATCTGGCGGAAAAGGCCGCC
>DVME01000029.1 GCA_018715175.1 Candidatus Limiplasma stercoravium
AGGATGAACAAATACATTTTTATGGATGCCTGTGCGACAACTTGCTGATCGCGTGTTGTTCTATATGCGATCTGTATTCGACTTTTCATTATGGCAAAGCCGGAATGCTTGAAGATTTTTATATTCAACCAAAGTACCGTCACAAGGGCATCGCGCGAAAGCTCGTTTCTTTCGCCTATGAACAAAGCGGCGTAGGTTCCTTGATCGTCGGATGTGCAGATTGCGACATGAAAATGTATCAATCAATCGGTTTCAGAATTGCATTGGGAAATATGCTGGCGTTTGGAGAGTAAAAAGCCATACCGTCCGCTGGCCGGTCTACGCCTTCGGCGGGTATCTCAACGACGCCGCCAACTCGTGGGCCTGCCGCATTCCCGCCCTGGCTCCCTAGCGTAGCGCCGCGACAAACGCTCGGCCCGCGCGCCGCTACCCTTTCCACCCGTCCAGCACCTGCCGGGGCGTGTAGCGGGCGGCTTCGGCGTCGCTGAGGCGGCCCATGGCCGGATGCCGTCCGGCGCCGCCCGCGCCGGGGCCGGTGCTGCCGTGCTCACACAGGCGCCGCGTGACCGGACGAAAAGGGCTTTCCCAGTCGCAAAAGCCCAGCGGATGGACGCAGGCGTCCATCTCGCAGTCCAGATACGCCGCGCAGCCGGCCTCACGCCAGGGCCGGCCCAGGTACATGCCGCCCGGGGCGCATTCGCCGGTAAGCGCGCAGCGGTGAAACACCAGCCCGTAGGGTTGATCCGCGGGCGTGTTGGGCGCGGCGTAGTAGCCGCCGCGGGCGTTGGCATAAAGCGTGCAGCCCTCAAACCAGGCGCGGTAGGGCCCGAAGATGAAGTCCACGTCGCCGCGGATGAAGCACGCCTCATAGTACTGGCGCGCCTGAAAGGGCAACGGCGCGGCCACGTCCGCCACGCCGCCGTCAAGCCCGGGGGTCCAGCGCGCGGTTTTTTTAAGCACGGGGCCCGTGTACAGCGTATCCTGGCAGGCCAGCAGGCGGCAATGGGACAGATGCAGCCGGTCGCCCGCGGCGTACAGCGCCACGGCCTGCCCCACCTGGCGGCCGTCGCCCGCGTCGTTTTCGATGGTCAGGCGGTCGATGCGGTTGTCCGAGCCGCTCACCAGCAGCGTAGCCGTCAAAAAGGTGTCCTTGCGCTCGCCGTTGGGCAGGGTTTGCAGGGCGTAATCGCCCCACACCAGGCGCGCGCCGTCCTCGGCGATGAGGTGGATGTTGCTTTTGGTCCACACCACCTTCTCCCGGTACACGCCGCGGCGCATCGCCATGCGCACGGGCCGCCCGTCGGCGGGCGCCGCGTCCAAGGCGGCTTGCAGGGAGGAAAAATCGCCCGTTCCATCCGCGGCGATGACCATCATAGGCCCGGCTCCTTTCCTCAGCGCAGCTCCCGCTCGATGAGCTTGCTCAGCGCGTACACGTCGCGATCCATCTCGCGCTGATCCGGCCCCTCAATCATCACCCGCACGCGCGGCTCCGTGCCGCTGGCCCGTACCACCAGGCGGCCCTTGTCCTTGTACTTGGCTTCCAGCTCCGCGATTTTGGCGGTGATTTTGGGGTTTTTGTCAAAGTCATATTTCTTTTTGTCGTCCACGTTGGCGGCATACTGGCTTTGCGGCATCATCTGCATGACCGCGGCCAGGCGGCTGAGGGGACGCTGCGCCTTGACCACCGCGCTGATGACCTGAATGGCCGTGATGAGGCCGTCGCCGGTGGTGTTGTGGTCCAGCAAAATCACGTGGCCGCTTTGCTCGCCGCCCAGCACATAGCCGTCGGACAGCATTTTCTCCAGGACATACCGGTCGCCCACGCGCGTTTTTTCCACCCGCACGCCGTGCTTTTTCATGGCGATGTCCAAGCCCATGTTGCTCATCACCGTGGCCACCAGCGCGTTTTGCCTCAGCCGGCCCTGTTCTTTGAGGTACACGGCTAGAATGGCCATGATCTGGTCGCCGTTAATCAGCTGCCCGCGTTCGTCCACGGCCATCAGGCGATCCGCGTCGCCGTCAAAGGCGAAGCCCACGTCCGCGCCCAACTCGCGCACCAGCTCGCACAGCCGTCGGGGATGGGTGGAGCCGCAGTTGTCGTTGATGTTGGTGCCGTCGGGCTCGTGGTAGTAGCAGCTCACATGCGCGCCCAGCTCCTTGAAGGCCATGGGCGCCACCTCGTAGCTGGCGCCCTGGGCGCAGTCCAGCACCACGTGCAGCCCGTCCAGGCGCACGTTGGTGGTTTCCTTGACGAAGTCCACATAGCGCCGCGTGGCGTTGCGCTGGCGTACCGGCCGGCCCACCCGCTCACCCACGGGCACTTCAAAGTCCTCGGGCATGCCGCCCGTCACGATTTCCTCGATGCGATCCTCAAGGGCGTCGGGCAGCTTGTAGCCGTTTTTGTCAAAGAACTTGATGCCGTTGTATTCCACGGTGTTGTGGCTGGCGCTGATCACCGCGCCCGCGTCGGCCTCGTAGTAGCGCGTCAGATAGGCGATGGCCGGCGTGGGCAGCACCTCCACCAGCACCGCGCGCGCGCCCACGCTGCAGATGCCCGCCACCAGCGCGCTTTCCAGCATCTCGCCGCTCAAGCGCGTGTCGCGGCCCACCAGGATGGTCGGCCGGTGGACGTCGCTGGCCAGCACGTAGGCGCTGGCTTGCCCCAGGCGGAACGCCAGATCGCACGTTAATTCGGAGTTGGCAATGCCGCGCACGCCGTCGGTTCCAAACAATCGGGCCATGGGGAAAGACCTCCTCATCCATATAAATCGACATATAACGTCCTGTTTCGAGGGACGAAAATCGGGGCGGAACCGGTCCGCCCCGGAACAAGCGCTTACGCCCAAAACACGCGGGTATTTTTTTCCTCAAACATCAGGACGTCTTTGAGGAAGGCGATGGCCTTTTGCAAGCCTTCCTGCGGGGTCATCAGGCTGTCCTCATGCTCGATGGAAAGCACGTCGTCGTAGCCCACCAAGCGCAGGTTGCTGACGATGTTGCGCCACGTCAGCAGGTCGTGGCCGTAGCCCACGCTGCGGAAAATCCAGCTGCGCTCGGCCTCGCGGTTGAAGTTTTTGGTGTCCAGCACGCCGTTGACAGGGCAGTTCAGGGGATCGATGCAGGTGTCCTTGGCATGGAAGAAGTAGATGGCGTCCTTGAGGTAGCGAATGGCGGCCACGATGTCGACGCCCTGCCAGAACAGGTGGCTGGGATCGAGGTTGGCGCCAATCAGCGGGCCTACGGCGTCGCGCAGGCGCATAAGAGTCTCTGGATTGTACACGCAAAAGCCCGGGTGCATTTCAAAGGCGATTTTTTCCACGCCGTGGGCGGCGGCAAAAGCCGACGCTTCCCGCCAGTAGGGAATGAGCACCTGGTTCCATTGGTAGTCCAAAATCTGAGGGAAATCGGGCGGCCAGGCGCAGGTAACCCAGTTGGGGGTACGGTCGGCCGGGCTTCCGCCCGGGCAGCCGCTGAAAGCGATGATGCGCTTGCAGCCCAGCTTTTCGGCCAGGAGCACCGTGTCGTGAAAGTCGTCGCGGAACCGGCGGGCCACCTCGGGATCGGGATGCACGGGGTTGCCGTGCGTGCTCAGCGCCGCCAGCTCCAGGCCGTTTTGCGCCAGTACGCGCGCAAAGGCGTCCAGGGCGTTGTCGTCGTTGAGCAGCACCGCGGGATCGCAATGCGCCTTGCCCGGGAAGCCGCCGCTGCCGATTTCCACCGCCTGTACGCCGCTTTGCGCCAGGTATTTCATGGCGTCAGCAAAGGGCATATCCGCCAGCACGGGATTAAACACCGATAGTTTCATGGAAATCCTCCTTGTGCACAGCGTTTTAATCGTTGCCAGTATACCCTACTTTGCCGCATTTTGCAAGCGTGGGCGCGGCCGGTTGACATTGCGTTTGAGCGCGTGGTATAGTGCAGCTACCAACCCAGGAAGGAGCAGCGCCATGAGCCGTTCGTCCGGTCGGGTCACGCTGAAGGATCTTGCGGCCCAAACGGGCTACACCGTCAACACCGTGTCCCGCGCGCTCAAAAACAAGCCCGATATCGCCCCCCAAACCTGCCGCGCCATCCAGCAGGTGGCCCGGCGCATGGGCTACGTGCCCAACCGCATGGCCAGCGCTCTCAGGCAGGGCCGTTCGGGGACGCTGGCGCTCATCGTGGGCAATCTGGTCAATCCCTTTTTTGGCGCGATGGTGACCGAGGTGGAAAACGCGGCCCGGGCGCAGGATTTGTCGGTGCTGGTGCTGTCCTCCCGCGATAATGAACGCGACGAGCGCCGTGCCGTCACCACCGCCGTGGAACGCCAGGCGGACGGGGTGCTGCTGTGCCCCAGCCAGCGCACCCGCGAGCCCCTGCGCATGCTGGAGGAGGCGCGGATGCCCTTTGTGCTCATGGCGCGGGACTTCCCCGACGAGGCGTGCGACAGCGTGGGCTGCGACGAGGCGGCTGCCGGGTTTCTCGCCGCGCGGCATCTCATCGAGGCCGGGCACCGGCGCATCGCCGTTTTGTATGATTATGAGTTCGTCCATGGCATCCTCAGCCGCGTGCAAGGCTGCTGCCAGGCCGTGCGGGAAGCCGGCCTGCCCGATTGCCTGCCCCTTGTGGCGCGGGATGCGGCGTCGGCCGCCGACGGCCTGACGCGCCTGATGCGCCGCGGTGTCACGGGCTGCGTGGCCTATTGCGACCTGGCGGCCCTTTCCACGCTTTCCGAGCTGGAGAGCCGCGGCGTGCGCATGCCGGACGATTTGGCCATGGTGGGCTTTGACAACCTGCAAGCCTCTCTCAACCTGGCCACCCCGCTGTGCTCCGTGGCCGTGGACGTTCGCGCCCAGGCCCAAGCCGCCGTAGGGCTGCTGCTGGGCCGCGTGCGCGGCGAGGAAGGCCCGGCGCAAAAACAGCTGTTTCCCACCCGCGTTGTCTGCCGCGGCAGCTGCGCCCTTCATCGCGGCGCAATCACCACCGGTGCTTGGGAATAACGCCTGCGGAAGGCAAACGCCTCAAACTGCGCGTCGGTGCCAAAATGCGTCGCCGCGATTGCCGTAAAGCCCAGGGTGTCGCAGTCCAGGCGCTGAAGCTTCTCCACGGCGGCCATCAATTCCGCTTGCTGCCCGTAAAGCTCGCTGCTTTCATCCAGGAGGATTTGCAGCTGCACCTGCTCGCCGTCAATGGCCACCCGCAGCCGCGCCTGCGCGCGGGCCCGCAAAACCGCCTGCGTTTCCCGGGCGGTCAGCACGCCCGACACGCGCCCGTCGCTGACCGCCGCGCTGCCCAGATACTCCACCGGGCTTTCAGAAGACCTTGGCAGCATGCCCGCCAGCAAATCCTCGGGCAGAAGGTCGTCGCTCCAAGGCTCGCCCACGGCAAAAGCCTCCGCCTCCTGCCCGGCGGCGGATTCGTCTGTTTTTTCAGCTTCCAAAAGGGGATTGACCGCGCACACAAACAACAACGGATCCCGCCGCCCGCTGCCCAGCAGCCGCACGCACGCCGCAAGCGAGCTGTCGGGCAGGAGGTTTTGTTCCCAAAGCCGTTTGAAAAGCATATCCAGGTGCGTGCTCAGCCGCATGCCGAATTCCGGCTTCTGCGCCTTGAGCGTGTCCAGCGCCGTGCCCAGCGCGATGGTGACCATCGCGCTGGAACGCATGGTGGGCAGCTCGAAAAGCGCGCGCAAAAGCGTGCGCAGCTGCGTGGTGGCCGCCGTCGAATAGCCGATCATGCATTGGCGCACCTGACAGAAGTTCAGCGGATACGGCGTGGACGCGGCCAGGATGCGCATGGCGTCCTCCAGGGTATCGCCCGTGGCGCTCATGAGCTCGTAGGTGGTGGAGCCGTCCGTTGAGTCGCCTTTGGGCGCCTGAATGCTGAACTCGTATTGGCCGCCGTCTGTGATGTCCACGCCGATGCAAATGGGAAAGGTCTGCCGCTCGATGGCGGCGTAGCTGCATCCCCCGGCCAGCAGCAGGCACAGGGGCAACAGCGCCCCAAGCGCCAATCGCTTCACGCGCCTTCACCTCCCCCAGGCATGCGGGCGCGCATGACCGCCAGGCCGATCCCGGCCGAAAGGCTCAGCGCCGCGCGGTAGGGCAGGAGCGCCGCCGCCGCGTCCGCCAGGCCGCTGGGCCACGCAAGCGCGGCGGCCAGGGCGGGCGCGAGCATCGCCAGAACCGCCACGGGCCGCGGCGTGCGAGGCAGGGCGCGGCAGAGGATCTTTTCGCCGGCGTCGAGCACGCCAAAGAGAGCCACGATGAGCAACAAAAGCCAAAACACCCCCGTGAGCTCCAAAAACGCGATGCTGCTGGAGTGCCGCGCAAGGCCCGTAAGCCGTTCGCCCACGGTCAGCGCGTCGCCGGGCTGCCAGGGCCATACCAGCGCGTGCCACAGCGCCCACAGCATCAGGGCGGCCCAGGGCGCCAGCGGCCATAGCCACGAGCGGCCGCGCTCCTGGCCTGCGCTAGCGCCGGGCAATGCGAACAGCAGGGCCACGCCCCAAGCGCCGCCCACGCCGCCAAGCGCCGTCAGCGCCGTGACGCCCGGGCCCTGGCCCCAAAACGGCCAGAGCCGGACGGTATCCGCGCGGGCGTTGACCAGCACCGTCGCCAAAAGCAAAAGCGCCGCGAGGAGCCAGCGAAGGGCGTACGCGCCGTAGGCCACGCCGTTGCGCCGCGCCAAAAGCACCGTCACCAGCGCCGCGCCGCCGGCGCTCAGGGTGCAGGAGACGGGCGACGCCGCGGGGATGAGCTCGCTCATGTGCGCGCTGAGCGCGCATAGGAGGGCCATGCCGTCCAGGGCCAGGCAGGGCAACAGCAAAAGGCACCACCAGGCGCCTGCCCGCGTGCCCGCCGCCGGCGCGCCCCGACGCCACAGCGCATACAGCGCATACAGCGGCAAAGCCTGCAACGCCGCCGCCTGCCATACGGTTTGCAGGGTGCGGTCGTAGGCGTAAAGGCTGACCCACAGCATAAGCTGGGCCGTCAGCTGCGCGCACGCCAGGGTGCGGTAGGCCAAGGCCGTTCCGCGCCGCCGGCTTTCGGCCGCGGCCTGTTGGCTGTGAACGTCCGTGCGCGTCTGGCGCGCGCGCTTCCACCAGGCGATCATGGGGCGTCGCCTCCCCCGCGGCGCATACGCCCGCGCGCGCGCAGCATGGCCTCGGGCTGCGCCAGATACGCGCGCAGGCGCTGGCGAAACAGCGGCGCGCGCAGGAGCAGATCCGGGTTATGGACGCGGCGCGGACTGGCGGGCGCCAGGTACGGCTCGCCCAGGCTTTCCATGCCGGCCACGCGCATGATCAGAAACGTAAGCCCCAGGCACAGGCCGGGAATCCCCAAAAATCCGCCTGCCAGCAGCATGATCAGCTGCCCGATGCGAAACGACAGGCTCAGGGGATAATTGGGCAGGGCGTAGCTGCCCAGGCCGCTGAGCGCCACCACGATGATCAGCAGCGGGCTAACCAGGCCCGCGTCGACCGCGGCGGTGCCCAGGATGAGCGCGCTGACCAGGCCGAAGGAGGAGCCCATCAGCCCGGGAATGCGCGTGCCGGCTTCGTTGATGAGGTTGAACACGGCCAGCATCAACAGCGCCTCGGCAAACAGGCTGATGCTGACCACCGAGCGGCTCTGGATGATGTTGGTCAAAAGCGACATGGGCATCGTGATGGGTTGAAACACCACCAGGCTGACGAACAGCCCGGGCAGAATCAGGCACAAAAGCGCGCCCGCCATGCGCACCAGGCGCATGAAGGTGCCTTGTTGCCAACGCATGTAGCTGTCGTCCGGGGCGTGAAACAGGTGCCAAAAGCCCATGGGCATGGCCAGGCAATAGGGCGTGCCGTCCAGGAGGATCAGCGCCTGCCCTTCCAGCAGGAAGCTCGCCGCGCGGTCGGGGCGCTCGGTGCTCGCGCTTTGGGGCAGGGGCGCGAAGGGATCGTCCTCGATGAGCTGCGACAGCACGCCCAGGGTCAGCACATGGTCAAGGGCGGCGTTTTGCAGGCGCCGTTCCAGCTCGTCCACGGTGGATGGCTTGCAGACGCCCCGCAGGTAGCAAAGGGCGGCCTGGGTGGGAAACGACGTGCCCACCTCGCACATGCGCACCGCCAGCTTGGGTGTGGGCAAAAGCCGGTGCAGCAGGGTCAGGTTGTCCCTCAGGGATTCGTTAAAGGCTTCGTGCGGCCCCACCACCACGCTCTCGGTCTGGGGCACGGTCACGGGTCGGCGCACAAAGCCGCGCAGATCCACCATCACAGCCGCGTCCACCGTGTCCATCAGCACGAGGGTTTGCCCGCGCATCAGGCCGCTTAACGCCTGCGCGGGATCGTCGCAGGCGGCGACCTCCGGGGCTTGCAGGTAACGGCGCAAAAGCGCTTCCAGCGCCTGCCGCCCGCTGAGCTCCTCGGTCGCGCGCAATAGCGGCTTGAGAATGTGGTGGGCCATGTCCGCGCCGTTGGCCATGCCGTCCACGTAGTACATCGCACAGTCGTGTCCCAGGGCGGAAAACTCGCGGGTTATGACGTCGTCGTTGTAGGAAAGGCCCAGCTGTTCATCCAGCCATTCCATGTTGCGCTTGAGCGCGCGGTGAAACCTGGCCTGCATACGGGAACCTCCGGCGATAGGAATGCTCCTAGTATGCCGGGGCAGGCCGCGAAGCATACGTTATCGCTTTTCGCGCGCGCCGGTAAACAGCGCGTATACGCCCGGCAGCAAACGGCGCACCACCGCGCCGCACACCAGCGCCACCGCCGCGCATAGGCAGGGCAAGAGCACGTTGCCCAGCGCGAAACTTATGTCGCTGGTGCCCATCGTGCGCAGGTACAATTCCACCGCGTAATGCTCCACCACCAGGTGCGATCCGTACAGGTAAAACGAGGCGCGAATCCACCACGGCGGCGCGGGCCAGGACGCAAACCCGTCCGCAAGCGCCCAAAGCAGCAGCGGCGCGGGCAGCCAGTACAAGTAATGAATCGCGTGGCCCAAGGGCCTAAGGAGCGCCCAGCCCGCCCAGACCGCCGCGCAGAGCGCGTAGGGCAGCCGGCGCGAAAACAGCGGGACGCGCTCCATCAGGGCGCGCCGGTGCCGGCCTGCGTACGCGCCCATGAGGTAGACGGGCAGCCAATAGATCATGCTTTCGTAGGCGATTTCCAGGGACGCCACGCAAACCGCCGCCGCCGCGCCCACGCCCAAAACCAGCGCCGGCCAGCGGCGGCGCACGCACCAATCCCAGACCGGGAAAAGCAGCACAAAGCCCATGAGGGTTTTCACGAACCAGAAGATGGAATTCGCGGGCTGAAACGTGAGCCCCAAAAGCACGTCCTCAAGGCGCAGGACGGGCCAGACGCCGTGAACCAGGTAGTGCCTCAGGGTGCTGTGCGCCAGGTACAGGGCGTTCCACAGCACGTAGGGAATCAGCAGCGTTAGGGCCTTGTCCTTGAGCACGCCGGCGTAGGTGCGGGGGCGGTCGCTGCGGAAAAACAGCATCGCCGAAAGAAAGAAAAACGTGGAGATGGCGGCGTCGTACACGTTGCGCACCGCCGTGTTCAAGTCCACGGTCCAGGGCGCGTTGGGCTCGAAATAGCGCGCGAAGGCCGTGTGCAGCCCGATGATCATCAGCGCGCAGACAAATTGAAGATAACTGAGCTTGCGCGAAACCGAGGGCGGCATGGGCAGCCTCCTTTTCCTCATTCGCTCACCAGGAAGGGATCCTCCACCACGGGATCCGGGCCGATGACGCTTTCATAGCACAGGGTCAGCACCTCGCGCCCCAACAGGCCGACGCCGTCCTCCTCGGAGTCGTTGCGACAGCCGTTGGTCAGCATGACGGCGCCGGTGCGATCCGTGGGATCGAAGTAGGCGGCGCAGAGCATGCCGTTGGCCTTGCCGCCGTGCCCGTAAAGCGTGCGGCCCTGAACCTGCGCGTCGGTGAGGATGTTGACGAACAGGCCGTTATCGCTTTGGCAGGACACGGAGCCGCGGTCGTTTTGGGGCTGGAGCATTTCCGCAACGCTGGAGAGCTTGAGCAGCCGGGCCTCGCCGCTGATGCCGCCGTCGCATAGGGCGATGAGCAGCCGGCCCAGGTCGGGCGCGCTGATGATGAGCTTCCCCGCGGACAGCGTGTAATGGCGCAGGGGATCGCAGCCGGCAAACGGCGGCTCGTCGCGCTTGAGCTCGCGGGCGAGGCGGCCGGAGGGCATGTAGTATAGGTCGGCCAGAGGCGTTTGGGCGGGCAGCAGCGCGGGCTGATAGGCCGCGGCGATGCCCAGGGGCTCAAAGAGATGCTCGGCGGCGTATTCATCCAGCGACTGGCCGCTGAGCGCCTCCACCACGCTGCCGGCCAGTCCGCCGCCAAAGTTGGAATACTGGCGCCGGGTTCCCGGGGCGATGCCGGGTTCAAAGCTGAACCGGCTTTCCAGCAGTTCGTCCAGGGGTTCGATGTCGCCCTCCAGGGCGCGGTCGTAGGCGGCGCTGTCGCGCAGGCCGGCGGTGTGGGTCATCAGCTGGCGCAGGGTGACGGGCTGGCCGGGATACTCGGGGTTTTCCACGGCAAAGCCCAGCGCGTCGCCCAACGGATCGTCCAGGCCGAGGCAGCCGTTTTCCACCAGCTGCATGAGGGCCATGCCCGTGACCAGCTTGCTGATGCTGCCCACCTGAAACGCCGTTTCCGGCGTTACCGCCTCGGCGCCGGGCGCAACCTGCCCGTAGCAATGCACCCAGACGATCCGCCCGTTTTGAAACACCGCCACGCAAGCCCCCAGCGTGTCGTAGCGCTCAAAAACGGCGTCCAGCGCCTCCGGCGCGCCCGCCAGGGCCGTCCAGGGCAGCAGCGCCAGCGCCATCACCAGCGCAACCCATCGGCGCATCCGCGCATCCTCCTTTAGCCGCCGCAATCCGGCGCATACGCTTATTATACCTGTCCCGGCCGAGGGCGGCAAGAGGCTTCCCGGGGCGGCCGGAGAGCCGTAAAACATTTGTCATACACTTGTAAAAAACATCCGAATCCGCTATAATAAATGCGTGTGCATGTCGCGCGCCCTCGCGCGGCGGCATCCGCATGCGATTTTTGAGGTAAGGGGCGTTGGTATGCTCAATCCGCGTCAGGTCATAACGGCTCTCAAGCACAACATCGGCAAGGTCATCGTGGGCAAGGATGAGGTGATCGAGCTATTGCTCATCGCCATGCTCTGCAAGGGCCATGTGCTCATCGAGGACGTGCCCGGCACCGGCAAGACCACCTTGGCCAGCGCCCTGGCCAAGTCGCTGGATTGCAGCTTCAACCGCATTCAGTTCACGCCCGACGTCGTGCCCTCGGACGTTACGGGCTTTACCATGGTCAACCTCAAGACCGGCGAAATGGAGTTTCACCCCGGAGCCATCATGTGCCAGATCGCCCTGGCGGACGAAATCAACCGCACCTCGCCCAAAACCCAATCCGCTCTTTTGGAGGTCATGGAGGAATACCAGGTCACCGTGGACGGCGTGACCCATCCCCTGCCCAAGCCCTTTATGGTGCTGGCTACGCAAAACCCCAGCGAGTTCGTGGGCACCTATCCCTTGCCGGAGGCGCAGCTGGACCGCTTTTTCCTGCGCGTCTCCATGGGCTACCCCACGCTGGAAGAGGAAATGGCCGTGCTGGAGCGCTTTTCGGGCACGGTGAAGCCCCAGGCCGGCCTCAACGCCGTGTGCGCCGCGCGCGACGTGGTGGCCATGCAGGACCTGGTGGGCACCGTGTATTGCTCCAAAGAGGTGCGCCACTACGTGGCCAACATCGCCGCCATGACCCGCACCCACCCCAGCCTGCAACTGGGCGTGTCCACCCGCGGCGCCATCGCCCTCATCCGCGGCGCGCAGGCCTGCGCGCTGCTCAACGAGCGCGACTACGTCCTGCCCGAGGACGTGCAGCGCATGGTGCTGCCCGTGCTCACCCATCGCCTCACCCCCAACCCCGAAGCCAAGATGAAAGGCATCTCCGCCGAGCGCATCCTCATCGCCGTGGTGGAAAACGTGCCCGTTCCGCTCCGGCTGAGCTGAGGGCAGGGAAAGGAGGAAAAGGGTGAAAAAGGCTAACGCCGCCCTGGGCCTGTGCTTCGGCTTCTTTTTGATGTGCGCCCTGTCCATGGGCAACCGCATGTACCTGCTCATTGCCGCGACAATCGCTCTGGCCTGGGGGCTGGCCTTTGCCAGCGTGCGCATGGCCGAGCGCAGCGTCAAGGTGGAAAACGCCCTCAGCGGCTTTAAGGTCAACCGCGGCGAGGTGGTCAGCATGGAGATTTCCGTGAGCCACCAAAGCCTGCTGCCCATCGCGCCCGTGGCCCTGCGCATGCGCGCCACCAGCAACACCCCGGCCGGAACCATTCACCTCACGCGCCTGGGCAAGCGCCGCCAGCGCGTGGTACATCGCTTTGCCGCCGATCATGTGGGGGCTATGTTTCCCGGGGTGGACAGCTATGTGGTCAGCGATGTGTTCGGGTTTTTCAAGCACGAGCACAAGCCCGATACCGCCGGCCAGGAGCTGCTGGTGCTGCCCGTTCCCTTCGAGGTGGAACCCCTGACCTTCGCCGCCGGCGACATGGGCGTGGAAACCATGCGCCGGGCCATGGAGGATCCTTTCAGCCCCAGCGATTTCCGCGCCTACCAGCAGGGCGACCCGCTCAAGCGCATCCATTGGAAAATGTCCGCCCGCCGGCGCGAAATCATCGTGCGCCGCTTTGAGGAGCCCGCCCTGCCCGATGCGCTGGTGCTGATGGATACCTCGCCTCCGCACATGACGCAGGACTCGCAGGAGGCCGCGGCGTTTTTGCAGGATGCGGTTTTGGAAACCGCCGCGTCGGTGGTGGCCTGCCAGATCCGCCAGGACAACCCCGTGCGCATGCCCTTGGTGGGCGACCGGCCCATGGAGTATTCCAGCCGCATGGGACTGCCGCTTCTGCTGGAGGAGCTGGCGCGGGTGACTTTTAACGAATCGGAGAGCTTCGAGCGCGTTTTGATGATGCAACTGGCCGAACTGCGCAAAACGGGCGCGGTGGTCATCATTACGACGCGGCTGTCGTCGCCCCTGGCGGATATGATTGTTCGTATGAAGCGCATGGGCCCCAACGTGCGGCTCTACCTGGTAACCTTCGACGCCGAGGAAGCCGATGTCGTCCCCCGCGTAGGCCGGCTGCAACAGGCGGGGGTGGAGGTTAACTACGTCACGCCGCAGGGCGGCTGACGCATCATGACGCAAAGGGAGGGACACCGTGTTGCGCAGGCTGTTGGAACATGAGCGTTTGTCGCACCTGTTGGCGGCGCTGATGCTGTGCGCAGGCACGATGACGCCGCTGGTGCTCGCGCTGGGCGCGGGCGGCGCGCTGGCCCCGGCGCTGGCGTTGGCCGCGGCGCTGGTGGCGGCGATGACCCTGGGCGGCGCTTCCCGGCGCGGACGGATTGTCATGGGCTTTGCGGCCGCGGCGGTGGTAGCCGTGCAGCCGTTTTTGCCCGGTTTGGGGCTTGTGGGCCAGGCGTACGAAGGCGTCAAGGCCATCGCCCTGTATTTCAGCGGCGTATCCTCCGCGGTGTCGCTGTTTTCCACGCAGGTGGCGCTGTTGATGGCCGTGGTGTTCGCATTGGCGGCCTGCGCCTTCACCAGCCGCGCCGCCGGCTTCCTGCCGGCGACCCTTATGGTGGTGCTGACGCTGTTTGGACTGTGGAGCATGGGCCAGGCCCGTTACCTGTGGTATGCCGCGCCCGCGCTGGTGGCCCTGCTGATGACCGTGGCGCAGACCTCCCACGAAAAAATCGACCTGTTTCAGGTGCTGCCCATGGCGGTGGCCGTGGTGCTGCTGGCGCTGCTGCTGCTCCCCAGCGGTCAGGTGGGCGTGGAGCCGATGTACTCCGCCGCTATGCGCCTCAAGCAGACCATCTCCGACTACCTGTTCTTTACCGAGCCGCGAAACGTCTTTACCTTGGGCGCTTACGGGTATTATCCCATGGGCGGCAATTTGCTGGGCGGTGCGGTTACCCCGTCCAACGCGCCGGTGATGGTGGTCAAAACCGACGGCCGCACCCTGCTGCGCGGCGTGGTCAAGGACGAATACACCGGCCGCAGCTGGCGGGACACGTCGTCCGCGCGAAGATACCTGTATGTCAACCCCCGCTGGGCGTCGCTGCGCGCGCAGGTGTTTTTGGAAAACCTGCCCGCCGCTTCCGTTCGCGCCGTGAGCGCCCTGCTGGACGATCACGCCATCACCGTGCAGATGCAGGCCACCGCCACCAGCACCGTCTTTGCGCCGGCGTATTTGCGCAGCTTTACCGCCCAAAGCGATATGGTGGGGTATTTTAACGACGCCAGCGAGCTGTTCATCACCCGCGACTTGCGCCGCGACGACCGCTACACCGTCATGGCCCCGCTGCTGGAGGGCGGCACGACCGCCCTGGGCGCGCTGATTGAGGCGTCGCCCCGCGAGGACGACAACTACGCCGAAATCCTCGCCCATTATACCCTGCTGCCCGACCATATGGAGCAGCGCGTGTTTGAGGACGTGGCCGCCATCACCGCCGAGGCCGACACGCCCTATGACAAGGCCTGCGCCATCCTGCGGCATTTGCAGCGCTACTACCGCTATACCCTCGAGCCGGAAACCCCGCCCGAGAACCAGGATTTCGTGACCTACTTTCTCTACGTGGGCCGCGAGGGATACTGCACCTATTATGCGTCGGCCATGACGGTGATGTGCCGCATGGCGGGCCTGCCGGCGCGGTATGTGGAAGGGTTTGTGGCCCAGCCCAGCTCGGACGGCCTGGCCTATGTGACCGGCGAGGACGCCCATGCCTGGACCGAGGTGTACTTTGAGGGCTTCGGCTGGGTGCCTTTTGACGCCACGCCCAACCAGGATTCCGGCCAAGGCGAGACGCCGCCGCAGCCAACGCCCACGCCTACGCCCGATCCCCAGGCGCAGGAAGATCCCACGCCCAGCCTCGAACCGCCGCAGGACACGCCTTCGGACGAGCCCACGCAGGAGCCTTCGCCCGAGCCGCCGCAGGACGACGAAACCCCGCACAGCGACGACGATTCGCCCAGCCTGTGGTGGTTGTGGCTGCTGCTGGTGCTGGCGGCCCTGGCCGCCCTGTGCGCGCGCATTGTGCGGCGCATGCCCGACCGCGTGGCCGCCCGAACCGATGACGAGCGCGACCGGCTCTTTGTGTACGGCAGCGCCGCCTTTGCGCTCATGCGCATGTCCGGCGTCAAGCCGCGCCCGGGCGAAACGCCGTTGTTCTTCGCCCGCCGCATGGATCGCCAAAAGGCCCTGCCGGTGCCCATTCTCGCGCTTTGGCGGGCGATGGCGGCCAGCCACTACAGCCGCGTTTCTCCCAAAAGCGAGCATATCGCCATGGCGCAAAAAACCTTCCGGGCGCTGTTCCAGGCGCAACCGTTCCGGCGCAAGCTGCGTTTCCTGTTCGCGGCGGCGTTCGACCGGCGCCTCTACACCGCCTTGGATACTCCGCTGGTCAGCGAAAAGCCCAAGACCCGCTATCGTTTTGGCACGCATGTGACGCCCCGGGAGGCGCACGCGCACCTGCGCCGCGCGCCCGGCGTTCCGCCGCCCGCGCCCCCGGCGCCCGAACCTCCCGCGCCCGAACCTTCCGCGCCCGAACCTCCCGCGCCAGAGCCTGCGGCGCCAGTCGATCCGCCCGAGCAGCAACCCATGCCCGCAGCGCACGACCAGCCCGACTCGCTGCTGCGTCGCGCCGGCAACATGCCCCAGGCCAATTTCGGCACCGGCCGCATGAAGGCCGTGCGCCGCCGCGCCCACCGCAATCCGCCCGATCCGTAAAAGGGGGTCATCGCCGTGAAAAAAGGCCGGCGCCCCGCCAGCCGGACGGTTTATTGCCCAAAGCTGTGCGACCTGCTCTTTCCCATGGAGCAGCGGCCGAAGGTACAAAGCTATCTCAGCCAGGTTCGCGCGCGGCTGGACCTGGAGCCGCGGCATGTGGAGCGTTTGCTGGAGGATCATGTCAAGGCCGTGTTTCGCCTCACGCAGCGCGGCATGGGCCTGGAGGAAGCGCTGCGGGTGCTGGATCCTTCCCGCCTGGGTGACTTTTACCGGGACGAACGGCGCGATTGGTATCCCCTGGATACCGCGGCCAAGCTTTACCCCATGAGCATGAGCCCCCGGAGAATGGCCATTTTTCGATTGTCAGCCTACCTGCGCGCGCCCGTGGAGCCGGAGCTGATGCAAATGGCGCTGACCTATGTCATGCGCCGCTTTCCCTACTTTGCCACGAGCGTAAAGGCCGGGGTTTTCTGGCACTATGTGGACGGAGTCAAGCGGCATTTTGCCGTGAGCGCCGAGCACGGCCTGCCCTGCTCGGTGATGCCTTTCGGCCGGGGCACGTCGCCGGCGCTGCGGGTGAGTTATTTCGAAAACCGGGTAAGCGTGGAGTTCTTTCACGCGCTGACGGACGGTACCGGCGGCTGCGTGTTTTTGATGACGCTGGTACGCACCTACCTGCGCCTCATGGGGCACGAGGTTCCCGACGGCCCGGAAGGATTGCCCCTGGACGAGCCGTCCGCGCCCTGCGAGACGGCCGACGGCTTTACCCTGGCCGCCGACGCGCCCGGCGCGCGCGGGTTTGCGGATCGGCCCGCCCTGCAAATGCGCGGCATCCCGGGTTACGAGCAGCCCTGCCGCGTGCTGCATTTCAACCTGCCCACCCAGGCGCTGAGCGCCCAAGCGCGCGAAAAAGGCGTGACCGTAACCACCCTGATGCTGGGCTACCTATTTTTGGCCGCGCGCGCGGCCTGCCCTCAGCGTCCCAGCCGCCGCCAAATCCAAATCCAACTGCCGGTGAACATGCGCAGGTTTTACCCGGTGGGCACGCTGCGCAACTTTTCGCTCTATGCGTCCGTGCGCCTGGCCCCTGCGGACATCACCGGACTGGACGGCATTCTGCCCGCCGTCGCGCGGCAGGTGGAGGAGGGCGTGCGCAAGGAAGCCCTGGACGCCACGCTGAGGCTTTCGCGCCGCCTGGTGCGCAGTCTGCGCCTGGTGCCGCTTTTCATCAAACGCCCGATAGCCTATTTCATTTTTGGCATGCTGGGCGACGGGGTATTCACCACGACGCTGAGCAACCTGGGCCTCCTGCGCGCCTCCAAAGAGATGGAATCCCTGGTGGAAAAAATCGACTTCGTGCTCGGCCCGCCCAGCCGAAGCCGCGCTTGCTGCGCCATGGCGAGCTTTGGCGGAACGACGGTTTTGACCGTCACCAAAAGCACGCAGCACAGCGCGTTTGAGGACGCGCTGTACAACCTGCTGTGCGACGGCGGCCTCAGGCCGCGCGTGGAAGGAACGCGGGGAGGCGGTGGAACGTGAGAAAAATGAACGTGCGGCTGATTTATCCTGACGCCGAGGGCCGCTCGCTGTGGCGGCGCAACCGCCTGCTGTTTTTGCGCGGGGCTTTTTTGACGGCGGCGTACCTGTGCTTGCTGATTAACCTGCTTACCGAAGGAATTCCCTGGAGCCTGCTGGTGATCGGCGGCCTGGCGGTGGTGTGGATCGCCGCGGTTTACCGTCCGCAGGTGGAAAACACCGCCATTAAAAAGCTGTGCGACGTGCTCATCGCCGTATGCCTGTACCTGCTGTTGCTGGATAGCGTGCTGGGCGGCGGATGGGGTTATCTGGTGGTGCCCATTGTGTTTTTTGCCGACCTCGCGCTCATCGGCGCGTATTTTCTGGTGTTTTTCAAAAAACAGCGGCGCAATTTTCTGCCGCTGTTGGAGCTGCTGGTGGCCGGACTGGTATCGGCGCTATGCTCGCTGATCGCCGCGCGCCGCCCGGAGTGGCAGCTGATTGTGCTGGGCGCGGTCAGCCTGGGCATCATGATCCTGAGCGTGGCGCTGTTTCGCAAGCCGCTCATGGAGGAAATCAAAAAAAAGTTCCACACCCGTTAGGGTGCGCAAACCGGCGCTTCTTCAAAATCCGGATCCACCGGCGGCATATGGTCCAGCACCATGAGCAGGGCATCCTCGCCGTTGTCCTCATAGTAGCGCTTGCGCACGCCCAGCTCCACAAAGCCCAGCCGCCGGTAAAGGCGCTGCGCCGTGAGGTTGCTGCGGCGCACCTCCAGCGTCAGGTAAGCCGCGCCCAAATTGGACGCATAGGCGATGAGGGCGCTCAGGAGCGCCGCGCCCACACCGCGGCCGCGGTAGGGCGCGTCCACGGCCACGTTGGTCAGGTGCCCTTCGTC
Organism: Candidatus Limiplasma stercoravium; assembly: GCA_018715175.1. Taxonomy (GTDB): domain Bacteria; phylum Bacillota; class Clostridia; order Christensenellales; family Aristaeellaceae; genus Limiplasma; species Limiplasma stercoravium. The sequence continues at coordinate 18,210 of DVME01000029.1, forward strand.
CAGGACGATCCACGCGCCCGCATAGCCAATCACGCGGCCGTCTTCCTCGGCCACGAGGTAACGGGCGCAAGGGTTGGTGGTCATTTCTTCCTCAAAGCTTTTCAGGCTCCAGGGCATGGCAAAGGTACGCGATTCAATGGCGTGCACCTGCTGCGCGTCCTTGAGCGTCATTCGGCGGATCATGCGTTTTCGCCCTGCCTTTGACGGCGCTCGCGCTCGGCCTGCGGCGCGCGCAGGTACACCGGCATGAGGCCAAGGTAATCCGTCGTTTCGTCGCGGCGCGTCCAGGCCAGGGCCGCAGCGCTGGCCGGGCGCAGGTAGCACAGGTGCGCCGGCGCAAACCTGGCCCGTCCGCCCAGACGGGCGGCGATTACCTGGCGGTAAGGCGCCACGCCGTCGCCCGTAAACACAAGGTGGCTCTCGCCGGCTACGCCCAGGGCCGCGTCCAAAAAGGCGTCCAGGGCCACGGCCTGGTCAGGCAGCGCGCGTTGAGGCGGCAGGCCGCCCCAAAAGGCCGCGGCGTAGACCTGACCGGCGCGCGCATCCTGCAAGGGGCACAAAAGCCCGTCGCTGAGGCAAAGCCCTGCGGCCAGCGCTTCCAGCGCGTTCACGGCCACGCAGGGCTTTCCCGCGCCGTGGGCCAGGCCCTTGACGGTGCTTACCCCGATGCGCACGCCCGTGAACGAGCCGGGGCCCACGACCGCCGCAAACAAATCCACCTCGGAGATGTCCAGCCCGGCGCGGGTGAGGGCTTGATCCACCATAGGCAGAAGATTGGCCGAATGCGTCAGACGGTTGACGGCCAGGCCCTCGTAGGCCACCGCGCCGTCTTTGACAATCGCCACGCCCGCCGACGGGCCGGACGTATCCACGGTCAGAAGGTTCATCCCAGGTTGCTCCTTTCGCCCAGCGCGTCCCACGCCAGCTCCCGAAAGCCGCCCACGGCGGTCAGCTCGATTTCGCGCTGCGTCTCCCCCCGCGGGGTCAGCGTGATGCGAAGATACCGCTCGGGCAGGGCTTCGATTGCCCGCTGCGGCCATTCCACCACGGCGACGCCGTCCAGGTGCAGGTACTCGTCCAGGCCGGCCTCGTACAGTTCCCCCGCGTCGGCCAACCGGTACCAGTCGAAATGGTACAGCGGCAGACGGCCCTCGTCGTACGCTTGCAGGATGGTGAAGGTGGGGCTGGTCACGTAGCCGCCTACGCCCAATCCCCGCGCGATGCCGCGCGTCAGCTCGCTTTTGCCGGCGCCCAGGCCGCCATCGAGCAGCAGCACGTCCCCCGCTTTGAGCTGGGCGGCCAGCGCCTCGCCGATGGCGCGGGTGTGGGCCGCGCTGGTGCTGTGAAGCGTCACCGGGCATTCGCCTGCTTTCCAACGGCGCGCCCGTGCAGGATGGGCGACAGCGGCTTGTAAATCAAGCCCGTGAGCACGCTGATGACAAGGAACTTGAAGACGTTGAACGGCGCGGTAATCATCAGCACAAACTTGCCCAGGCTGTCCACCGCGGGAATGACTTTACTGCCCATGGCCACGATGTCCTCCACGGGCATGCCAAAGGCCGCCGAGTAGAAGGGGATCATGATATAGAGGTTGCTCAGCACGCCCACGATCGTGGCCGCCACGGTGCCTACGGCCATGCCCAGGATGGCGGTGCTGCGCCGCTTGTTGCGCCGGTAGATGAACGCCGCGGGCAGCAGCATGGCCGCGCCCATGAGAAAATCGGCCAGCTCGCCTACGCCCTGGGAGCTGGAGTGCAAAAGCCCCAGCAGGCTTTTGACCAGCTGCACGAGCAGCCCGGCCAGAGGCCCCATGGCAAAGCCGCCCAGGAGCACGGGCAGGCAGCTGACGTCCAGCTTGTAAAACGGAACGGCGGGAATGACGGGCACCTCCACCATAAACAGCAGGGCGGAGATGGCGGCGAGGATGGCGATGGTGGCCAAGTCGCGGGTGGAGAGGATGGGTTTGCGCTGTTGGGTCATGGAAAACGCCTCCTTGAATGAAGATTGCCCCCGATGGCTTGATCGCATCAGGGGCAACCGCGCGCAAGGCGGCGGGCTGCTCTTCTCACATCCGGACTTCGGCCAAAGGCCGTTACCGTTGGCTTCGGAATCTCACCGAATCGGGGAACCGAAACGCGGGTTTCGGTTCCTTCGCGGGCTGTACCGCCAGTAGGGATTTTCACCCTGCCCCGAAGAAGCCATCTTGAGTTTACGGGTGCATCATAGCACTTGCGCGGGCGCGTGTCAAGAGTCCGGCGCGAGGGAAACGGCGGCCAGCACGGGCATGGCGTAGAAGAATCCCAGCATGTAACGCAGGATGGCCACCGGCCCCAGCAGGCAGGTAACCCACAGGGCCAAAAGCAGCGCGCACACCGCGGCCAGGCCGCGCCTGCGCCGCCATAGGGCGAAGCCCAGCGTCGCCAGGCAGAGCCACACCTGCGCCGCAGGGTCGGAAAGCAGATAGGTTCCGCTGAGGCCGTAGGCCTCCAGGGTTTCGTCGTAGCGCTGGTAAAGGGCGGTCAGGCCGGGCAGCAAGGGCTGAGACGCCAGGGGATACATCTCCGTGCTTTCCACGCCCAGGACGACGTTGTAGCGCATGGGCGCGCCGGGGTAGAAGTAGGGCAGGTTTTGCACCAGGAAAGCCTCCAGGTACCGCGCCGGATGCTCAAGGCCCATGCGCAGCCATAGGGCCAAGTAGCGCGCGGGATCGGCGTAGAAGGCGTCGTAGGTCATGGCCCACTTGACCGGATCGGCAATTTGCGGGTCGTAGGCAAGGCCGGGGTCCACGGGATAGATTTCGCCCACAAGGGCGGCTTCCTCCTCGCTCAGGCCGTCCATGGCCGAAACGCGCGCCATCTGCTGCAAGGGAATGGACAGCGTTTCCACGGCGTCGCCGGGCTGCGCGTCCAGCGCCGCCATGAGCCCCGCGTTGGCCAGCAGCGAAGCGCCGGCCGTCACCCAGCACAAAAACAGCGCCCGCAGCCGCCTGCCGCGAACTGTCACAAGCGCCACAAAGGGCGCAGCCAGGGCCAGCGCATAGACGCCGTTGTTGCGCATCAGGCACATCAGCACGCCCGTCAGCCCAAACCCTAGGATTCGCCAGGGCGATTGGAGGGCGGAAGGCTCCCGGGCCAGGTCATAGATTTGCAGAACCGTCAGCATAAACAATCCGCCAAAAAGCACATCCTTGGTCGCGCTGATGCCAAACAGCGGGTATAGGGGCAGCAGCGCGAAAAGGATCACCACGCCCAGCCGCGCTCCAAAGGGCGCGCCATGGCGCGCCATCCAGCGGCAGGCCCAGGCCAGCATGAGGGCCATGAGCGCGAGCTGAAGGCCGCAATAGAGCGCCAGGCCGTGCCCCGCCCCGCCGTAGGACATGCCTACGTCCATGCACCAGCCCAAAAGCAGCGTGTGCAGCAGGGGATGGTGCGCGGTCAACTGCCAGTCCAGGTAGGTGTAAAGCTGGGTGGGAGCGTCGTATCGCAGGGTGCCGGGCCACAGCGCCAGCCATGCCGGAATCCAGCAGACGGCCAGGAGGCCGAAAACCGCCGGGAAACGGCCCAGGAGGTCGCGCCCGCGCGTTGGCCGCGGCCGCGCCATCCAGCCGTACAGCAGCGTCAGCATCCCGCCCAGGGCCGCGCCGTAACCGCCAAGCGCCGCAAGCACGCCCAGCCAATCCCCAAACGTCGCCGCCGTAAAGCCGCCGCTGACGCTCAGCCGGCGGCCCGCCACCAAAAAGACCGCCAGCAGCAGCCCCAGGCCGTAGCTTATGGCGTTGCGCCGCCGGTCCGCGCGGCCCAACGCGCGAAACAATGCCAAGGCAAGGGCCGCAAAAAGCGCGACGCCTACGGCGCTATGGTTCAGGGCGCCGGCGTCGCCCACGGCGTCCCATTGCCACAGGCACAGCAGGGCCACCGTACAAGCGGCGGCGGCGCGGGCACGCGCATGATGCACCAGGAAGGTCATGGATTCGCCTCTCTTTCTGAAAAGAAACGGGGGGAGCCGCTTGGCTCCCCCGTCAGCGTGTCGAAAAAGCTCGCCTGCGGCGATCTTTTCCGACAGGACACGTTTCCCCTGCGCTTTCAGCGCGGCCGGGGAAACGCGCAGGGAAACCTTGCTACGCAAGGCTTCCGAATCCACCGCACATGT
>DVME01000030.1 GCA_018715175.1 Candidatus Limiplasma stercoravium
ACATGCGCGGTGGATTCGGAAGCCTTGCGCAGCAAGGTTTCCTTGCACGTTTCCCCGGCCGCGCCGAAGGCGCAGGGGAAACGTGTTTTGGCGCAAAAGGCCGCCGCAGGCGGACTTTTTCGACAAGCTGAAAGCTCGCCCGCGGCGAGCTTTCAGACGGTGAAAAAAACCTGCGGGCCCCAAGAGCCTCCCGGAAGGGTTAGATTTGGTGCTTTATGCGGTCGTGCTCCTCAGAGCGCTTGGCGTTGTTGAAGCGGTCGAGGGTGCCGGACAGGTAGCCGGTCACGCGGCGGATGCGCTCAAACACGTGTCCGTCCTCGGTGCGGCCGCAGCGGGGACAGGTATCGCCGATGATGCCGTTAAAGCCGCATACCGGGTCTCGATCCACCGGATGGTTGATGCTGCCATAGCCGATGCCCTGGTCGTGCATGTAGCGCACGACTTTTTCAAAAGCGTCCAGGTTCTTGGTCGGGTCGCCGTCCATTTCGATGTAGCTGATGTGCCCGGCGTTGGTCAAGGCATGGTAGGGCGCTTCGATGGCGATTTTTTCAAACGCGGAAATCGGGAAGTATACCGGCACATGGAAGGAATTGGTGTAGTATTCGCGGTCGGTGATGCCGGGAATCTCGCCGAACTTTTCGCGGTCAATGCGCACAAACCGTCCGCTGAGGCCCTCGGCGGGGGTGGCCAAAAGCGTGTAGTTCAGCTTTTTCTTCTGGCTCATCTCGTCGCAGAAGCGGCGCATAAAGCCCACGATTTCCAGGCCGAGGTTTTGGCTGCTGGGATCCTCGCCGTGGTGGGTGCCGCGCAGGGCCTTGAGGGTTTCGGCCAAGCCGATGAAGCCAATGGACAGGGTGCCGTGCTTGAGCACCTCGCGCACGCTGTCGTTCCAGTCGAGCTTTTCGGAGTCGATCCACACGCCTTCGCCCATCAGGAAGGGGAAGTTGCGCACCTTTTTGCGGGCGATGATTTCAAAGCGCTCGTCCAGCTGCTCCACCACCAGGTTGAGCACGCGCTCGAGCTCTTCAAAGAACCAGGCCACGTCGCCCTTGGCTTTGATGGCGATGCGGGGCAGGTTGATGGAGGTGAAGGACAGGTTGCCGCGGCGGGGGCAGACCTCGCGGGTGGGGTCGTACACGTTGCCGATAACGCGGGTACGGCAGCCCATGTAGGCGATTTCGGTTTCGGGATGGCCTTCCTTGTAGTACTGCTTGTTGAAAGGCGCGTCCAGGAAGCTGAAGTTGGGGAACAGGCGCTTGGCGCTGGTGCGGATGGCCAGGCGGTAGAGGTCGTAGTTGGGCTCGCCGGGGTTGAAGTTGACGCCTTCCTTCACGCGGAAGATCTGGATGGGGAAAATGGGCGTCTCGCCGTTGCCCAAGCCGGCTTCGGTGGCCAAGAGGACGTTGCGCATGACCATGCGGCCTTCGGGAGAGGTGTCCATGCCGTAGTTGATGGAGGAAAACGGCACCTGCGCCCCGGCGCGGCTGTTCATGGTGTTGAGGTTGTGCACCAGGGCTTCCATGGCCTGGTAGGTGGCGCGGTCGGTTTCGTTTTCGGCGTGCTCGCGCACAAAGGCGACGATGCGCTCCACGTCGTTTTGGCCGGGCAAAAGGGCGTCCAGGGCTTGGCGCAGGGCCTGGTCGTATTCGGGGTTGGCGGCCAGGCCGGGTTTGCCCAGGCCGTTTTGCTCCAGCTGCTGCAGCACCTGGCGGGCCGCGGTGTCGCCGTCCTCGATGCCGCCCAGCAGCTCCAGGGCGCGGCCAAGGTTGTCGCGGAAGCGCTTGACATAGGTTTTGGCGACGCCAGGGGCCATGCCGTAGTCAAAGTTGACGATGCTCTGGCCGCCGTGCTGGTCGTTTTGATTGGCCTGAATCGCAATGCAGGCCAGGGCGGAATAGCTGTAAATGTCCTTGGGCTCACGCAGCACGCCGTGACCGGTGGAAAAGCCGTTATGGAACAGGCTGATGAGGTCAATTTGGCAGCAGGTGGTGGTGAGGGTGTAAAAATCCATGTCGTGGATGTGAATGTCGCCCTCGCGGTGCGCCTGGGCATGGCGGGGGTTGAGGACATACATGTCATAAAACTGCTTGGCGCCCTCGGAGCCAAACTTGAGCATGCTGCCCATGGCGGTATCGCCGTTGATGTTGGCGTTTTCGCGCTTGATGTCGGAGTCGATGGCGTCCTTGTAGGCGATGTCCTCGAAAATCTTCATCAAGCGGGTGTTCATTTCGCGCACGCGGCTGCGTTCGGCGCGGTAGAGGATATAGCTTTTGGCCGAGCGCACGAAGCCCTTTTCGATGAGAACGCTTTCCACCACGTCCTGCACCTGTTCCACCGTGGGCACGGCGGGGAGCTGCTCGTCGCGTTCGATTTGAGTAACCACCAGGGCCGCCAGTTCCTGAGCGTTCTCGTGGGATTTCTGGCTGCCGCTGGCCATAAAGCTTTTTTCGATGGCCTGTTCGATTTTGGTTTGATCAAACGGCACCACGCGGCCGTCGCGTTTTTTGATGGAAGAAATCATTGCCCTCTGCGCCTCCCTATGCTGCCTTTCTCGTTCGTCCGAATTCGCATTCTTTCGCGGTCGAGCGGACGAGCAACAACATTATATTGTGTCCTCCAGGAATAGTCAACACAAAATATGGGCCATTTCCCGACCACGGTTCCCGCCCGAAACGTCGAAATATGACGGAAATTCAACGTTTCGTAATGCTTTCCACATCTTTTCCACAAGAAAAAAAGTTATCCACGAAATTTCCTCAAGCGGCTTTGACCAGACGCGGCAAGGCTTTGCCGCCGATGGGCGGTTCAAGCCCGCCTTTTGCGCATGTTTCCCACGCATTTTCCATGGAAAATCCTTGGTTTTGCGCATGTTTTCCACATGCGCACCCCCTTTTTCCACATCCGGCGGCGCTGACAGTCACCAAACGCCCCGCAACGGCATATGCTCAACCGGAGGGGATGCACCATGAACATCGTCGACCGATCCTTTGCGCAGCTGGCGCGCGAAATCCTGAGCCTGAGCGACAAGGAAATGTATCATCGGATGCGCAAAAGCTTCGACCGCGTCCCGCAGGTCACCCAGCGCAACTGCATGCGCTATTTCAACCAATACAACTACTGGGGACGGCTGGACATTGACCAGGGCGTGTACGAGGAAATCGAGCTTAAGCAAAAAACGCTGCAACAGCACATGGACGACTTTGCCTGGCTCTACGGGCGCCTGGGCGACTACCGCTCCAAAAAGACCCTGTACGCCATTTTGAACAACTGGTACGCCTACGACTTTGCCAGCACCACCCAGACCAAAGAGTACCTCTTTGACAGCTATTTCGACCTGGATTTGCTGCAATGCAGCGAGCAGGAGGTCTTTGTGGATTTGGGCGCATACACCGGCGACACGGTGCTTTCGTATCTGCGCAACTATGGCGAGGATTGCTACCGGCGCATTTACTGTTATGAAATTACGCCCCAAAACTTTGGCTATTTGAAGATGAACCTGGAAAAATATCCTAATATCGACTGCCGTCTCAAGGGCGTCAGCGACGCGCCGGGGCGGTTGTTCGTGCAGGACAACGCCGCCAGCTCCTCGGCCAACACGCTGGGCGAGACGGGCGGCGAGGCGGTGGACGTCGTTACGCTGGACGACGACATCGAACAAGCCGTCACCCTCATCAAGGCCGACATCGAAGGCTACGAGCAAAAGGCCCTGCGCGGCGCGGCGCGGCACATTGCCAACGACCATCCGCGCCTGCTTCTTTCCGTGTACCACAGCAACGACGACCTATGGCAGATTCCCCGCATGGTGGACGAATACTCCGGCGACTACCGCTTTTACCTGCGTTACAAAAGCTCGCCCATCTACCCCACCGAAATCATTCTGTTCGCCCTTTGACCCCGGGCCCCAGCAGCTCGGCCGACAGCGCCCGCATATCCGGCAGATAGGCGTCAAAAAACAGGCGATACCCTTCGCACAGCCGGTTGCGCCCCGCGCCGTCCGTCAGCGGCTCGCGGTAGCGGCGGCATCCGCCGTGGCACAAAAAGGCGTACGGGCAGGCAGCGCCCCAGCATGCCGCAGTTTTCCGGCGGATAGCCCGCTAGCATTTGCAGCCAGTTATCCAGCGTCCGCACGCTGATTTCCTGCCCGCCGCGCAGCAGGCGGGCGTAACGCGGATAGATTTCACAATAAAGGCAATGGCTGCAGCGCATGTCGCACAACCTAGACACGGGCCTGCCCATGACGGTCAGCGCCGGCTTCCTTCCATTCCGAGGTTTGACGATCCTACCTTTCGCGGCCTTCTTGCTGGGCCGCGAACAGCGCAATTTTAGCGTAAAAATCCTCCAAGGTCATCCGCGCATCCAGCGTATGATATACGCGGATGGGGCGGTTCTGGGGGCAGGGCTGGTAGCGTCCGCCCTGTTGCACACGCGGCGCCGGACGCCATTGGTAATGGCGGCGATCCTGATCCTCCAACAGCACGCCTACAGTCGGCTGATCGCCAAGGCACCAGCTTTCGCCATGCGGAAAGCCTTTGGCTTGGCCCATAAGATCGTTAAACGCGACCATCTGCTCTACCAAATAGGCCCCGATGCGGCCCTGTCCGGCTACCCGCCAGCGCAGTTCCGAAAGCGTAACGTTCATCTGCTTATACACATCCCGCGGCACCTGCCAAAGTTCCGCCTGCGAGGAAAAGAGCACATTGGCCGCGTGCAGATCCTGAGCCAGATTAAACTCCCTGTCTCCTTTGGGATACGCGCCGCCCCCGATCCACACGGCCGTCAGCCGCCGCGCGATGGCAGGTTCCAAAGCAGAGCGGACGCCAGATCCGTCGCCGTCCCCAGCAGCGCCACGAAAAGAGGATGATCATCCTCCCGCATAGCCTCCCGGATGATCAGCCGCGCGCCCGCGGAATCCACCGGCGTATGCTCGTCGGGCATCGGCCCCTCTGCCCCCACCGCGACCGGCGGTTCCTGAGGCAGTGCCATCAGGCGCAGAATCTGGCGGATTTATTCATGGCTGGCATGCACGGTCTGATGCGGCCGGCCATAACGATGCGCCTCCTCTCAAAATGCGCCGCAATGATGCCCCGCACATCAAACATCGGCGTCAGCAGATGGTGAACCAGCGCGAAGGCATCATCCGCTTCGTTTTTGCAGTCCGTATCCACAATCATACGTACGCGCTTTGGGTCGGGTACCGAAAAGGCGCAGGCAACATTTTCCTCTCTTCCTTGTGCGCGCCGTCAGACGGCGCTAAATGTATGATTTCGCGGCGCGTCCGGGTGCTTCCTTCTCGAGAAGGAGCGCGAGGGCTTTGCTTGGGCGTCGAAAGCAAGCTATTTTCGCTCCAGCATGCTCTCCAGCCTTTGTTGTGCC
>DVME01000031.1 GCA_018715175.1 Candidatus Limiplasma stercoravium
ATTGCCATGATTAGCGGTCCCGTTACCAGCCATAGCGCCAGCGAACGAATGGTCGGTTACCAGCGCGCGCTCATTGCTCACGGCCTGCCTTTCCATCCCAAGTACGTTTGGATCGGCGAATGGGATGCAGCGACCGGACGATCTTTAACCCACGACTTGCTGAATCTCGACGATCGGCCGGACGCAATTTTTGCCCAAAGCGACACGCTTGCTTGCGGAGCGCTTCTGGCAGTACACCAAGCAGGTTTACGCGTTCCTGAGGATATCGCCATTGTTAGCTTCGATAATACCGTATTGGCCCAGCATGCTTTTCCTGCCTTGACGAGTGTAGATCCTCCTTTTCGAGAAATGGGAAAAGCGGCCTTTGCCCAGGCGGATCGACTTATTGAAGGAATTCCTCCTATCGCTTCTGAGATACGGATTCCCTGCTCGCTAAGGGTGCGTGAAAGCTCTAGCCTTTTCCGTCCTCAGCCCACCATGGCCAACGAGCCCTGTGCAAAAGACGAATGAGCAAACGCTTTTCTCCCAACCGCGCTTATCCCCCCCTTTGGACTGGCAGGCGGCGGCGTCCTGTGCTATACTGTTGCTGCGGCTTAGCGCCGCGCATGAGAAAACGCGGACGGATGGGAGAATGGCAAACGCAAATGCGGAAGGTATTGGTTTATGATATCGCCGCCGATTCGGGCGGCGCGTTAAGCATTTTGAACGCTTTTTACCGGTATGTCTCGCAGCATCCCACCGGCATCCATTGGTATTTTATGGTGAGCGTCGCTCAGCTGCCCTGCGCGCCAAACATCACCGTCATCCGGCGCCCGAACGTCAAAAAGAGCTGGTTTCACCGCCTGTGGTACGACGTGGCCGTCACGCCGGCGCTGGTGAAAAAAATCGCGCCGGACGCCCTTTTCTCCATGCAAAACCTTATGCTGCCGCGCACCCGCGTCAAGCAGGTGGTCTACATGCAGCAGATGATCCCCTTTTCGGATCTTCGTTTTTCCTTTGGGGAGTCGAAAACAAAGTGGTTTTATCAGCACATTTTGAGCAAGTTCATCTTTGCCAGCATGCGCAAGGCCGAAAAGGTCGTCGTGCAAACCCATTGGGTCGCCCGGCGGGTGGCCCAGCGCACCCATACGCCCCTGGAGAAATACCTCGTCGCCCTGCCGGATGTCCCCAAGGGAGACGCAAGCGCACCCTACGACATCCAGCGCGCCCGCCACTCCTTTTTCTATCCGTCCGCGGTCGCGTCCTACAAGAATTTCGGGCTTCTCTATGAAGCGGTCGATCTTTTGCGCGGCGCGGGCGTCGCCGGTTTCGAGGTGCTGCTGACCGCCACGGAGGAACAGCTGGCCGGCCTGGGGCTGACGAAAAACGATCCCGCTTTTCGCTTCATTGGCGCGCAGCCCCATGAGGAAATCCTTAAGCGCTACAAGCGCACGACGCTGCTGTTTCCCTCCAAGCTGGAAACGCTGGGTCTGCCGCTTTTGGAAGCCCGAGCGAACCAAGCGTTGATTCTGGCGGGCGACACGCCGTTTGGCCGCGAGGCGCTGGACGGATATCCCAACGCGCGGTTTTTCGACGTTGCCTCAGCCTGTTCCCTGGCGGATGCGATGAAGGGCATTATCGACGGTTCCATCGCCTACGACCCGGCCGGCGATCCCGGCATATCCGGCCGGTATGCGGGATGGGAGGACGTTGTGGAGCTGCTCCGGGACATCTGCCAGGAACCGCCTGTCTGAGCGAAAAAGCAAAAGCGAAAAAAAGCAGGGCGCCCCATCCGCTGGCCGATCCCGGCGGCGGACGGGGCGTTTCAAGCGTATTGTGCGGCTCAGCCTTTTACGCTTCCCACCACGATGCCCTTGATGTAGTAGCGTTGCAGGAAGGGATACACGCACATGATGGGCAGGGCGGCCAGGAAAATCTGCGCGGCTTCGATGGTCTTTTCGCTCACCTGCTCCATGCGTTTGAGCTGTTCGGGCGTCATGAGCGTTTCGACGTTGTTTTTGGATTCCATCAGCTTGGTGGCCAGGTAGGTTTGCAGGGGATACTTATCCGGGGTATTCATGTAGATGTAGCCGTCCATCCACACGTTCCAGTTGGCGACCGTGGCAAAGAGGATGATGGTGGCCAGCGACGGAAGCGACATGGGCAGGTACACGCGAAAGAGCACCTTGATTTGGCTGGCGCCGTCAATGGTGGCCGCGTCCTCGACCTCGGTGGGGATGCCGCGGAAAAAGTTGAGCATGAGGATCATGTAGGACACGTTCATGGCTCCAGGCAGGGTCAGCGCCCAGATGGAGTTGATCATCCCCAGCTTGCTGATAACGATGTACAGGGGAATTTGTCCGCCGCTAAAGTACATCGTAAAGGCAAAAAACCACGCAAACACCGTCCGTCCGTGAAAGCGGCTGTTGCTCTTGGACAGCGGATAGGCGGTCATCACCACCAAAAAGATGTTCACCGGCACGCCGATGCCCACGCGCAGCAGCGTCACGCCCAGCGAAGTCCAAAACTGGGAATCCTCCATCACATAGCGGTAGGCCTCCAGGTTGAAACCCACCGGCACCAGGCCCACGTGCCCGGCCACCGCCTCGATTTTTTGGGAAAACGACAGGGCGATGACGTGCAGGATGGGCGCAAGGCACACCAGGATCAGCAGGCTGAGCAGGAGGATGTTGAAAACCTGGAACAACGAAACTTTTTTGCGCAGCACAGGCCCGCCTCCTCTCAGAATACTTGGTAGTCAAAGTATTTGGTGGCCAGCCGGTAGGAAAACGCCACCAGCAGGAACGAAATCACGGATTTCATCATGCCCACCGCGGCGGACAGCGACCATTGATGGTTGACCAAGCCGGTGCGGTACACCAGGGTGTCGATGATGTCGGAGCTTTGGTAGACCATGGGGTTGTACAGCAGCATAATCTGCTCCTGCCCGGCGCTGAACACGGTGCCCAGGGCCAGCACCAGCAGCATCACGATGATGGGGCGAATGGTGGGCAAGGTGATATGCCAGGTTTGATGCCAGCGGTTGGCGCCGTCCAGGGCGGCGGATTCGTTGAGAGCGGGATCCACATTGGTGATGGCCGCCAGGAAGATAATCATGTTGTAGCCCATGTCCTTCCACACGTCCGACACGATCACAATGATGGGAAACCATGTGTTGCTGCCCAAAAACATAATGGGGTCGGCGCCCAAGGACTGCAAAAGGGCGTTGACGGTGCCGTCATATTCAAACAGCTCGAGCAGCACGCCGCCCATCACGGCCCAGGAAAGGAAATAGGGCAGGAAAAACACGGTTTGGGCCGTGCGCTTAAAGGCGTTGTTGTATACCTCGTTGAGCAGCAGCGCAATCACCAGCGGCACCAGCAGGCGCAGCACGATCTTGACGCTGGAGATCATCAGGGTGTTTCGCACCACAGTCCAAAAGGTCGGCAGCGACAGCATGGCCTGAAAGTTCTTCAGCCCCACCCATTCCGAACCGGAGAAGGAACGCAGGGGCGAATAGTTCTGAAACGCCATCACCAGGCCGAACATGGGCAGATAGCTGAACACGAACACGAACGCCACGCCGGGAATGAGCATGACATACAGGGGCCATTCCCGTTTCAGGATGACCAGCCTGCGCGGGAGCGCAGGGGTAGCGAGTCTGCTTTGCTGCATGGTTCCCTCCCTTTCCTTCCAAGGCGGAGGGCGCCGGTTGCACAGCCGGCGCCCTCCTTTGCCCAAAGGTTCGTTGTTGCGGGAAAGCCGGGGGAATGCGCGCTGATGGCGCGCTCAGGCTGTCGAAAAAGTCCGCCTGTGGCGGCCTTTTCCGCCAAAACACATTTCCCCTGCGCCTTCGGCGCGGCCGGGGAAACGTGCAAGGAAACCTTGCTGCGCAAGGCTTCCGAATCCACCGCACATG
>DVME01000032.1 GCA_018715175.1 Candidatus Limiplasma stercoravium
TCAGACTGTCAAAAAACCTTCTGGGAGGTTCGGAGGGCCGCAGCCCTCCGAAGGGGATTCCGAATCCAGCGACATGTGCGGTGGATTCGGAAGCCTTGCGCAGCAAGGTTTCCTTGCACGTTTCCCCGGCCGCGCCGAAGGCGCAGGGGAAACGTGTTTTGTCGCAAAAGGCCGCCGCAGGCGGACTTTTTCGACAAGCTGACCGCCGCGCACGCGGCGCGGCGGTATAACAAGGAAGACAAAACGCGGCTTATTCGCCTTGGGCGGCGGATTGACATCCGGGGCGCGAACGTTATATCATTGTAAAAAACACAACCCCGACGTTTGCACGAAAGGAGGGGCTGGCCATGCCGTTCCCATACGAAACCGTCCGGCTGGATCCGCAGCGCCGGGCGCTGGTGATCCTGGATCAAACGCGCCTGCCCAACGAGGCGGTCACGCTGGTGCTGAGCGAAATTGAGGAGATCCGCGACGCCATTTACCGGCTTGCGGTGCGCGGCGCGCCCGCCATTGGGGTCGCCGCCGGCTTTGGCGTCTATTTAGCGGCCCTGCGCATCGACACGGACAGTTATGACCGCTTCTTGGAAGCGTTTCGCCAGGCCAAGGCGTATCTCAACGCCGCCCGTCCCACCGCCGTCAATCTCTCCTGGGCGCTGGAGCGCATGGAGCGCGTGGTGCTGCAAAGCCGCGGTCAAAGCGTGGACGCCATCAAGGAGCGGCTCAAATGCGAAGCCCTCGCCATCCAGGAGGAGGATGTGCGCATGTGTCGCGGCATCGGCGAGCACGGCCTGGCCCTTTTGCACGACGGCGACGGCATCCTGACCCATTGCAACGCGGGCCGCCTGGCCACGGCCGGCTGCGGCACCGCCCTGGCGCCTCTGTACCTGGCCCACGAGCGGGGCCTGCGGCTTCGCGTCTTTGCCGATGAAACCCGTCCGTTGCTGCAAGGAGCCCGATTGACCGCCTTTGAGCTGACGGCCGCCGGCTTAGACACCACCCTGATTTGCGACAACATGGCTTCCCAGGTTATGAAAAACGGCTGGGTCAACGCCGTGTTCGTCGGCTGCGACCGCGTGGCGGCCAACGGCGACGCCTGCAACAAAATCGGCACCTCGGGCCTGGCCGTGCTTGCGCATCATTACGGGATTCCCTTTTATGTGCTGGGCCCGACCTCCACCCTTGACCTAAGCCTTCAAAGCGGCCGGGACATCCCCATCGAGCAGCGTCCCTCCCGAGAGGTCACCGAGCTTTGGTACGCCAAGCGCATGGCGCCCGAAGGCGTGAAGGTGTACAACCCAGCCTTTGACGTTACCGATCACACGTTGATCAGCGGCATCGTCACTGAGCGCGGCATCGCGCGCGCTCCGTATGCGGACAGTCTGAGGGTTCTTGCGGCCGCAGGCGCGAACCCGCAAGCCTAGCGTCCCGCTTTCAACCTCAGGCATGCGCAAACCTAAATAGCGCCAAATCTTCCATCACCCCTTGATTTGCTACTGCAAAGCGTGTATGATGGTCTTGGAATCGGCGATACTACCCCCAAAAATCTTCATGGAGGTATCAACGAATGAAAAAGGCTCTCTCCATCCTCATCGCGCTGATGCTGCTCGTCTCCATTGCGGCGTTGGCCGAAGAATCCCAGGTGGTTCCCTTCTCCGCCGAGTACGAAATGGTGGGCACGACGTCCGCCGGCGCCGCCAAGAATGACACGTTCATTTTTGAAGGCGAAACCACAGACGGCATCATCACCAAGCTCAACTTTGACATCATTCGCAACAAGGGCACGGACGGCGAATACTCCAAAAAGGACATCATGGGCTACATGATGAACGTGTCCGACGCGACGGTGGAAGTAACCGACGACGGCGCCAAGCTGACGTCCCTGACCGTGTACGGTTACGATCCCGAGTTTGCCGACGGCGATGCTTATTACGCGCAGTACATGGTGTCCGCCGCCTGCGAAAGCCTCACCGAGGAAACCCTCTTCCAAGACCTCACCTTCAGCGACATGGCCCGGCCCGACAATGAAGTCACGCTGGACAAGGCCTGCCTGGTGTTTGGCTATCTGGCGCGCGAAGCCGGCCTGGAACTCACCGGCGAAACCCCCGTTAAGGACATCCTGGCCCTGCATGGCCTGTATGCGGACGGCGCTTATGTGGCGGGCACCAACCGCGTGTCCTTCGCAGGCTACAACGGCGGCCGCAGCTACGGCGAGCAGATTGACGCCATCGTGGATTACATTCTGGCCAACAACATGACCCTGGAGGACGTGTACGAGATGTTCCGTACCGTCAACCAGGCCAGCACCCCCATCAAGGAGCGCGACGTTGTCTCCGGCGCCACCATCACCTTTGTGGGCGATTTCCAGCGCATGGTGTACCTGGCCATGTATGGCGAGTTGTTTGAGGGCGTGGTGAACACCACGGAAAACGACGACGGCTCCAAGGTCTTTGAAATTGCCACGCAGGGTTACGGCGGCGAAATCGAAACCAACATCACCGTGGACGCCGAGGGCGCGGTAACGGCCATTTCGGTGCGCGACGATCAGGAGACGGACACCGTGGGCGGCCTGCTGACGGCGGAAGACTCCGAGTTTATCAACGCGCTGATCGCCAACCAGACCGACCTGGACGGTTTGGATCCTGTTTCGGGCGCGACGATTACCTCCAAAGCGCTCAAGAAAGCGGTCAGCATTGCGCTGGATGCCGCGGCCGAATAAGCACGGTTTCCGCGCAGCGCTCCTTGTGAAACGGAGCGTTGGCTGCTAAGGAAGACAAACCAAAAAGCGGACAAGAGGTTGCATTCCTCTTGCCCGCTTTAGCTTGTCGAAAAAGTCCGGCTGCGCCGGCTTTTTTCGACAAAACACGTTTCCCCTGCGCCTATGGCGCGGCCGGGGAAACGCGCAAGGAAACCTTGCTACGCAAGGCTTCCGAACCCACCGCGCATGTCGCTGGGTTCGGATGAAACCTCGGAGGGCTGCGGCCCTCCGAACCACCCAAAAGGGTTTTCGACCGTATGAAGCGGACAAGAAATTGCATTCCTCTTGTCCGCTTTTTGATATGGAAACCATCGTTTTGGCCTGGAAAACGCATAAAGCCTCTCCCGGAAACGGGAACCTCCAAGGCTGGCTTGCCGAGTTGCGAACTTCCGGGGTTGAGGCCGTTATTGATAGGTTTTCGAGGTTTCCTGATATACCTTGGTAATGGTGTTGAGAATATCGCGGTGCGCGAAATCCTTGTTGTATACGATGCGCGTTTCGCGCACCATGCTAAGGCTTTCAATGGGCAGGGCGATCAGCTTTCCCTTGCGCAGCTCCTTGACGCAGACGCTCCGGGGAAGCACCGAGACCCCCAGGTTTTTGCGCACCAGGTCTTTGATGGTGGCAATGTTGTCCACTTCGATGGCGACGTTGTAATTGTCCGGCGTGTCGTTGAGGCTGCGCAAGGTCGAATCAAACAGGATGCGGGTGGCCGAGGAAGGCAGGCGCAGGATCATGCGTTCCTTTTTGAGCTGATTCAGGGTAATCATGGCGTTGTGCGCCAGGGGATGATGGGTGGACATCACGCACACCAGGTAGTCCGTATCCAGCACAAGCGAACTCAGCGCATGGTGGCTGGTGCTGCCCTCTACGATGGCCAGGTCTATTTCGTAATTTTCCAGCATCATATAAAGATGATTTATGGTATCCGTAAGGATGGTTATGCTAAAGCCATAGTTCTCGCCGCTGCACTTGGCCAGGACTTCCGTGGTGAGGTTGCTTTCGGCGGTGTGCGTAATGCCGATGCGAAGCCTGGTCATGCGCTTTTCCGCGCCGGATAAATCCTGCTGAAGGCGGCTGTACAGCGCGGCCATGCGCCGGGCGTACTGCACCACGATTTCCCCGTCCGGCGTCAATTTAAGGCCGCCTTTTCCGCGCACAAACAGGGTTGTGCCAAACTCCTCTTCCAGCTGGCGGATATGGTGGCTGACCGCCGGCTGGGTCAGCGCGAGCTGCTCGGCCGCTTTGGTAAAATTATGAAGTTCCTCAACGGCTAACAGGGTTTTCACTTTGGCGCTCAGCATACAATCCTCCATAAAGAAATAGAATGATATTCTAAAGAACTATCATTTCACTTTATTGAGGAATTAGTGTATCATGTTTCCAATCAAAGGTCAAGCCGTCCGTCGCGCGGGCACGGGGAAAGGAGGCCGGTCATGATTCGGGATCTGATTCGAAGCGTCATGGTGGGCAACGGGGTGGCCACCGTCATTCTTTCCATCGCCCTGATGCTGTTTTTGGGGTTTGCAATGACGCGAATCACCAAGCGGCTGCGCCTGCCCGATGTGACCGCCTATATCCTCACAGGCATTCTCATCGGCCCGTTTTGCATGAACCTCATTCCTCAGCAGGTGATCGACGGCATGGATTTTTTGTCGGACATCGCCCTGGCGTTCATCGCCTTTAGCACCGGCGAGTTTTTCACCCTGTCCACCTTGAAGAAAAACGGGATGAAGGTGGTGGTCATCACCGTGCTGGAGGCATGCCTAGCGACGGTGGCGGTGTTTGTGGTCACCTATTTTGCGCTGGGCGTGGATTTGGTGTTTTCCATTGTGCTATCCGCCCTGGCTTGCGCCACCGCGCCCGCCTCGACGATGATGACCATTCGGCAGACAGGCGCTCACGGCGATTTTGTGGACACGCTGTTGCAGGTGGTAGCGCTGGACGACGTGGTGGGCCTGCTGGAATACAGCATCGCCATTTCGCTGGCGCTGGCGGTCAGCTCCGGGTCGTCCCAGCTGGGCATATCGGGCGTCGTGACGCCCATCGCCGTCAACCTGGGCGTGCTGGCGCTGGGCATGCTTTTTGGCGTGCTGCTCAAGCTGATGATGCCCCAAAAGCGCGGCACGGACAACCGGCTGATTATTTCGGTTTCCATGCTGTTCGCCTTTTGCGGCATCTGCGCGCTGCTGGGCGTGTCGCCGCTGCTGGGGTGCATGTCCATGGGCACGGTGTACATCAATCTTACCCACGACGAAAAGCTATTTAAGCAGCTTAACTACTTTACCCCGCCCATCCTGCTGCTGTTCTTCGTGCGTTCGGGGCTTTCCTTTCAGCTGGACGCGCTGACCAACACCGCCATTTCGGTGGGCGGCGCATCGCTATTGACGGTGGGCGGGGTATATTTCATCACGCGTATCGTGGGCAAATATGCGGGCGCTTTTGTGGGTTGCGCGTTGGTGCGCAAACCCAAAAGGGTGCGCAACTACCTGGGGCTGGCCCTTACGCCGCAGGCGGGCGTGGCCATCGGCCTGGCGGCGCTGGGCGCCCGAACCCTGGGCGGCGACACGGGCGTGGCGCTGGAAACCGTCATCCTGGCCTCCAGCGTGCTCTATGAGCTGATTGGCCCGGGCTGCGCCAAGCTGTCGCTGTACCTGTCCAAATCGTACTCCAACAAGCTCGAAGACCTGGTTCCCGCCGAGGCGCTGGACGAAAACGGACGCCCGCAAACCGCCGTAGAACTGCTAATCCAGCGCATCCAGGCCATCCAAAAGGAGCTGCCTCGCAGCCCTGTATCCGATGACGAACAGGCTTTCCTGGAAGCGGCGGAGGATCAGTTGGCGGCGTTTCGCAGTTTCGGCATCACACGCAAAAGGAGAGGATCGTAATGCATGACTTCATCGGCCATTTGCTGGGCCCCTGGTCTATGGAACTCAATACCGCTTCGGTCTTTCTGCGCATCGCGCTTTCCATGATTCTGTCCTCCATCGTCGGCTGCGAGCGCTCCAGCAAGCGTCATTCCGCCGGGCTTCGCACCTTCATCATCATCTCGTTTGCCTCCACCATCGCCGCCATCATCGAGATGTACCTGATGGACACCGGCCACGACGCTCCCTGGCTTACGGCGGCCATCATCATCGGCTCGGCGACGATTTCCGGCTATTCCATTCTCTTCAGCTCCAAGGGGCAAATCAAGGGCCTGACCACCTCCGCCGGCCTGTGGGCCTGCGGCATCATCGGCATTGCCATCGGCATGGGCCTCTACACGGCTTCCCTGATCGCCTACGCCGCGCTGCTGTGCAGCCTGTCCTTCTTTCCCGCCATTGAAACCTATCTCAAGGACAAGTCCAACCACTTTGAAGTCCATTTGGAATTGAAAAACAAAAGCGACTTGCAGTACTTTTCGTCGACCATCCGTCGTTTGGGCATGCGCATTGACGATATCGAGCTCAACCCTGCCTATCTCAACTCCGGGTTAAGCGTTTACACGGTCTCCTTCACCATCAGCAGCCAGGAGCTGAAAAAATACAAAAAGCACAGCGAAATCATCGAAGCGCTGCGCTCTTTGGATTATATTTCCTACATAGAAGAGATCGGCTAACGAAAGGCTGATACGTTCCGAATGCCTCAGGTTTTTTCCACGCGCAGCAGGCATTCCACCGTGGCGATGGCAGGGTCGATTTCCTGGGCGGCTTTTTGCATGTCCTTTTCGCTGGCTATATGGGTGATAAACACCACCGTGGCGCGGCCGTTGGAGGTCTCGCCTTTTTGCTGCATAGCGGAAATGCTTACGCCATGGTTGGCAAAGGTCTGGGCAATGCGGCTGAGCACGCCCGGCTCGTCCAAGGCCAGCATGCGCACGTAGAAAGCGCAGCGCCAATCCGTGTTGTTGCGAAGCGCAACCGTAGGATACAGCTCGTTTTCAAAGGTCGGATACATATGCTTTTGCGCGGATGCCGCGCGCACCAAGTCGCTCACGATGGCGCTGGCGGTGGGCAGATCTCCGGCGCCCCGGCCCATGAACATCATTTCGCCGCAGGCATGGCCGGTCAGGAACACGGCGTTGAAAGCGCCGGACACATTGGCCAGAGGATGATCGTTTCGGATGAAGGTGGGATGCACCCTGGTTTCCACGTCCAGCCCCTCGCGCTTGGCGATGGCCAGCAGCTTCAGCGTATAGCCCAGTTCCTGGCCGCAGCGGATGTCCTCGCTTTGTACGCGGGTGATGCCTTCCACATACACGTTTTCAAAGGGCACGCGGCCATGGAAAGCCAGGCTTGCCAGAATGCTGAGCTTGTAGGCGGCGTCCAGCCCTTCCACGTCGCTGGCGGGATCAGGCTCGGCCAGGCCGAGGCGCTGCGCTTCCTCCAACACCGCCTCATAGCTGGAACCCTCCCGGCTCATGCGGGAGAGGATATAGTTGGTGGTGCCGTTGACAATGCCGTAGATGCGGCTGATGCGGTTGGCCTGCAGGCTTTCCTCCAGCGAATGGATGATGGGAATGGCGGCGCACACGGCAGCCTCGTAGTACAGGCCCGCGCCGCTTTGCTTGGCCGCCTTTTGCAGCTCGTGCCAATGCAGCGCGAAGGCCACCTTGTTGGCGGTCACGACGGTCTTGCCGCGCTGCAACGCCGCGAGAACCCAGCGGTACGCCGGCTCCTCGCCGCCCAGGAACTCCAAAACAATGGAAATTTCCTCATCGTCGAGAACGTCCTCCACCCGGTCGGTCAGCAGTCCCTCCGGAAAGGCGATGTCGCGCGGCTTGTGCAAATCGCGCACCAAAATGCGCTTGACTTCAAAGCGCAAGCCCGTGCGGTGCGCTATCTCGGGCGAAAACCCGTTCAGCAGCCGCCAAACGCCGCTGCCGACGTTGCCGCAGCCCAGAAATCCAACGCGGATGCATTTATCCATATTTCCCCGTCCTTTACGTATGATGGCGCTCCGTCAGCGGTTTCGCTCGTAGATCAGCCGCAGACCCTTGAGGGTCAAAATGCCGTCCAGCTTGTTGATGACGCTGTCCTCCTGCACCACCAGACGGGCCATGCCGCCGGTGGCTACCACAAAGGCGTTGGGCGCGTTGAGCTCGCGGCGCATGCGCTGTACCAGGTAATGCACCTGGCCGATGTAACCGTAGATGAGGCCGGATTGCAGGTTGGTCAGCGTGGTACGGCCAATGACGTGATCGGGCTTGACAAGCTCAAAACGGGGCAGCTTGGCGGTACCGGTCACCAGCGCGTCGCTGGTCAGTTTCAGGCCCGGGCAGATGCAGCCGCCGGCGAAAGCACCCTGCGCGTCGATGGCGCCAAAGGTGGTGGCGGTGCCAAAGTCGATGAACACGCACGGGCCGCCGTATTCAGCTTGCGCCGCCACCGCGTTGGCGATACGGTCGCTACCCAGCTCGCGCGGGTTTTCGTAACGCAGGTTGATGCCTGTGCGAATGCCGGGCGCAACCATCATGGGCGTTTTGCCAAAGTAGTTCTGGCACATGTGTTCCAACGTGAAATTGACGGTCGGCACCACGCTGGACATGATGATGCCCTCCACGTCTCGCATGTCGTACCCTTCATGCCTGAACAGGCCGGAGAGAATCAGGCCGTATTCGTCGGAGGTGTAGGACTTGCTGGTGGACACGCGCCAGTACTGTTTCATTTCCGTGCCGTCAAACAGCGCGGTTTTGATGTTGGTATTGCCAACGTCCATGGTAAAAATCATCGTTTCAAGCTCCTTAGCGGCGGGCGGAAGCAGCCTTGCGCCTGCGCGAGCGGTGCAGCACCGCGTCCACCGCGATTTTGATGACGGGTACGATCACGGCGGCGGCGACAGCCTCGCCGATACCGTTGGGAACGCCCACGGCGGCCACCAGCCACGTCCCCGCGTTGTCCAGATAGGCGGCTTCGGCGCTGCCGGCGGCGACCATTTCGTTGATGAGGGCGGTCAAATCAGCGTTGTAGAGCAACAATAGCATGCCCAGACAGCCGACCGTGTTGGTCACCGAGCCAACGGCGGAGGCAAGGGCCGCGCTCAGCTTGTCCCACGCCTCCTTCTGGGGGCCCAGCTTCTTTAGCAGCCAGTAAACGGCGAATGCCGCCAGCGGAACCGCCATCCTGGGCAGCACGCTGATCAGCGGATTCATAAAGAAAAACGTCAGCCCCGTCGGAGCTTGGATGGCCCTGATAAGGCTGCACAGTCCAAAAACCAGACCCACGATCAGCCCCACCAGCGGCCCTTCCACCAGCGCGGCCAGGATGACGGGCAGGTGCACCGTGGTCGCCGACAGAAACGGCGGCGGCAAGGGGATCATGCCGATGGGCGTAAAGGTCAGCACCGCGGTGATGGCGCTGAGCATGGAGGCAACAACCATCTTTCGGATGGTTTCGTTTTGCCGGTTGACTGAAGGGACGGGATGCTTTGTCATGTGGTTTCCTCCGTTCGAGTTCGTTCTTTCAGATACCCGACGACCAAGGGGTGTTTCCATGGGCCAATAGCGTCGTCCGCCTCCCAGGGATGGCGGCGCGCCTGAGTGCATTATAAAGCCTAAACCGGCGGATGTAAAGCAAAAAACAGGCGCGGCACAAAAAGCGCGAGAGGCGCGCTGGCGCCCCTCGCGTTCGTTTGAGGAATCAGGTGGAAAGGATGCCTGCGGTGCGCAGCGCGTCCAGCAGTTCGTTGAGCGTTTCCGCCACTTCTTGGGTCGAAGCGCTCGCCGGAGTGTTAACGTCATCCACGGCCGTAGCCGTCGTGACCGTGCCCGTCGGCCCGGTCGGGCCGGTGGGCCCCGTTGGGCCGGTGGGCCCCGTCGGGCCGGTGGGCCCCGTCGGGCCGGTATCGCCCGTCAAGCCTTGAGCGCCGGCATCTCCCGTCGCACCCGTTGGCCCGGTGGGGCCAGTAGGGCCGGTGGGGCCGGTAGCGCCCGTATCGCCCGTCAAGCCTTGAGCGCCGGCATCTCCCGTCGCACCCGTAGGCCCGGTGGGACCGGTGGGGCCCGTCGGCCCAGCTTCGCCGGTGGGACCAGTCGGCCCGGTGGGACCGGTCGGGCCCGTCGGCCCAGCTTCGCCGGATGCGCCGGTCGGGCCGGTGGGCCCCATCTGCCCATTCGTGCCGGCAGCGCCCGTCGCACCCGTCGCGCCGGTCGCGCCTGTCGCGCCCGTCGCGCCAGCCGCTCCGGTGGGGCCGGTGGGCCCCATTTGTCCGTTGGTTCCGGCAAGACCGGTGGCTCCCGTCGCGCCGGTCGCGCCGGTGGGACCGGTGGCGCCGGTCGCGCCCGTAGCGCCGGTAGCTCCGGTGGAAGGCCCGGTGGGGCCGGTGGCGCCCGTCGCGCCCGTGGCTCCGGTGGGGCAAATCGGCGGGCAAGGCGGCCGCGGGCAAGGCGGCCTGGGCGGGCGCGGAGGCCGCGGACAGCAGGGATTGAACGGACAAGATGTCGTGGACAAATCGTTGTCGATGGACGGAACGGGCACGAAACCGTCCTGATCGGCCCGCGTGGATGCGGACGGTCGATTGCAAAGAGCCATACCATCACCTATTTCCGTTGATGTGGGCAAAATTATTTTGCCCCGCTCATATCGTATGTCAAATGGGCTAAAGGGGTGAAAGACGGCATGGCGGAAATCAGCCTTTGCATGATCGTGCGCAACGAGGAGGAAACGCTCGCTCGCTGCCTGGACAGCGTACGCGACGCGGTGGAGGAAATCATCATCGTGGACACCGGTTCCCAGGACGCCACGCGCGACATCGCGCGGCGCTACACGTCCAAGGTGTTTGACTTTCCCTGGCGGGATGATTTTTCCGCCGCGCGAAACGCGGCGCTGGAACATGTAACGCGGGAGTTCTGGATGTGGCTGGACGCCGACGACGTGCTGGACGGGCCGGAAGCGCTCAACCGCTTCAAAAGCGACGCGCTGGACGGTTTGGATCTGGTAATGGCGCCCTATCACATCGCCTTTGACAAGCGCGGAGAGCCGACATTCACCTACTACCGCGAGCGCATTTTGCGAACCGCCAAAGGCTTTCGCTGGGCGGGCGCGGTACACGAAGCCATTTCTCCGCGCGGGCGCGTAGGCTATGCGGATTTTGCGGTGCGGCATCAAAAGATAAAGCCCGGCGAGCCCGGCCGCAACCTGCGCATCTATGACGGATTGCGCAGGGCGGGGCACAGCTTCAGCGCGCGGGAGCGCTACTATTACGGCCGCGAGCTGCGCGAGGCCGGCCGGCTGGAGGAAGCCGTCCAAGAGCTGGAAAGCGTCGTGCGCGATCGATCCGCCTGGCTGGAAAACCGGCTGGGCGCCTGCGTGGACTTGGCGGACTGCCGGCTGAAGATGGGCGACGCGCAGGCGGCTGCCCGCGCCCTGAGCGAAAGCCTGGCCCTGGACGCGCCCCGGGCGCAAGCCGCCTGCGAGCTAGGCAAGCTGTTCTTGGCCGCGGGCAACCTGAGCGCCGCGCGGTTTTGGTATGAGGCGGCGCTGGGATTAAAGGAGGACGCCCGCAAGGGGGCGTTCGTGCAAAAGGATTACAGCGGCTATATTCCGCTGATGCAGCTGTGCGTTATCTACGACCGTTTGGGCCTGCGCGACAAGGCGGAGGCCGTCAACGAGCAAGCAGCCCTTCTCAAGCCGGGCGACCCGTCGGTGGAGCATAACCGTCGCTACTTTCAAGACCTCCGCGAGCGTTGACAAGGCGGGCGTTTGTGCTATACTTTGCTGGATAAGAAGCGGGCGTACAGACAGCCATAAACCGAATCACCCCCGGCAGGCCGTCGCCGTCCCCGCAGGAACGATCCGGGCAAAGGAGGCCGCACGATGCTTCAGCAAATCATGACCGCACCCCACACCATAACCTTCCGCGAAGTACCCATTCCCGTTCCTGGGCCCAACGAGGCGCTCATCCGCATTCTGCGCATCGGCATCTGCGGCAGCGACATCCACGTTTATCACGGCAAGCACCCCTTTACCAGCTATCCAATCACCCAGGGGCATGAGGTAAGCGGCCGCGTGGAGGCCGTAGGCGCGCAGGTCAGCGGCCTCCAGCCGGGGCAGAAGGTAACCATCGAGCCGCAGGTTTTTTGCGGCCAATGCCATCCCTGCCGCCACGGGCGCTACAACCTGTGCGAAAGCCTGAAGGTGATGGGCTTTCAAACCACCGGCGCGGCCAGCGAATACTTTGCGGTGGATGCGTCCAAGGTCACGCCGCTGCCCCAAACCATGAGCTACGACGAGGGGGCCATGCTGGAGCCGCTTGCCGTGGCCGTACACGCCGCCCGCCGTTTCGGGGATTTGCGGGGCGCCAAGGCCGTCGTGCTGGGAGCCGGGCCCATCGGCCTGCTGGTCATGCAAACCGTGAAGGCGCTGGGCGCGGCGGACGTGCTCGTTACCGATATCAGCGACACGCGGCTGCAAACGGCGGCCGCCTTAGGCGCCGGGCGATGCGTCAATACCGCGCGCGAGGATCTGGGGCCGGCGCTTGGGGAGCGCTTTGGGCCGGACGGGGCGGACGTGATGTTCGACTGTGCCGGTAACGACATAACCATCAACCAGGCCATCCATCTCTCGCGCAAGGGCGGCGTCATCATCCTGGTGGCCGTCTTTGCTGACTTGGCTCACGTGGACCTGGCCGTGCTCAACGACCACGAGCTGGATTTAAACACCAGCATGATGTACCGCCATGAGGACTATGCGACGGCCATCGACCTGGTCACGCAAGGCAAGGTGCGCTTGCAGCCGCTGATGAGCCGGCATTTTCCCTTCCGCGAGTACCTCGACGCCTACCGCTACATCGACCAAAACCGCGAAACCACCCTCAAGGTGCTCATCGACGTGGGCTGAACGCGCTTGCCTACATACGCTGTCTTTGGTATACTGTTTCCAAAAGAAGACAAGGAGGCCCCGCCATGTACGACATGCGGCCCTATCTGCAAGAAATCGACCGGGTCATCCAACACGGCCCGTACCGCGACACGTGGGAATCGCTCAGCGAATACCGGCCCCCGTTGTGGTATGAACAGGCCAAATTTGGCATTTTCATTCATTGGGGCGTGTACAGCGTGCCCGCCTTCGGCAGCGAGTGGTATTCGCGCGGCATGTATGTGCGCGGCACCCGAGAGTTTGAGCATCACGTGCATACCTACGGCCCGCAAAAAGAATTCGGCTATAAAGACTTCATTCCGCTTTTCAAGGCTGAAAAGTTTGACGCGGAGGCCTGGGCGGAGCTGTTTGCCGCCTCCGGCGCGCGCTATGTGGTGCCCGTGGCCGAGCATCACGACGGGTTTCAGATGTACCGCAGCGAGATCTCGCATTGGAACGCCTACGAGATGGGGCCGCGCCGCGACGTGCTGGGCGAGCTTAAGCTCAGCTGCGAACGCCGCGGCCTGCGCGTGGGCGCGTCGAGCCACCGGGCGGAGCATTGGTTTTTCATGGGCCACGGCATGGAGTTTGAAAGCGATATTCACGCGCCCATGAGCCGCGGCGACTTTTACTGGCCGGCCATGCCCGAGCCGCAGCACTACGACCTGTTCAGCCAGCCTGCGCCCACCGAGGAATACCTGCAGGACTGGCTGGTGCGCACCTGCGAGCTGATCGACCGCTATCAGCCCAAAATCATCTATTTTGACTGGTGGATTCAGCACAGCGCCTTCAAGCCGTATCTGCGCAAGCTGGCCGCCTACTACTACAACCGCGCCGCGCAATGGGGCACGCAGGCCGTGATCAACTACAAAAACGACGCCTTCGCCTTTGGCTCGGCGGTGCTGGATATGGAGCGCGGCCAGTTTGCCGGCGCGCAGCCCTGGCTGTGGCAAACCGATACCTCCACCGCGCTCAACTCCTGGGGCTATACCGAGGACAACCAGTTCCGCCCCTATCAGGACATCCTTTGCGACCTGGTGGACATCGTAAGCAAAAACGGCCGCCTGCTGCTCAACGTCGGCCCCAAGGCAGACGGTACCTTTGCGCCGCAGGATCGAGACATCCTCGCCTCCATCGGCCGCTGGCTGGCCGTCAACGGCGAGGCCATCCATGGCGCGCGGCCTTGGCGCGTCTATGGCGAAGGCCCCACGCAGGTCACGGAAGGCCAGTTTTCCGACGGCGCGAAAAAGGAGTTCACCTCCGAGGACATCCGGTTTACCACCCGCGACGGCTTCCTGTACGCCATCGTTCTCAAGCGCAGCGCCAATGGGCGCTACCGCATCCGGGCGCTGGGCGATCACGATGCTGCCCGCGCGTTGCATTTCCATGGCATTCTCCGCGAGGTTACGGCGCTGGGCGTGGGCCAGGCGGCTTGGCGGCAGACGGAGGAAGCGCTGGAGGTGCAGGTGGACGCGCCGGGCGACGCGCCGCTGGTGCTGCGCATCAAATTGGAATAGGCGCCGTCGGGTATCGTTGCTTTTGGCTTGCGATGGATGCAACAGAAGAATCTTCATGTTGCATCCATTGCAAAACGATCAAGGATGAATGGGGATGAAGGCTTCTTTTCGCTTCACGGTTTGCCTGTTGGCGCTGGTTTTGCTGCTTTCCAGCGGCTTGCCCGGAGCCATGGCCGCAAGCGCTCCCGGCTGGCTGCCCGCACAGGAGACGGACGCCGCGGCCTCCGACTGGGCGGAGCGAATGACAGCGCTGCCGGCGTTTGACCAAGTCTATTTGAGTTGGCAGCCCATGCAAGGGTCTCTACCGCCGGCTCCCACTATCGCCTGGGAAGATTCCCGCGCCATCTTGCGCGGGTTGGCTGCCTGGGGCGTAGCGGAGGAAGAAATGCGGGCGTACCGTTGGGAAGAATCGGAGGATTTTGGCGGCTACTTTGTCGCGGATGAAAGCTCTTCTCTTCTGGAGGACGAGATTGTTTTGCATGTGCCCTCCCCGCGTCCGCAAACCCTGGAGACCCCGCTGCTGAGCTGCGGCGATGCCTTTGTCTCCTTTACGTATTGGGCGCTGTCGGACGAGGACGGCGGCTACGCGCTTGACCAGGTCTCTCTTTCTTTGGACGGAGGAGACGTCGTTTTCTATCAGCTCACAATCAGCCCAGAATTCACGCTGGACTACTATAACCCGGATTCTCCCTGGAACCGGACAAGCGCATCTTACGATGCCCAGGGACGGCTATTGAGCGCCCAAACAACGATCAATCTGCCCAGCGACGACTACTGGTTTGAAATCCTCTATCGCAAAAACCCTTTGCAAAGCCAAGAGTATCGGTTTGAATATCTCGTTCACGACAATGTCAACGGCGTCTACTATGCCTGCCGGGAAGACTCCGCGCGCCAAAAGCTGTGGACGAAGGGCGGCACCCGCGACGAAATCACTCCGCCGCAGTCCATCGTCCAAATGGTGGAAGAGCTTCCCGTCTTTGATATCCTTGGGGAAGCGAAAGCTTCCAGCGCGCCCGACTGGATGCCGGCCGAGCAGCCTCAGGACGCCCTGCCATTGGAAGACCGGCTGACGCCCCTGCCAAAGTACGGCGAGGCCTATCTGGATTGGCAACCGGTGCAGGGAACGTTGCCTGCGGCGCCTGCGATTGCTTTTGAGGATTCTCGCGTGACGATCCGCGGGCTGGCAGCCTGGGGCGTGACGGAGGATCAAATGCGGGTGTACGACTTTGGAACCATGACCGGTTTTATGGAAACGCCCAAGAGCCCCGAGCTGGAGGATGAGGTTGTTCTGAACGTTTCTTCTCAATGGCTGCAATCCAATGTCGATACCCTTTCGACCATCCGCTTCAAATCCCGCAAAGATGGGAGAATCTCCTTTGGATACGAGTTCCAGCCGGCAGAAGAAGGAGGCGAAGGCGCCTTTGTTCTTGAGGAAGTCAGGATTTCCTATGAGGATGGATCGATTCATTTTTATGACCTTGCGTCATCCGCCCCGGCGTTCACGCTGTATTATTATGGCGACAGCGGGGCCGAAGAAATGACGGCAAGCTACGATGCGCAAGGACGGTTGAGCCGGACTCATTTTTCCGTGGGTTGGGAAAACGGCTCTCTCACCATGAACTACGCAAACTGCACTTCTCAGATGAACGCGTATGGATTCAGCTACATTGATATTTCCGACGAAAAAAACGACGCCCGGTATCGCTGTTCCTATTCCCTGGACTGGCGGCGGCTACGCTGGTGGAGCGGTTTTCACGACCATGGCCCGGACGAGATAACACCGCCCCAGGACATTGCCGATCTGGTCCTGGCCCAGCCGCTTCCGCTCGTCCTCATTGGACAGGAGGGAGAAACCTATTCGGTAAGAGCGGACGAGCTATTTCTCTACCAGCATCCCGAATGATCCGACAGCCGTTTCCCCCGCCTTTGGCGGACAACCCCCGTGCGCGTCGTTTCCGGCCGGCGGGATTCCCTTGCGGGCTCCCGGCCGCGCCGCAGGCGCGAGCAAATACAAGGGCCGCACGCGGTCAGCGCGCAAAACGCCGGGATTGGTAACATGTTTTATTCGGAAAAGGCCGGCATAGCCGGCCTTTTTCGATAGACAGGAAAGCCCGGCCAGGCCGGGCTTAGGATTGGAGGGAAGCCTTGCGGCTTCCCTCCAGATTCGTTACTTGACCGTCAAAGCGGACAGGAAAAGGGGTTACTGATTGTCCGCGGTCACAGCCTGCGCAGCGGTACGGCCGGAAACGAAGATTTCCACGATCGCGTTGCCGCCCAAACGGTTGCCGCCATGGATGCCGCCGGTCACCTCGCCAGCCGCGTACAGGCCGGGGATGATTTCCCCGTCGGTGCTGAGCACGTGGCGCTCGGTATCCACCACGAGGCCGCCCATGGTGTGGTGCGTGGAGGGAGCCATCAGGCGGATGCGCAGCGTGGTGTTCTCCAGGTCATAGGTATCCACGTTGTAGCTGCCGTCCTCGTTCTTCTCAACGTCGCCGATGGTGCGGGAAGCGATAGCCTTGCCGACATCCTCGAACTCGCCCTGGCCCATCACAGCCATGTCGTAGTTGCGAATGGTCTCCAGCACGACCTCAGCGTCAGCCTCAACGCCCAGCTCGGCGAACAGATCGCCCAGCTCGGTGGCCTTGCGGGTGTAGTAGCGACCGTCGTAGTCGCCCTCGCCCAGCTGGATGGGGCCGGGGATGGGTTCTTCAACGTTGTAGATCTCCAGGAAGACGCCCTTGGTGCCGTTGACCTCAATGCCGTTGCGGAACTCGGCCAAGGACAGCACGTCGCGCTCGGAGCCCTCGTCCACGAAGCGTTTGCCGGTGGTGGGGTTGATGTACACCGCGTAGTTGCCGCCGCCAAAGGCGAGGTTGCCGTTATCGACCCAGGAAATCGGCATCAGCTGGGTGAAGCCCATGCCGGTGGTCGCCGCGCCAACTTCTTGCGCCATGGTGATGCCGTCGCCCATCAGGGAGGAACGGTTGGTGGTCTTGGTAGCGGTGGAGAGGTATTCGCTGGACCAGTACACGTTGGTGTCCACGACCATCTGGATGTTGGCCGCATAGCCGCCCGTGGCGAGGATCACGCCCTTGGTGGCATGCGCGGTCACTTCGGTGCCGTCATAACGGGTGCCCTTTACGCCCACAACGCGGCCGGTATCGTCCACCATGAGGCTTTCGGCCGTGGTGCGAAGCATGATGCTGTTGGCCTCGTTCGCGTTGAGGAAGGCGGTCATGGGCGCGACGAAGTAGGTGCCCCAGCGTCCGGGATAGCTTTCGGTTTCGCCGTCGCCGTCGGTGTCCACCTCGGCGCCGATGAACTCGTTTTCACGATACCACAGCGCGCCGATGAGGGTGGGCTGGGTGTCTTCAACGAAGGTGGAACCCATGGACTCCAGCCAAGGCTTGAGATCCTGGCCGTCCTCGATGAACTGCGCCACGAGGTCATAGTCGCCGTAGATCCACTCGCTGCCGTCGGCGCTGGGCCGCAGGCCGCCGTAGTAGGTCTGGAAGATGTGCAGGTTCAGCGTGGAGAACAGGGTCAGCTGGCCTTCGGGCGTGCCGGCATCCAGCTGGGGCTGCGCCCAATCCAGGTACGCCTGAATCTCGGCCTTAAGCGCCTGCAGGGTGGGCAGGTATTCCTCATGCACGCCGTGCTTGGACAGCTCACGAATGTCGCCCGCGACGAACTCGTTGTCCAGGTAGTAGTCGGCGTCGAAGGGCTCTTCGCTCCAGTCAAGGATGACCTTGAGCTCGTCGATGCAGCCCTGCACGGACTTGACCTTGTCATAGGTGTTGCCGTCAAAGCCCACGCCGGTGGTGGCGTCGGGATCCTCGGCATCCCATACCAGGTAAGGCATCACGCTCTGGTACTGGCCGCCGGACACCAGCGTGTTGCCGCCGACCTGAGCGTTCTTTTCGATGACGAGCACGGTGTTGCCGTCCTGCGCGGCCTGCGCAGCCGCGGCAATGCCGGCGCCGCCGGCGCCCACGATGACCACGTCGTAGGTCTCCTCGATGGGATCCTGCGCAGTCACTTCAACCGTGTTGGCCTGGAAGGTAGCAAGGTTGGTGCAGCCGGCTTGCTCGGCAGCCGCGTTCACGGCGTTGCGCAGCGCGCGGCTGGAGAACGTGGCGCCGCCCACGGCGTCCACGCCGGTGCCGTTGGCTTGCACGATCTGGGGAATCATGATGTCAAAGGCCACGTCGCCGACGTATTCGGTTTCCACCGAGGAGACCACCTGGATGTCCGTCACGGCGGTTTCGCTGAAGGTGACGTCCACGGTCAGGTCGCCGTTATAGCCGGCGGCGGAAGCGGTGTAGGTTCCGGGCGTAAAAGCGAGCTCCGCTTCGTTGGCGGTCGCTTCGCCGGCGGCCTGCGCCAGCGCGCTGGCAACGGCTTCCTTGACGGCCGTGCTCGTAACGGTTGCAGTAGCCCACACGTCAACGTCGTCCGCCGAGGAAATGCCCACCAGCGTGGCGTTGAAATCCTCAATGGCTTTCTTGCCGTAACCGTCGGTCTCGTCGTCGCCGACGATCTCGATGGCCGTCACGGTCGATTCGTCAACGGTCAGCTTTACGCTCACCGTACCGCCAAAGCCCTGCGCGGTGGCTTCGTAGGTGCCGGGGATAAAGGTTTCGGCGGATGCCATCATGAGGCCCGTGCTCATCATGGCAACCGCCAAAACAAGTGCCAGAAGTTTTTTCATACCGAATCCTCCTTGCTCATGCTTTGCGTATGATGGAGATCCATCAGGGAACGTGATAATTATATCACAAGGCTCTCTGAATGGCAAATCAAGATTCGGATGAAAATCCAGATTTTTGTATGGTTTCAGGGCGTTTCGCGGCGGTCAGGGAAGCGTATATCCGCAGGCGCTGTAAAGGGCGTACCATTCCTCGCGGGAGAGGCGCACTTCCAAGGCCTTTGCGATCTGCGAAACACGCTGAGGGTTGGTGGTGCCAATGACGGCCTGCAAAGGCCCGGGAATGCGCAAAATCCAAGCGACGGCAATGGCCGACGGGCTGACCTGATGGGCCTGCGCCAGTTCCCGAAGTTTTTCGTTCAAAGCCGGAAATTGGTCGTTGTCGAGGAAACAGCCTTGGAACATGCCGTACTGGAAGGGCGACCAGGCTTGCAGGGCTATGCCGTGGCGCTGGCAGTACGCCAGCGTGCCGCCGTCGCGCATGACGCTTTCGTCGCAGTCCATGTTCACATGTACGCCGTGAGTGACCAAGGACGCATGCAGGAGGCTAAACTGCATTTGATTGACTACCATGGGCCTGCCCGTCGCGCTTCTCAGCCATTCGATCTGGGCCGGGTTCATGTTGCTCACGCCAAAATGTCCGACTTTTCCCTCGCGGCTCAAACATTCCATGGCCTCGCCGATTTCCTCCGGCTCCATCAGCGCGTCCGGGCGGTGGAAAAGCAAAAGATCCAAGCGCTCGGTTTGCAGGCGCCTGAGGCTGCCGTTTACGCTGTCCACAATGTGCTGCTTGGACAGATCATAGCAGCCCTTGCGGATGCCGCACTTGCTTTGAAGGATGATCTGCCCGCGCAAACCGGGATTGCGCTTGAGAACCTCGCCAAACAGCGCCTCCGACTGACCGCCGCCATAGATGTCGGCATGGTCAAAGAGGTTGATTTGATGCTCTAACGCCGTGTGAATCCAACGTTCGAGTTGGGCGGCGGTCTGCGTGGAAACGCGCATGCAGCCCATGGCGATGGGCGCCGTGCGAAGGGCGGCGATTTGGATTGGTTGCATAGGGGCCTCCTTTCCTGCGGAATCTGCGGGTTGCGGCATTGTGTCAGCTCGGACGCCGCCTTTCAAAACGGTCATCCCCACCGATGCGCGCCGTGGTACGTCAGGTTGTGCGTCGTATCGTCCTGCGTCCAATCCACGGTCAAGCGCTCGTCCCGCTCGTTTTGGCCAAGGTTGAAGCGGTAGCTCAGTCTGCCTTGGCAAGCCTCCAGCGAGCGGCTCGCAGCGGAAAACGGCATCCTTTCCTCGTATTGCCACGTGGCATCCAGGCCGTCCGGCCGCCAGACCACCCGACCGTCGATTTGCGTGCGCAGAATGGATCTGGTTTGACAGAGCAGTTGAAAGGCCAGCGCATCATCCTCGTCGATATAGAAACAGCCGCTGTAGTCGGTGAAGCTGGAACCCAGGAAAACTCCGGAGAGGAAAAAGCGCAGCTGCTCGTCGCTGAGCGTTACGTCCAGCACCCGACCGGGAAGGTAGGAATCCCAACTGTCCATCGTCAAGGAAAAGGGGGTGGAACCGTCGCCCAAGGTCATCTGAAGGGTGCAAACTTCATCGGCGGCGACATTGAGCGTCCAGCAACCATCCACGTTTCCAAACAGGAAGGTGGCCACCGGCTCCTCCAGGTAGCTCACGGTGCCTGAGATACCGCCTGCTGAAATATCCGCCTCCCAAACCATCCGATCATTATCGGTAACCAAGCGGATTTTTGCCTTTTGTATCGGCGTAAGTTTCCAGTTGTCCGCCTGCGAAATGTCGGTCACCAGCGTGACCGTGAGGCAAAAGTCCTCCATGTACGCGGAATGGGACAAGGAATTGAGCGCATAGTACAACGCGCCTTTGACGGACTCCAGGCACGTCTCGGCCTCCAGGCCCAGCGCTTCCCACAGGCGCAGCTCTTCCAGGCGCATGTTTTCAAGAGAGCTCTGCACAAGCATTCTTTTCGCATTGGCGAAAAGCATTTCAAGGTACGTGCTGTCAAAGGTATATCGGCAAACCAACTGCCCATCCTCAAACAGAAGCGCAGGCGCGGGCAAGACGTTGAGCTGCCCAAGCCATTGGCCCAGCGTCTCCACGTCGGACGCAAGGCCGTCGCCCGTCAGGTAATCGGTCAGCGCCTCCCAGCGCAGGGGTTCGCCGGCGTCAAAACCGCGCAAGCCTTCCAGCATGGTCAGCAGCTCCTGCGACGAAAGGCTCAAAATCTGGGAAGGCGCGTTGAGGAACGCCATTTCGTCATCCACGCGCAGGGTGACCAGCGGCGAGCCTTCGGCCTGTACCGTCGCATCCAAGGTAGGATCGTCGGTATCCAGGCTCAGACGGCAGGAGAAAGGAACACCGTCAACCTCCAACTCATACAGGCCCTGATAGGAAACATCCCCCATCATCGGGAACAACAGCTGAATCACAGTCATGAATACGGCGATAATGCCGGATGCGGACATGACCTTCCCTCCTTCGGTTTTTATCCAGTTCATCAAGAATCACACGCCTTGCGCTGTCCGTCAACAAACTTGTCGCGCCGCGTGCCCAATGGTCAAGGCGACCGGTCAGGACGGCCCGGACGGGGCTTAATAGCTGCCGATTCCCTCACAGACATTGCACTTGCCGGTTCCATCGCAAATGGTGCAGGTTTCGTAGCCGTCTCCATAATTGGCCTGACCGATTCCGCCGCAGTATTTGCACAGGCCGTTTCCGCCGCATTCCACGCAACGCAGTTGACCGTCCTTAACCATGTCCGAGCCTTTTCCGGGTTCAAAGTACCACTCGTCGACGGGAATCATCAGGCCAGCCAAAAAGGTGCCCGTTCCGCCCTCGCTGAGTTCCTTGGCTCCCTCCTTTACATACAGCACGAATTCCACAGGCGTTATGTCTTGGCAAGCATAGCCCTCGTAGCGAACCGCGTTGTCCGGCAGTTTGTATTGCTTGACGGTGCAGCCAAGCTCGCGCATGACTTCCTCGTAGACGGAAATCATCTTGCCCATCTCATCGACGGTGGCGTTAAACGTGTAAAGGTAAGAAGCGTATGCAACCCCATTGGCCTCCGTATTCACCTGATAAAACTCGCCGTCCGTCCCAAAGATATTGCTGGGATCCGGCAGCCATTTTCCATCCTGCGCAAACGTTGCCCCGTCTTTGCTTGCCGCAAAAGCCATTCCGCTTCCCCCTATGAGGATGCCCATCCAAACCAGCAGTACCGCGGCGCATATCAACCTTCTCTTTTTCATAGCGGTGTCTCTCCTTCTTTCCTTCGGATTGCGAACGTTTCACTTTCCGCAAGACGATGGTGTCCTTTACCAAACATTATACGGGATGACTCCTTCAAATGCAAGACAATTCAGCCCGGCCTTCCAATTGGCGGAATGTCATTTCTTCCCGGGCTGCGCCGGTTGAAAATCGTTTATAGAAGAAATGAAAAAACAGCTTGACAAGGAAGGGCAAGGCAAGTATACTATTCCATGTGCCGCAAGAGCGGTCAGGTCTTTCTGGGTGTGGCGCAGTTTGGTAGCGTGCTTGAATGGGGTTCAAGAGGCCGGAGGTTCAAATCCTCTCACCCAGACCAAAAACCCTCGAACCGTAGCGTTCGAGGGTTTGCTTTTTCTCCGTTCGTTCCTCGAGACAAGCTAAGCACGAAGGCGCAAAGCCAAAAGCGCGCGCCGTGCATAGAGGGTGGTATCCGCGTTGAATACGGTGTTTGTGCTGGCCGCTATACAACATACGGGGTTAATCCCACCTGGTACTCCGCCAGCACATCGCCGGCCGCAAGCTTTGCTCTGCGGATGTTCACCGGCGTGGCAAGGTTCAGCTTGCCCGTAAAAGATCAATTGGGGAACATCAACCTATTTGGGATGCGCGCAGTCGCAGCGGGCCGGTCGAACCGTTGTTTTTTGACAGGCTTCCTTTGGCACTTTATAATAAGAAATGCTGATTAAGGAAGTGTATGGCCGTGAAACGACGAACCTGTCCGCGGGGGCCGTAATGTTTTTGGCGCGCGTCTTTTAAGTCTGTGCAAAAAAGAATTTGAAGTAAGGAAGTGCGTTTGTATGAAGCGGAAAATCTGTGGGGCGCTGGCGTTTATGCTTTTGCTTTTCAGCTGCCTGGGCGCGTTGGCGGAGGATCTCCAGTTTGACAGCAGCCGCGAAGTGGCCGACTACCTGGAGCAAGCGGGCAAAAAATTTGCGCAAAAGGAAGGCACAAGCTCCTACGATATCCTCGTGATGAACTATACGCCCAACAATTCTACGATGCTTGAAAGAGTATCCGTCACGCTGAACCTCTTTGAAACCAGCGCCGCCATCGTGGGCAACAGCATCCCGGATATCGACACCTCGGACATGCTTGCCCTCTACCAGACGCTGGAGAACATGAACGATTCCATCTCCTTTATCCGCTTTGTGTACGATGCGGCCAATAACTGCGTCTACTCCCGCGTGGACATCCCCTACGTGGAAAACGCGAGCTTTGGCCAGATGGTGGAACGCTATGCCTACATCACCGCGCTGCTCGTCGACCAGCATTACGACGAGCTGGCCGTCCTCAAAAAGTAAGCGGTCTAAAAAGGAGGAATTCCCATGAAAAAACTGCTTTGCATCCTGTGCTGCGCGGCGCTGATGACCCCGGCGCTCTGCGGCGCTTTGGCCGAGGAAGCCGCGGAGCTTTCCACCGCAACCTCCCTCAAAGCCTACCTGTCCACCGCCGGCTGGAGCAACTATACGGCGACCGATACCGACGGGGACGGATTTGACGACGAAATCATGATTTCCTACAACGCCAACGGGCAAACCGATTTGGACACCATCGACGTTTACTGCCAATGCCTCGAAGGGGTGGGAAGGGTGGTCTGCCGCCTGTGCAGCGTGCCCCAGGACGCCGACCCGCTCAAGGTCTACGAGCAAATCAACGAGTTTAACTTCAACCTCGTCAAAGGCCGCTGGCTCTACAACGAGGAAGATGGCTACGTCTATTTCACCCAGGATGTCTACCTGGTCGACGAGGAGTCCTTTGGCGCGTACGCCCTGTCCTACATGGAAACGGCGGCCTCCTACGTGTATTCCTTCTACGGCCGCTTCACCTCGGCCATCGAGTAAGCCGGCGCTTTTGCCGCCCTCCAAAGTCAAACGGCACGCTGCGTTTTGGCAGCGTGCCGCAGGCTGTCGAAAAAGTCCGCCTGTGGCGGCCTTTTCCGCCAAAACACATTTCCCCTGCGCCTTCGGCGCGGCCGGGGAAACGTGCAAGGAAACCTTGCTGCGCAAGGCTTCCGAATCCACCGCACATGTCGCTGGATTCGGAATACAGCTCGGAGGGCTGCGGCCCTCCGAACCTCCCAGAAGGTTTTTTGACAGTCTG
>DVME01000033.1 GCA_018715175.1 Candidatus Limiplasma stercoravium
ATGCAGTAGGGCACGTATTTTTCGTTGGTCACGGGGTCGAGGTACTCCATGCTCTTGCCCGAGTGCTCCTGATGGCGGGAGAGGTCGTAGTCGGTGCGGTCGGCCACGCCCCACAGTTCGCCCCAGCCGAAGGGGAAGAGGAACTCAAAGTCCGTGGTGGCCTTGGAATAGAAGGCCAGCTTTTCGGGCTCGTGGTCGCGCAGGCGCAGGCTGTCCTCCCGGATGCCCAGGGACAGCAGCCAATCGCGGCAGAAGGCGCGCCAGTAATCGAACCACTGAAGATCCTCGCCAGGCTTGCAGAAGAACTCCAGCTCCATTTGCTCAAACTCGCGCACGCGGAAGATGAAGTTGCCCGGGGTGATCTCGTTGCGGAAGGACTTGCCGATTTGCGCGATGCCAGCGGGGAGCTTTTTGCGCGAGGCGCGCATGACGTTCTGGAAGTTGACAAAGATGCCCTGAGCGGTTTCGGGCCGGAGGTAGATTTCGCTGGCGGAGCTTTCCGTGACGCCGGCATGGGTTTTGAACATGAGGTTGAACTGGCGGATGCCGGTAAAGTCCTTTTTGCCGCACACAGGGCAAACGATGTCATGCTCGTTGATGTAGGCCTCCAGCTCCGCGTTGGTCCAGCCGTCGCCCGTCTCGGCGCCCTGGGTGAAATCCTCGATCAGCTTATCGGCGCGAAAGCGCGCCTTGCAAGCGCGGCAGTCCATCAGCGGATCGTTGAAGCCGCCCACGTGCCCGCTGGCCACCCAAACTTCGCGGTTCATCAGGATGGCGCTGTCCAGGCCGACGTTGTACTTGCTTTCCTGCACAAACTTTTGCCACCAAGCGCGCTTGACGTTGTTTTTAAGCTCCACGCCCAGGGGCCCATAGTCCCAGCTATTGGCCAAGCCGCCGTAAATCTCGCTGCCGGGATAGATAAAGCCGCGCCCCTTGCACAGGGCCACCAGCTTGTCCATGGTCAATGCCGACATGCCTAACACCTCTTTGAAAAAAATCATTTCCTATCATAGCGGCGGGCTAACGGTTTGTCAAGACGCGCCCGCAAAAGGTTTTTTACATTCCCTTTGCTTCAAACCCGCGCCTGCGCTTCCATCCATCTTGAAACTGTGTTATAATAGGCTGTTGATTTTTACGCGCAAGGAGGCGGCGCCGTGGAACCCATCATTCTGGCTTCGCAATCCCCGAGGCGGCGCGAGCTTTTCAGCCTCTACCGCCTTCCCTTCGAGGTCGATCCCTCCGGCGCGGACGAGGAGCATGTGACCGGCAGCGGCGCCGAGCGCGTGCGCGAGCTGGCGCGGCGCAAGGCCGTGGAGGTGGCGGCCCGCCGGCCCGGACGCATGGTGCTGGCCGCGGATACCCTGGTGTGCGTGAAGGATCTCATCCTGGGCAAGCCTAAGGATGAAACCGACGCTATGCGCATGCTGTCCCTGCTCAGCGGCACATGGCACGAGGTTCATACCGGGCTTTGCCTCATCGCCCCGGACGGGTTCATGCAGCTGGAGGCGGACACCACGCGCGTGCGTTTTCTGCCCCTGGACGGCGATTTGATCCGCCGCTACGTTTCCACCGGCGAGCCCATGGACAAGGCCGGCGCCTATGCCATCCAGGGCTTGGCGGGAACGTTTGTCAGCCGCATTGAGGGCAGCCCCTCCAACGTCGTTGGCCTGCCGTTGGGCCTGCTCTCGCAATTCCTGCAACGCGCGGGCGTTCCCTTCCCGGGGCCGGCCCGCTAAGCGAATTCCGAAACGGATGTGAAGTTCATGGGCATCGTGGCACACGATCTGGGCGTGGATCTGGGCACCAGCAACACGCTGGTTTATGTCAAGCACAAGGGCATCGTCATCAGCGAGCCGACCATCGTGGTGGTGGAATCCACGGGCGACCGCAAAATCCTGGCCGTGGGCGACGACGCCCGCATCATGCTGGGGCGCACCACCGAGGGCATCCTGGCCGTGCGGCCCATGCGCGAGGGCGTCATCACGGATTTTGACATGACGGTGGAGATGATTCGCTATTTCATCCACAAGGCCATCGGCTCGAGCTACCTGGTGCGTCCCCGGCTGTTTTTGAGCTTTCCGTGCTCCATTTCGCCCATCGAGCGCCGCGCCGTCAGCGAGGCAAGCAAGCAGGCAGGCGCGCGCAAGGTGTTTTTGGTGGAAAAGCCCTTCCTTTCCGCCCTGGGCAGCGGCCTGCCCGTGTACGACCCCAACGGCTGCATGGTGGTGGACATCGGCGGCGGCACCACCGACGTGGCCGTGATTTCCCTGGGCGGCGTGGTCATCAGCCATTCGGTGCGCGTGGGCGGCACCAAGATGGACGAGGCCATCCTCAACTTCATCAAGCACGAGTTCAACATCGTCATCGGCGACCGCACCGCCGAGGAGGTCAAGCTGGACCTGGGTTCCGCCCTGCCGCTCAAAGACGACCGCCGCGCTCGCATCCGTGGCCGCGACATGGTTACCAACCTGCCCCAAACCACCGAGATTACCTCCGCGCAGATCTACGAAGCCATCCGCGAACCCTGCCTGGCGATTCTAGGCGCCATCAAGTGGGTGCTGGAGCGCACGCCCCCGGAGCTGGCGGCGGACATCATGCACAACGGCATCTACCTCACCGGCGGCAGCGCGCTGCTTTACGGCATGGATCAAATGATCGCCAGCGAGCTGGGCATTCCCGTGCTGCTGGCCAAGGAGCCGGCGGACTGCGCTGTGCTGGGCCTGGGATACCTGATCGAAAACTTCGAGCTGCTGGAGCATATGGATCGCGTCAGCATGCTCAAACCATTCTGACACCGGAGGTCGGCGCATGAAGGTCAAGGTGCCCAAAACCGAACGAAAGCGGCAGCGCGGCGGCCGAGTCACGCGCATTTTGCGCCGCGTGATCATGATCGCCATCGTGTTCGTGCTCATGGCGTTGGCCGGCATGCAAATCCTGGCGTATTTCACCGGCAACGACGCCCTCAAAACCCCGGGCAACGGCGTGGCCACGCTGATCACCCCGTTGCAGAGCGCCTTTTCCTCGGCGGTGAACTGGGTGGTGGACTACCTCTACACCCTCAAGCTGCGCTCCAATATCGAGCTGGCTTACAACGAGCTCAAGCAGCAAAACGAGCAGCTGGCCTACAACGCCATGCTGGTGGCGGAATTGCAGCACAAGCTCAGCGCTTATGAAAACCTCTATGACGAGGTATCCGAAAACGAGTTGATGAACCCCCTGGTGGCTACCGTCGTGGGCCGCGAAAGCGAAAACTATTTCTCCGTGTTCAACATCAACAAGGGCTCCAACGACGGCGTGGAGCCGTACATGGCCGTCACCATGGACGGAGCGCTCGTTGGCTACACCGAAAGCGTCACCGCCACGCGCAGCGTGGTACGCGCCATCATCGACAGCGAGGCTTCCATCGCCGCGCTCATCTCCTCTTCCCGCGACCAGGGCACCGTGCGCGGCACCTTGGGCGTGGACGGCACCGCCATGTGCCGCATGTACTACCTGCCCGTGGATAACCTGCCCCGTCCGGGCGACCTGGTGGTCACCAGCGGCGTGGCCATGGGATTCCCCAAGGGCATCCCCATTGGCACCGTGCGCGAGAGCACGCGCGGCATGGAGAGCAACAAGCAATACGTGGTCGTGGAGCCCCTGGCCGATTTTGAGCATGTGGAGTATGTGGTGGTTTTGCGCTACCGTCCCGAGGCCGAAGATGTGCAAGGCCGCGACGACACCGGCGATTTGACCTACACGCCCTTGGATACGGCCAAGCCCGTGCCCACCGTGCAAATCGGCAGCGACTTCTACCAGCTGGCGCCTACGCCAGAGCCCACGCCGGAACCCTCGCCCACCGTGATCATCGGCGAGGACGGAGAAGAAATCGTCGTTACGCCCGCGCCTTCCTCCACCGGTTCCGAAAACTACGAGTACCAGATCCCTTCCGGCGGCACCGACACCTCCTATGGCTTTACCCTCTCCCCCACCGATTCCCCCACCCCCACCCCACCCCCGCTGGATATGTCCGTGGAGGAGGATGAGTAGCGGTGCTGAAAAAGGGCCTGAAAATCTTCGTGTTGACGCTTTTGGCATACCTGCTGCAAGCCACCGCCGCCGTCCACATGGCCATCGCGGACGTCGCGCCCAACCCGGCCATGGCCATCATCGCCGTGGCCACGGTGTGCCTGGGCCGCAAGTACACCTTTGTGATGTCTCTGGCCGTGGGCTACCTGCTGGAAATCATGATGCCCACCATTGAGTATTTCCACATCCTGCTCTACCCCGTATGCTGCATGTTGGCCGCCCTCTTCTTTGCCGACAAAAGCGAACGCCGTTTGGAGGAGGAACGCACCAC
Organism: Candidatus Limiplasma stercoravium; assembly: GCA_018715175.1. GTDB lineage: Bacteria > Bacillota > Clostridia > Christensenellales > Aristaeellaceae > Limiplasma > Limiplasma stercoravium. The sequence goes on from DVME01000033.1 coordinate 4,340, forward strand.
CGGCCGCTACCACCGCCAGCTCAACCCCCACCTGCGCACGCCTCTGGCGGCGGCGCTGAGCGTAGCGGTGTACGAGGGCGTTCATCTGACTTACCTTTATCTGGGCGGCGTGACCCTGGACAGCGGCCACATCTCGCGCGCGGTTATCGACGTGGTATACACCATGGCGCTCGCGGGCCTTTTGCAGTTTCCCATCCGCAAGTGGCTGGGCGTGTACCGCCTGCGCCATGCCCAATAACCCTTTCCCAGCGCCGCCTCACCACCGGCGCAGCGCCATTGACCCGGAGGTGATTCCATGAAAAGACGTTCCAACCTGTCCGGCCAGCAAGGGGGCTACCGGCTGGGCGTGCGCTACGCGGTGTTCCTGGCGATTGTATTAGCCATTTTTGCCTATCTGTACAGCGGCATCATTCGCTTGCAGATTCTGGACACCGACAGCTACACCCAGTCCGCCGAAAACAGCACCACCACCACCATCGCCCTGCGCGGCAGCCGCGGCATGATCCTGGACGCGGACTCCGTCATACTGGCCAACGACGAAAAAATCTACAACGTCACCTTCTACCGCGACGCCGGTCAAAACTCGGCCCAGGACTATGCGGACTTTACCCAGTCCATTTTGACGACCCTGGAAATCATCGAGGCCAACGGCAGCGAGCTGAGCGTGTCGTTTCCCATCCAGCGCGACGAAAACGGCGAGTGGGAATTCAACTTTGGCAGCGGCGTAAGCGAATCCGTGCTGCAAACGCGCGAGTCCCAGTGGCGCAACAACCACTACCTGACCGCCCTGAGCTATCCCTTGGCCGCGGATTGCTACAACAAACTCTTTGAGCGCTACCAGTTTACCGACGATATCGACGAGGAAACCGTGCTCAAGGTTATGGCTGTGTACAGCGAAATGCAGATGAACCTGTACAACTCCCAGCCCATCGTCATCGCCAAGGACGTCTCCTACGAGACCGTCATTGAAATCGAAACCCAGTCCATGATGCTCTCCGGCATGGAAATTGCCATTGGCACCAAGCGCGTCTATCCGCGCGGCACGCTGGCGTCGCAGGTCATCGGCTACATGGGCGCCATTTCCTCGGCGGAAAAATGGGCGGAGTTGGAGCCCTTGGGCTACAAGTACTCCGACACCATCGGCGTGGACGGCATCGAGGCGTCCATGGAGGACTGGCTGACGCAAAACAACGACCTCCGGCAGGGCTATCGCGTGGTGGAGCGCAACAACATCAACAAAATCACCCGCGAGCTCAGCTACACCGAGCCCGAGGACGGCAACAACGTCCGCCTGACCATCATTGCCAGCTACCAGCAGCAAGCCGAACGCGCCCTGGCCGAAAACGTGGCCGAGGTGCGCGAGGTGGAAGAAGATAAGCTCATGGACGACCGCTGGCTGGAAACCAACCGCGACATCATCGAGACGCGCAACTGGGATCTTTATCCCCTTGATTTGGCGGATCGTGCGGCCATGACGGTCATCGATATGGAAGGCCGCGTGCTGGCCATGGCCAACTACCCCACCTACGACCTCAACGCCCTGACCGCCCGCGGCAAAGAAGCCACCGCCATCCTGACCGACTCGCGCAACGTGCTGATGAACTACAACATTCACGCGCGCGGCACGCCTGGCTCCATTTTCAAGATGGTCTCCGCCCTGGGCGCCCTGCTGGAAGGCGAGCTGTACATCAACGAAACCATCAGCGACGCCGGCCGTTTCACCCTGGTGACCACCAACATCGAAGAGGCGCCCAAATGCTGGATCAGCGAGTCCGGGCGCAAGGAGCACCAAAACCAGACCATCATCGAGGGCCTGCGAAACAGCTGCAACTACTTCTTTTACATGCTGGGCTACCGGCTGGGCGAAACGCGCCTGTACCAGTACTCCAGCGAATTCGGCCTGACCAGCCGCACGGGGGTGGAGCTGCCCGGCGAGCTGCGAAGCGTTGTGGGCAACCAAACCAGCCTTTACGATCCCGACAAGCCCGTCGGCGAATCCTCGCAGGACACGGCCATTCCCATCATTGTGTTCAACTCCCTCAAGACGCACCTGCGCAACCAGGGCGCCGGCTACAACATCACCTACGACAACGAGCGCCTGGAGCGCTGCGTCAAGCGCTTGATGGACATGGCCGTCAACACCAACCAGAACGACTGGCTGGATTACATCCGCCCCATCCTCATGGAAGAGCTGAACATGACCCGTGACATGGTCTACACCCAGGCCATCATCGGCGATACCTACAACTACCTCAACGACATCAAGTGGGGTTCCTCGCAGACGGTACAGGTGGCCATCGGCCAGTCCATCACCGTGCTGACCCCCGCCGCCGTCAGCCGCTACGTCGCGGCGCTGGGAAACGGCGGCAAGGTGTACAACCTCACCATCGTGGATTCCATCACCTCGCCGGAGGGCGACATCGTCAGCCAGCGAACCCCCACGCTGGTCAACGAGTTTGAAGGCGCGGAGGAGTACCTGCCCTACATACTGCAAGGCATGTCGGGCGTTGTGGACGAAGGCGGTACGGCCGAACAGTACTTCCGCGGATGGGAATACCAAAGCAGGGTCTGCGCCAAAACGGGAACCGCTGAGGTTACCACCGTGGACCTGGAAAACAACGGCTGGTTTGTCATGCTGGCGCCGTTTGAATCCGAAATCGTGGACGGCGTGCCGGTGGTGATCACCGAGCCGGAGATCGCGGTGGTGGTTTTCATCCCGGCTGGTCTGAGCGGCGGTCACTCGGGCGTAGCGGCCAGAGAGTTCGTGGGCTGGTACCTCAACCAAAAGACCCTGCGCACGGAGGCGGACGTATTCCCCGCCGGCAACGAGCTGGCCCCCTAAATCCACAATGGGAGGAACGCGCATGAGCCAAGCGTGGACGATTGTATCCGGGAAAGGCGGCGTGGGCAAGTCCATGATCGCCTCGGCCCTGGGACTGGCCCTGGCCAACCGAAGGCTGGAATGCTGCCTGGTGGACGCGGACATGGGGCTGCGCAGCCTGGACATGCTGCTCAACATGCAAAACAAGGTGGTCTTTGACGCCTTGGACGTGGCCAACCGCGACTGCAAGCTGCGCTACGCCCTGGTGCGCCATGCCGCCCACGAAACCCTGAGCCTTTTGCCCGCCGCCCAGCTGGGCGATCTGCGCACCCTGGACGTACAGGAATGGGAGCGTATCGTGCGAAAAGCGAAGAAGCGCGCGGCGTATGTCATCGTGGACGCGCCCGCAGGCATTGGGCGCGGCGTGCGCAACCTGCTGGCCGCCACCGATCATTGCATCCTGGTGGCCACGCCCGACGACGTAAGCCTGCGCGACGCCGAGCAAGTCACGGCGCTGTTGGACAGCCTGGGAAAGCCAAGGCCCATGCTTATTGTCAACCGCGTGATTCCCGAATGGGTCAAGGCCGGCGATATGTACGCCCCGCAGACCGTGGCCGCGACGCTGGACGTACCCCTGCTGGGCTTTGTGCCGGAGGATCGGGCCATTTTGCGCGCGCTGAGCCGGCACGAGAGCTTCATGGAGGCCGACGGCCCGGCGCATGAGGCCATGGAGCGAATCGCCAGCCGTTTTTTGGGCGAATACATTCCCATGCCGGCCCTGGCGCGCCGCCGTCCCTTTTGGCGGCGGCTTGGCAAGCCGCCGGTGAGCGCATCCTGATAAGGAGCTGATGAGATTCCATGATGCTTAACGAATCCCGCCGTTCGCGGGCGCATTTTGACCTGCCGCTGGTGCTGCTGGTTTTTGGCCTGGCGGCTTTCGGGGTGTTGTGCGTGTCGGTTGCCACCTTCAGCACCTCCTCGGAAGCGGAGGATACGCTGCTGAACTACATCGTATCGTCCTACTACGGCATGCGCCAGGCGCTGTTTTTGCTGGTGTCGCCCTTGGTGGTCGGCTTTGTGACCTATCTGCCGCTGGACTTCTTTCGCAGGCGCACCATCCTGTTTTACTACCTGGCCTGCGGCTTGCTGCTGGTTGCCCTGGGCGGGTCAGCCACAGGCGTGAAGGCATGGATTGACATTTTGTGGGACTATACGCTGCAGCCCTCGGAGTTCGTCAAGCTGGCATGCATTTTGGTAACGGCGCGATACCTGGAAACCAACGACGATCCTTTGGGCTCCGTGCGAAGCTGGCTGCGCCTGGGCCTTTTGATGGGCATTCCCTGGACGCTGACAATGCTGCAAAAGGAAATGGGCTCGGTGCTGGTCATGATTTTCTGCTTTGGGGTGATGATGTACTTTGGCGGCATCCGCATGCGGGTGCTCTTTGGGACGCTGGGCGTCGCCATTGTGCTCATCGCGCTGCTGCTGGGCATCCTGATGGCCTCGGGCACGGACAACTACCGCATTGAACGCATTCTGAGCTTCATTAACCCCGCCCAGGTAGACTCTGACGCGACCTATCAGGTAACCAACTCCAAAATCGCCATCGGCTCGGGCGGCTGGAGCGGCAAAGGCTTGTTTGTGCAGGGATCCTTCAGTCAGCTCAACTATGTGCCCGAGGACTGGACGGACTTCATTTTCTCCACCATCGGCGAAGCGTTTGGGTTTGTAGGCTGCGCGTCGGTGATTTTGGTGTATCTGCTCATCATCCTGCGCATGCTGTATCTGGCGCGCTATACGTTAGACCGCTTTGGGCAGATGGTTATCATCGGCGTGATGGCCATGCTGCTGTTCCACGTGCTGGAAAACGTGGCCATGACCACGGGCCTGATGCCCATCACGGGCATACCGCTTCCGTTTTTGAGCTACGGGGGCAGCAACCTCCTTACCAACATGGCCGGCATTGGGCTGGTGCTCAACGTCGTCAAGAACCGAAGCGCCATTTACCGGCCGGCGCCGCAGATGCGCAGCTATACCAAGTGGGCCCGGTAAAGACCGCGTTCCCAGCGAAAGCCGCCTCGTTCCCAAAAGGGAGCGAGGCGGTTATTAAATGCGGACTGTTTGCTGAGTAGTGGTTATCCGGCGTTATTAACATGTCGTTTCTATGGGAAAAGTGGTTTCATCCGCCCAAATAGGAGGATTTCACCCGGTCGTCCGCCAGCACGTCGGCGGCGGCGCCCGAAATGGTGATGGTTCCCGTGCTGAGCACATAGGCGCGGTTGGCGATGGAAAGCGCCATCTGTGCGTTTTGCTCCACCAACAAAATGGTTGTGCCCGAAGCGTGAAGCTCGGCAATGATGTCGAAAATCTGCTCCACCAGCAGCGGCGCCAGGCCCATGGAAGGCTCGTCCAGCATGAGCAGCTTGGGCTTGCTCATCAGCGCGCGGCCCATGGCCAGCATTTGCTGCTCGCCGCCCGACAACGTGCCCGCAATCTGCTTTTCGCGCTCCTTGAGGCGCGGGAAACGCTGAAACACATTTTCCAGCGAACCGGCGATTTCCGTCTGCGGGCGGGAATAACCGCCCATTTCCAGGTTTTCGCGCACCGTCATTTGCTGAAAAATGCGGCGTCCCTCCGGGCAAAGCGCCAGGCCCAGGCCCACCATACCGCTGGCCTGCATGCCGGCAATGGCGCGGCCCTCAAAGAAAATCGCGCCGCTGCGCGGCTTGAGCAGTCCCGCCACGGTGTTGAGCGTGGTGGACTTGCCCGCGCCGTTGGCGCCGATGAGCGTGACGATTTCGCCTTCGTTGACCTCGAAGGAGATGCCCTTGATGGCGTGGATGTTGCCGTAGTAAACGTGGATGTTTTCCACCTTGAGCATGCTCATTGCGCCGCCCCCCTCTGCTTGCCCAGGTAGGCTTCGATGACCCTGGGGTTGGCCTGGATTTCCTCGGCTGTGCCCTTGGCGATGATACGGCCGTAGTCCAGCACGCAGATGCCCTCGCAAATGCCCATCACCAGGCTCATGTCATGCTCGATGAGCAGCACGGCAATCTGGAACCGGTCGCGGATTTTGATGATGTTTTCCATCAATTCCTCGGTTTCGTGCGGATTCATGCCGGCGGCTGGTTCGTCCAAAAGCAGCAGCTTGGGATCGGTCGCCAGGGCGCGCACGATTTCCAGGCGCCGCTGCGCCCCATAGGGAAGCGAGCCCGCCCGCGCATTGGCCAGATCCTGCATGTCGAAGATGGACAACAGCTCCAGCGCCTTTTCATGCTGCTTCTTTTCCTGCTTCCAGTAGCCGGGCAAGCGGAACACCCCGGTCGCGGCGCCGTAGCGAATGCGGTTGTGCAATCCGATGCGCACGTTTTCCTCCACCGTCATGTTGCCAAAAAGCCGGATATTTTGAAACGTGCGCGCAATGCCCAAGCGGTTGGCCTGGGCCGCGTTCATGCCGGCGGTGTCCTTGCCGTCCAGGATCACCACGCCGCTGGTGGGGGGATAAACCTTGGTTAGCAGGTTGAAAACCGTGGTTTTGCCCGCGCCGTTGGGCCCGATGAGCCCGGCGATTTCGGTCTTGCCGATGATGATGTTAAAATCTTCTACCGCCTTCAACCCGCCAAACTCGATGCCCAGATGCCGGGTTTCCAGCACGGGACGTTTGTCCAGGTCGCGCTCGGGCACGATGGATTGGCTGGGCACCGGCACCATGCGCGTGGTGGATTGGTGCTTTTTGGGTTGGCTCATACGGCTTCACCCTCCTTTGTCGCGCGTCCGGTCACACGGCGCAGCCAGGCTTTGACGCGCTGCATGCGCACGGCCAGGAAGACGCTGTTGGTAGCCAGCATAACCAGGATGAGCACAATGGCGTACACCAGCATGCGGTAATCGTCAAAGGCGCGCAGCATCTCCGGCAAAATGGTCAGCAGCGCCGCGGCGATGACGGAACCGCGAATGTTGCCAATGCCGCCCAGCACCACGAACACCAGCACCAGAATGGAAGTGTCAAACTTGAACTTGCTGGCGACGATGTTGGAGTAATTCAGGCCGTAGAGCGCGCCGGCCATGCCCGCGAGGGCGGCGCTGATCACAAAGGCCATCATCTTGTACTTGGTGATGTTGATGCCCACGGACTCTGCGGCGATGCGGCTGTCGCGCGTGGCCATGATCGCGCGTCCGGCGCGGCTGTTGACCAGGTTGAGGATGACGAACAGCGTAAAGAGCACCAGCGCAAATCCCATCGTAAAGGTGGCGATCTTGTCCACGCCCACGGTTCCCTTGGGCCCGGCCAGCACCGCTTGGCCAAGCTGCGGGGCCTTGTTGAAGCCAAAGTACAGCGCCCCGCCCACGTCGATATTGATGTAGCTGCAATTGATGAGGTTGCGGATGATCTCGCCAAAGGCCAGCGTGACAATGGCCAGATAGTCGCCTCGCAGCCGCAATACGGGTATGCCGATGAGCACGCCCACCACGCCGGCCACCACGCCGCCGAACACCATGGACAAAATGAGGCGGGCGACCTCGTTTTCCAGGGAGAAGGCGGTCATCAGCCAGGCCGCAGCCGTCACGCCCGCAAAGGCGCCCACGCTCATAAACCCGGCGTGTCCCAGGCTAAGCTCGCCGGAGATGCCCACCACCAGGTTGAGCGATACCGCCATGACCACATACACGCAAATGGGCACCAGCTGTCCCTTCAGGGAGCGGCTCAAGCCGCCGTTGGCGGCCAGCACCTGGCACAGCACGTAGGCGGCAATCACGATGCCGTAGGTCACAAGGTTGTTGATGGCGTTGATGCGGGAACGTTTCATATCCATCTCACCTCAGACTTTCTCATGCACGGGCTTGCCCAGCAGACCCGTGGGCTTGACCAGCAGCACCACGATGAGCACCGCAAACACCAGCGCGTCGCCCAGCTCGGTGGACACATAGGCCTTGCCCAAAATCTCGATCACGCCCAGCAGCACGCCGCCCACCAGCGCCCCGGGAATGGAGCCGATGCCGCCGAAAACCGCCGCCGTAAACGCTTTGATGCCCGGCATGGAACCGGTGGTCGGGGTCAGGGCGGGATAGGCCGAGCACAGCAGCACCCCGGCCACCGCCGCCAGCGCCGACCCAATGGCAAAGGTGATGGAGATGGTCAGGTTGACATTGATGCCCATCAGCTCCGCCGCGCCGCGGTCCTCGGAGACCGCGCGCATAGCCTTGCCCATTTTGGTCTTGCCGGTGAAAAGCGTGAGGGCCAGCATGATGACCACGTTGGCCAGCACCGTCACCAGCGTCTCCGCGCGAATTTGCAGCTCGCCGCCAAAAAGATACACGGAGTCCAGGTTCACCACCGAGGGGAACACCTTGGGGTTGGCGCCCCAGATCAGCAAGGCCGCATTTTGCAGCAGGTAGCTCATGCCGATGGCGGTAATGAGCACCGCCAGCGACGTGGCCTGC
>DVME01000034.1 GCA_018715175.1 Candidatus Limiplasma stercoravium
CCATCGCCGCGCCTCCGGTGCCCGGCGGCAGCCTTACCTGTTACACCGTGCTGCTCGCCCAGCTGGGGATTCCGGCGGAGGCCATTGGCCTGGCGGTGGCGGGAAACGTGATTCTGGATTTCTTCATGACCTCCTGCGGTATCTCCTGCCTGCAATCGGAACTGATGCTCACAGCCAACAAGCTGGGCATGCTGAACCTCGAAACCTTATGGAAGGAGTAACGGTATGAAACGCAACAGACCCATTCGGTGGATTTCGCTTTGCTGTATTCTGGGGCTGCTGGTCGTGCTTCTTACGGGCTGCGCCTCCCAGGAACAGAGCCGTGCGCAGATTACGGACATCCGCCAGCTGGACGGCCAGGCGATCGGGGTCATGACGGGTTCGACCTTTGACAAACATACCGATACCTACATCAACGACGCGAAAAAGGAATACTATCTGTCCTACGCTGACATGGCGCTGGCGGTTCAGCAGGGCAAGATCGCCGCGTTTCTCATGGACGAGCCCATGGCGCGCGTGCTGTGCTCGCAGACCGAGGGAATCACCTATCTCAAGGAGTATCTCACGCAGGACGGCTACGCCTTCGCCTTTCCCAAGACGGAGGAAGGCGCGCTGCTGCGGGATCAGATGAACGAATTCCTGGCTCAGATCCGGGCTGACGGCACGCTGGAGGAGATAGAGGAAATCTGGTTCGGGACGGATGAAAGCGTTCAGGTGGTGGAGGACTGGGCCGATCTGCCCGCCCCCAACGGCACCTTGGAATTTGTCGCCAAAGCCAGCAGCGCCCCCTTCGCCTATATTCAGGACGGCCAGACCGTGGGCTATGACGTGGATATCATGGTTCGTTTCTGCCGGGCCTACGGCTACGGCCTCAACCTTCACAATGTGGAGCTCGCTTCCTTCATTGCCGGTATCGAGGCAGGTAAGTATGACGCGGGCGCCGCCGGCTTTACCGTCACAGAGGAACGGGCCGAACGCATGTACTTTTCCGAGCCGGACTATGTGGGCGGCATCGTCGTGGTGGTGGCGGACGTTGGGGGGGCCCGCTTTACGGCGCTTTCTGACTTCTCCGGTGCCAGAATCGGAGCCGTTACCGGCTCCACCCACGACCAGCTCATGGATGGCCTGATTGAAAACGCAGAGTTTCAGTATTACGACGATCTGCCATCGCAGCTCTTGGCGCTGCAAAGCGGCCTTTTGGACGCGGTAATTCTGGATTTGCCCCTGGCGCGGCTGGCGGTGGCCCGGCAGCCGGAGCTAGCCATCTTCCCCAAAACGCTGGCCCCAGACAGCTACGGCCTGGGGTTAGCCAAGGGCAGCCCGCTAACGGAGCAGGTCAGCGCCATCATCGAGGACTTCGCGGCGGATGGGACGCTGGATGCCTTGGCGGACAAGTGGCTTGGCGCGGATGAAGACGCCAAGATCATCGACGCGCAGGCATATGACGCCCCAAACGGCACCTTGCGCTACGTGCACGATCCCTCTTTGGAACCCATGAGCTATTCCGGCGAGGGCGGGGTTTCCCTTGGCTATGAGGTGGAGCTGGTGACGCTCGTCGCAAGGGAGCTGGGTATGGAGCTGGAAATCACCCAAGCCAGCTTTAACGCGCTGATCCCCATGCTGCTTAGCGACCGGGCGGACATCATTTCCGGCTCGCTCAGTATCACCGACGAGCGCAAGGAAAGCATTGATTTTGCCACCGCCCACTACACCGGGGGCGTGGTGCTGCTGGCGCGCGCGGAGGACTTGGGCGTTGAGACACACGCGGAAAGTCTGGGCTTTTGGGCTGGGCTAGCCGATAGCTTCCGCAAGACCTTTGTGGAGGAAAACCGCTGGCAGATGATTCTCTCCGGCCTGGGCGTGACGGTGGTCATTTCGGTATGCGCCGCGGCGGTAGGTTCGGTGCTGGGCTTTGGCCTGTGCATGGTTAGGCGCAGCCGCCATAAGGCGCTTTCTCGCCTGGCCGCCGCCTTTATCCGCTTGATTCAGGGCATCCCAACGCTGGTGCTGCTGATGGTGCTGTACTATCTTGTCTTTGCCAGCGTGCGCATCAATGGGGTGGCGATTGCGATTCTGGCCTTCTCCATCAACTTCGGGGTGTACGTCTCCGAGATGATTCGCGCCGGTATTGACGCGGTGGACAAGGGCCAATGGGAGGCGGCGTCGGCCCTGGGCTTCGGGCGCGCCAAGACCTTCACCAAAGTGGTCGCTCCTCAGGCCGCGCGGCATACCCTGCCGGTATATAAGGGCGAGCTGATCTCCATGGTCAAGATGACCTCGGTGGTGGGCTACATCGCCGTGGAGGATCTTACCAAGGCCACCGACCTCATTCGTAGCCGCACCTTTGAAGCCTTTTTCCCTCTGATCATCACGGCGGTGATCTATTTCCTGCTGGCTTGGGCCCTCACCATCCTGCTGGGACTGGTTGAGCTGCGCATTGACCCCAAGCGCCGCCCCAGGACGCTGAAGAAGGCGGAGGGGCAAACGAGCCCGGTTGCCGCGCCTGTTTCCAAGAACGCGGCGTTTGGGGAGACGGTTATCTCCGTGGCCCATTTGAAAAAGGCCTATTCCAACGTGACGCCGCTTGAGGATGTCAACGCCGAAATTGCCCGCGGAGACGTCATTTCCATCATTGGGCCCTCGGGCATGGGCAAAAGCACATTCCTTCGCTGTCTCAACCGTCTGGAGGAACCCACCGGCGGCGAAATCCGTGTGCTGGGCCAAAATCTGACCAGCGCAGGGGCGCGCGAGCTCAGCGCCATTCGCCGGCGGATGGGCATGGTGTTTCAGTCCTTTTACCTCTTCCCGCATCTGACGGTGATGGAGAACATCATGCTGGGGCCGGTGGAGCTGTTGGGGCTAAGCAGGCCGGAGGCATATGCTCGCGGATTGGAGCTGCTCAAGAGCGTTGGCCTTTCGGAAAAGGCGCTCAATTACCCTGACGAGCTTTCCGGCGGCCAGAAGCAGCGCGTGGCCATCGCCCGCACGCTGTCCATGAACCCGGATATCGTCCTGTTTGACGAGCCCACGTCCGCGCTGGATCCCACCATGGTGGGCGAGG
>DVME01000035.1 GCA_018715175.1 Candidatus Limiplasma stercoravium
CATGTGCGGTGGATTCGGAAGCCTTGCGCAGCAAGGTTTCCTTGCACGTTTCCCCGGCCGCGCCGAAGGCGCAGGGGAAACGTGTTTTGGCGGAAAAGGCCGCCGTAGGCGGACTTTTTCGACAAGCTGAAGCGGCCCCGGCGTTATCGCCGGGGCCGCTGCGCATGCGAAAGGGGCGTCAGCACGGGCGCTCCTTGCCCAGGAAGCAAATCGCTACCGTGCCGGGGCCGCAATGCGCGCCGATGACCGGGCCCACATAGTAGGTGGAAATCCCCGCCAAACCGGGCACGCGCTCCTTGACAAGCACCTCCAGGCGGGCGGCGTCCTCGGGCGCGTCGGCGTGGAGGATGATGGGCATAGCGTTTTCGGGGTCGTCGATGTTGGCGGCGGCTTTATCGGCAATCAGGCGCAGGGCCGCCTTGCGACCGCGCACCTTGTCCGTGCTCACCAGGCATCCCTCGCGGTTTTCGGTGATGATGGGCTTGAGATCCAGCATGGTGCCCACGGTGGCGGCCACGGCGCTGATGCGCCCGCCGCGGCGCAGGTATTTGAGGTCGTCTACCGTAAACCAGGCCTGGGCGCGCAGCTTGTTTTCCTCCAGCCACGCGGCGACCTCTTCCATGGATTTGCCCTGGCGGTAAAGCTCGTGGGATTTGAGGATGAGAATGGTCTGCGGCGCGGAAATGCTCAGCGTGTCCACCACGATCATCTTGCGCTGGGGATACTTGGCCAGCAGCTCGTCGCGGGCGGCGTAAACGTTTTGGATGGTGGCCGACAGCTTGCTGGAGAAGGCCACGAACAGGATGTCCAGCCCCTTTTCAAAGCAGGGCTCAAAGTACTCCAGGTACGCAGCCGTGGGCAAAAGCGAGGTCACGGGCGCCGCGCCTTCGCGCATGCTTTGAAAGTATTCCTTCTGCTTTCCCGAGCGCCCAAGGTCGTCCAGGTATTCCTTGCCGTCGACCATGTAGGGCATGTAGACCATGGTCAAATCCAGCTCGTCCACATAACCAAACGGCAGGTCGGAATCCGAATCTGTCATAAAAACGTAAGGCTGCATATGCGTCCTCCTCTGTTTGGGCCGATCGGCCCGGTATGATGCGGTATGATACAACCGTATTGTACCCTGTTTGACGTTTTTTTGCAAGTGCCGCGCCTTGTCAGGCGGCGGCGGTTTATGGTACACTTTGGATACATCTTACCAAGGAGGCTGCGCCATGCGTGCTTTGCGTCGCCTGAGCGTTGCGGCCTACGCGCTTGTGATAGCGGCCGCCGTGCTGTTTTTCTGTTCCAAATCCTCGCCGGGCTATCCCATCAACGACTGGACGGACGCCAACATCTACTTTACCATCGGCAAGGCCATGACCCAGGGCCAGGTGGTCTACCGCGACCTGTACGATCACAAGGGGCCGCTGCTGTACGCGCTGCACGCGCTGTGCGCCTGGGCGCGTTTTTCGGACTTTACCGCCGTGTGGGTGATGGAGGCGGTTTTTCAGGCGGCGTATCTTGTGGCGGCATACCGGCTGATGCGGCTTTGGGGCGCGCGGCGCGCGGCGTGGGCCGCGCTGCCGGTGCTGGCGGTGCTGGTGTGCTCGTCCTATAGCTTTCAGCAGGGCGACAGCGCCGAGGAGCTGTGCCTTCCGCTGCTTGTGTGGCCTGTGGTTTGGCTCATGGAACTCATCGAAAGCGGAGAGGAACGCATGCCGGCCCGGCGCCTCGCCCTATCGGGCGTGCTGGGCGGCTGTGTGCTGTGGATCAAGTTCACGCTTCTGGGGATGGTGGCGGGATGGCTGATCGCGCTGGCGCTTCGCCCTGCGCCGGGCCGCCGCCTGCGGGCGCTGGGACGCGCGGCGGGATGGTTTGCCCTGGGAGGCGCGCTGGCGACGCTGCCCTGGATTCTCTATTTCGGGCTGAATGGGGCCTTGGGCGACTGGCTGAAAACCTACCTGTACGATAACCTCTTTCTCTACGGCGCAGCGCAGGGAGGCGGACTTGCCGGCCGGCTCAAGGAGATGGCGGTGTCTGCGGCCAGCTGGTTGGGCGAAAACCTGCGCTATGCGCCGCTATTGCTTATGGCGCTGGGCTGGAGCCTGCGGCGCGGCGCGCGGGAACGCGCGGCCGTATGGCTGATGGCGGGCCTGGGCGCGCTGGGCGTGTTCGCAGGCGGAAAAAGCTATCCCTATTACGGGTTGGCGCTGGCGGCGCTGTGTCCGCTGGGGCTGGCGCCGGTGATGATTTGGCTGGAAAAGCACGTGCCGCGGGGTTGGGAGGCGGCGCTGGCGGCGGTATGCGCCGCCGCGTCCGTGGCGCTGTGCCCGCTGGTCAGCCATAACATGACCGCGGACTACGGCGCTTCCTTTGGCCAGCCGCGCGAGGAAACCATGCAGTACCGCATCGCCGCCCACCTGGAGCCCGGCGCGTCGCTGCTCAACTACGGCTTCATGGACGCGGGCTTTTACACCGCCGCGCAGCTGGTGCCGCAGGTTAAGTACTTTCATCAAACCAATGTGCCCTTGGATGTCATGCTCAGCGAGCAGAAGCGCTACATCGACGAAGCCGTATGCGATTACGTGGTCAGCCGCGGCAATCATCCCGCGTCCCTGACCGAGCGCTACGAGCTGGTCGCTACCGCGCCCAGCCCGAACTTCTGGTACGACGAGGTCTCCCTCTACCGGCGCATGGAGCCATAGCCTTCTTTCCTATTAAATGGGTTGACAATCCTAGGCAACTGGCGTACAATGTCCAACAGCAACACAGCGCCGTCCCCGCTGCATTTCCTGGCAAGGACGGCGGTCGCATGTTGCAAGCCGTCGGGAAGGAGGACGGGGAATATGCTGGTGGTATTTTTCGCGCTGTGGGTGATCCTCAACGGACGCCTCACCTGGGAGATAGCCTCCTTCGGCGCGGTCATCTCGGCCGCCGTATACCTGTTTTCGTGCGCGTTTTTGGGCTACAGCCCCAAGAAGGATTGGGCCATGCTGCGCCGCCTGCCGTCCGTGCTGGCTTACGCGGGGCTGGTGCTGGTGGAGATCGTCAAGGCGAACATGGCGCTCAACCGCATCGTCTTGGGCCGCCGGGAAGTCAAGCCCAAGCTAGTGACCTTTCGCACGCCGCTCAAAGGCGCGGCCAAGGCGGTGCTGGCGGATTCCATCACCCTTACGCCCGGCACCATCAGCGTACACGTGGAAGGCGAAGAGCTGACGGTGCATTGCCTGGACGAAAGCTTCATGGAGGGCGTGGAGGACACGTCGTTCCAGCGCGCGCTGTTGCGCATGGAGCGAAAGGAGGGCGCGGGCCGTGATTGAAAACGCTTACCACGTCTTTTACCTGGCGGTATTGGTGATTCTGAGCATCATGACGCTGTTTTGCCTCTTTCGGGCCATTCGCGGGCCGCGCATCGCGGATCGCATCGTTTCCATCAACATGATCTGCACCATGACCATGGCCATGATCTGCATCCTGGCCAGCATGCTGGACGAGGGCTATTTGGCGGACGTGGCCATGATTTACGCGCTGCTGGGCTTTCTGGCGGTGGTGGTGCTGTGCAAGGTGTACATGGGCGTGGCGCTGGCCGCAAAGGAAAAGCGCGCGAAGGAGGAGGCCGAGGAGCATGCTTGACTGGATCCGCTTTGGGCTGACGGTAGCGCTGACGCTGCAGGGGCTGTTTTTGATGGCGGTGGCGGTTGTGGCGCAGTACCGCTTTCACTACGTCCTCAACCGCATGCACGCGGCGTCCATGGGCGACAGCCTGGGCCTTTTGCTGGTGATTACTGGGCTGTGCGTGAGCCAAAACGATGGCTGGGTCATCGTGAAGTTCCTGCTGACGGCCCTGTTTTTGTGGCTGACCAGTCCCACCGCCAGCCACATGATCGCCCGCTTGGAACTGACAACCAACGAGCACCCCGAGCGCGAGATGGAGGTCATCCGGTTATGAGCAACAACCTGTTCACCGTGATTGTCCTGGGCTTTTTGCTGGTATGCGCCATCGCCACCTGCCTCAACCGCAACCTTCTGGTGAGCGTGGTGATCTTCATGGCCTACAGCACGCTGATGAGCATCGTGTGGATGCTATTGCAATCGCCCGACCTGGCCATTACCGAGGCGGCTGTGGGCGCGGGCGTGACGAGCATCCTGTTTTTCATCACGCTCAAAAAAATCCATGCCATCAAAACCGGCGGGGAGGAGGACGAGCATGAAAAGCCTTAGCTCCTTGCGCAAGCGCTTTGAAGCTTGGATGCTGGAGGACGACTCGCCCCTGGACGCGGAAATCGGGCGCGGCTTGGAGGCGCCCGTGGGCGACGAGGCCCGGCAATGGAGCGCGGACGCCTTTGTCCACTTGGAAACCGCCGCGGAGGATAGCCGCCTGGCCCTGATGGAGGAGGAGCACCGCTCCTACGAGCGCCTGCACGCCTGGTATGAGCGCCGCGGCGCGAAGCTTGTCAACCGCGTCTACCGCGTCATGGCGGTGGTGGTGCTATTGATGGTGGTCTTTTTCCTCATGAGCACGGTGGTGGCCTTGCCGCCCTTTGGCGCGGCGGACAACCCCTATAACAACGAGGTGTCCGAGCGCTATATCGAAAAAGGCGTCGAAGAGACCGGCGCGGTCAACTTTGTGGCCGGCATGATCTTGGACTACCGTGCGTTTGATACCTTTGGCGAGTCTACGGTGCTGTTTGTGGCGGCGTGCAGCGTGATTTTGCTGCTCAAGCTGGGCGAGCACAAGCCCGACGAGCCGCCCACTCCCGCCATGCTGGAAGCCGAGTACGACGACCGCCACCACGAGCCCAAAAACGATGCCGTGCTTCAGCTGGCCGCCCGGGTGCTCACGCCGGTGATCCTCATCTTCGGCGTCTATGTCATCCTCAACGGGCACCTCAGTCCGGGCGGAGGCTTCAGCGGCGGCGCCATCATGGGCGCTGGGCTGATGCTGTACCTTAACGCCTTCGGCTTTCAAAAGACCGAGCGGTTCTTTACCTACCGCACCTTCCGCTGGGCCACGTTCCTGCCGCTGATGACCTACGCGGGCTTAAAGAGCTATTCCTTCTTCATGGGCGCCAATCATCTGCAAAGCGGCATCCCCTTGGGGATTCCAGGCGAAATCCTTTCCTCGGGACTCATCCTGCCGTTGAACATCTGCGTGGGGCTGATTGTCACATGCACCATGTACGGTTTCTACACGCTGTTTCGCAAGGGAGGCATGTAAATGCTGGACATCGTGTGGGCGCACCTGGAGGAAATCGTGGCGGTGCTGCTGTTTGGCATCGGGTTTACCACGCTTTTGCTCAACCGTAACCTCATCAAAAAGATCATCGGCTTTAACATCATGGACACGGCGGTGTACCTGTTTTTGACCTCGGTGGGCTACATCGAAGGCCGCGCCGCGCCCATTCTCAAAGACGGCGTAACCTCGGCCCAGGCCTACACCAACCCCATACCCGCCGGCTTGGTGCTCACGGGCATCGTGGTAAGCGTCAGCGTTACGGCGCTTATGCTGGCGCTGACCGCGCGGCTCTACCGCCGCTACCATACCTTGGACATCGACCGCATCGCCCTGCTGATGAAAGGAGAGGACGCTTGACCATGGCCTTTGTGCAAAACGTCCCGTTCTTTTCCATCATGCTGTGCATGGCCAGCGGCATCGCCGGGGCCATGGTGCCCGGCCGCGTGGCGCGGTGGTGGACGGCGGCGCTGTCGGCAATCGTGGCGGCGCTCAACCTGTGGCTATTGTGCTACCTCGTACCCCTGGGCGAAAGCTATACCTACATGATGGGCCACTTTCCCGCCCCGTGGGGCAACGAGCTGCGCGCCGGCCCCCTGGAGGCGCTGCTGGCGGTGTGCTTCAGCCTGATCATGCTCCTGAGCGTGCTGGGCGGCATGGCCAAGCTCAACCAGCAGGTGGATCGCAAAAAAATCAACGTTGTGTGCGTCATGCTGGACTTGGTGCTGGCCGCCATGATGAGCATGATATACACCAACGACCTTTTTACCGCCTATGTGTTCATCGAAATCATGACCCTGACCTCCTGCGCGCTCATCGTCTGCCGGCAGAACGGGCGGTCCCTGGTATCGGCGATGCGCTACATGATTATGAGCCTGCTGGGTTCGGGCCTGCTGCTTATCGCCATCAGCATGACCTACAACCTCACCGGCCACCTGCTGATGGAAAACATTCACGAATCCTTCGTGGAGCTTTACCAAACCGGCGAGTACGCCATGCCGCTGACGGTGGTCATCGGATTGTTCTTCGTGGGCCTGGGCATCAAAAGCGCGCTGTATCCCTTCCATACCTGGCTGCCCGACGCCTACGGCTACACCACCCCCACCTCCAGCGCGGTGCTCAGCAGCATCGTAAGCAAAGCGTACCTGTTTTTGCTCGTCAAGATTTTCTACCGCGTCATCGGGCCGGAGCTGCTGATCGAAAACCATGCCCTCAACCTGCCCTTCCTCTTTGGCGTGGTGGGCATGGTGATGGGCAGCGTGAACGCCATCTTCAGCCACGACCTGCGCCGCATGGTGGCCTTTAGCTCGATAGCCCACATCGGCTATATTTACGCCGGCTTGGGCCTGGGCACCTTGGCGGGCTTTGCCGCCGCTCTCTATCACATGCTGACCCACGCCTTTGCCAAGAGCGGGCTGTTCATCGCCGCTTCCAGCCTGGCCGACGCCTCCGGCGACAGCAAGCGCTTTTCCGACTTGCGCGGCGCGGGCTTTCGCAACCCGGCCGCGGGCGTGTGCTTTGTTTTTGGATCCCTGAGCCTGGTCGGGGTGCCGCTGCTGGGCGGCTTTGTGAGCAAGCTGTACCTGGGCGACGCCGCCCTGGGACGTGGCGGGCTGCATATGTGGGTCATGCTGGTCGCCCTGGCGCTGAGCACGCTGCTCAATACCCTGTACTTCCTCAAAACGGTCATCACCCTCTACCGGCCGCCCAGGGAAGGCTTCGTTCCGCCGCCCGCGCCGCCCAACCGCTTGGGCAACGCGACGCTGTGGATCTTTGCCGCGCTTAACCTGCTGGTGGGCTTGCTGGCTTCGCCGATCATGGACGCCATCAAGCAGGGTTTGAGCCTCTTTGCCTGATACGGAGGTGGCGATATGCTTACGGTCTTGCTGGTTCTGATCCCTCTGTTTCCCGCGCTGTGCGCCGCCGCGTGCTGGTTGTGGCCTGCGCTGGCCCAGGACGACGCCCGCAAACGCTTTGTGATGACGGCGCTGTGCCTGAGCTTTGCCATGTGCGTGGGCCTGCTGGCCCTGGGCGATGGCGCGGTGACGCTGTTTACCATTTCGGCGTCGATACCGGTGGTGCTGGCGTCCGACGCCATGGGCCGTCTGTTTTTGCTGTTGGTGAGCGGCATGTGGCTCAACTCCGGCGCGTTCAGCTTTGGCTATATGGCCCATGAGGGCAACGGCCGGCGGTTTTACACCTTTTACCTGCTGACCCTGTCCGCCCTTTTGGGCCTGGGGCTGGCGGGAACGATGGTGACGATGTACCTGTTTTTTGAGGCCATGACGCTGTTTTCGGTGGTGCTGGTGCTGCACAGCATGACGCGCGAGGCGGTGGCGGCGGGCCTGAAATACCTGCTGTACTCCGTCGCAGGCGCGATGATGGGCCTTTTGGGGCTGTTCTTCTTTACGGGAGCGGCCTCCTCGCCGGTGTTTGTGCCCGGCGGTTCGCTGTCGCCGGAAGCCGCCGCAGCCGGCGGGCCGCTGCTGCTGGCCATCCTGTTTGTCACCATCGTGGGCTTTGGCACCAAGGCCGGTATGTTTCCCATGCACGGCTGGCTGTCCACAGCCCACCCCATCGCGCCCGCGCCGGCGAGCGCGGTGCTCTCCGGCGTGATTACCAAGGCCGGCGTGTTTTGCATCATCCGCGTGCTGTACTATGTCGTCGGCCCCGATTATGTGCGCGGCACCTGGGTGCAGACGGCGCTCATCGCCCTGGCGCTGACGACGGTCTTTTTGGGCTCTATGGCCGCGCTTAAGGCCACAGGCTTCAAAAAGCGGCTGGCGTATTCGTCCGTGTCACAGGTCAGCTATATTCTCTTTGGGCTGTTCCTCCTCAACGATATTGCCTTTCAGGGCGCGCTGCTGCACATGTATTTTCACAGCCTGATGAAAAACGCGCTGTTCCTGTGCGCCGGCGCGGTGATTATGCAAACCGGCTTTACGGATGTGCGTGAGCTGCGCGGCGTAGGACGGCGCATGCCGGCGACGCTTTGGTGCTTTACGCTGGCGGGCGTGAGCTTGGTGGGCGTACCGCCGCTGAGCGGATTTTACAGCAAATGGGAATTGGCGCAGGGCGCTGTGCAAAGCGGTCTGGGCGTGGTCAGCTGGTTGGGGCCGGCGGTGCTGCTGGTGTCCGCGCTGTTGACGGCGGCGTACCTGCTGCCGGTCAGCATTGACGCTTTCTTTCCCGGCCGGGAGGAGAAGGCCCTGCCCGCCTGCGAGGTGCGCGCGGGCATGCTGACGCCCATGGTGGTGCTGGCGGTGCTGATTTTGGCGCTGGGCCTGTGCCCGTCGATTGTGGAAAACGCCGCCGCCGCGATTGCGGCCGGCGTACTGTAAGGGTGGAATGACGATGCTGCTCATCCCTTTGGCGCTCCCCGTTTTGGGCGCGATAGCGCTGTTTGCCTGGCGGCCGGAAAACCTTCGCCGCTGCCATGGGCTGACGTTGGCCGTGACGCTGGCCACATCGCTGCTGACGGCTTGGTGCGTGCTTTCGCCGGGCGATCACGCGGTGACGCTTTTGCAGGTGACGCCCCACCTGAGCGTGAGCTTCCGGCTGGACGACCTGGGGCGCGTGTTTGCGTCGCTTGCGGCTTTTCTGTGGCCGCTGGCCACGTTGTACGCCTTTTCCTACATGGCCCACGAGGGCGGGGAGAACGTGTTTTTCGGGCAGTACATGCTCAGCTATGCCGTGACGTTGGCCATCGCCTTTGCCGAGGACTTGGCGACCCTGTATCTGTTTTATGAGCTGCTCACGCTCTCGACCCTGTTTATGGTGATGCACGGAATGCCCACCAAGCGCGTATACGCAGGCCGCAAGTATGTGTACTACTGCTTGGGCGGCGCGGGATTGGCGTTTGTGGCGATGGTAACGGTGGCCCATTACGGCGGTGGGGCGGACTTTACTTCCGGCGGTATCGCCGCGCTGCGCCAAGCGCCTCTGGGCGTGCTGCTGCCGGTGTTCGTGATGGGCTTCATGGGCTTTGGGGTGAAGGCGGCGGTGTTTCCGTTGCATAACTGGCTGCCCACGGTCAGCGTGGCGCCCACGCCCGTGACGGCGCTGCTGCACGCCGTGGCCGTGGTAAAGGCCGGCGCGTTTGCGGTGATTCGCCTGGCCTACTCGTGCTACGGCGCGGAGCTGCTGCGCGGCACCTGGGCGCAGGCGGTGTGCCTGGGGGTGGCGCTGGTGAGCATTTTGTGGGGCAGCGCGGCGGCGGTGCGCGAGACGCACATGAAACGGCGGCTGGCCTATTCCACGATGAGCAACCTCAGCTACGTGCTCTTTGGCGCGCTGCTGCTCAGCCCCGAGGGGCTGACCGGCGGACTGATGCACATGGTCTATCATGCGCTGATGAAGATTTGCCTGTTCAGCTGCGTGGGCGCGGTCATGGTGCAGACTTCGCGCAACTACGTGCAGGAAATGCGCGGCCTGGCGCGCCGGATGCCCTTTATCATGGCGGTATATTTGTTTTGCGCGGTGGAGCTGGTAGGCATTCCGCCGTTTGTGGGGTTCCAAAGCAAATGGGCGCTGGCGACGGCCGCGGTACAATCCGGAGCGCTGGTGGGAACGCTGGGCTCCGCGGTGCTGATCGTTTCGGCGGTGCTGACGGCGATCTACGCGCTGTTTCCCGCAATCTCGGCCTATGCCTCGCCCCTGGAAGGCGATCTGGAAGCGCGCGGCTACGATCCAGGCCCGTGCATGAAGGCGCCGCTGGCGGTTTTGTGCGTGCTGATGCTGGTGCTGGCGTTTGCGTCGGGGCCGTTGACCCAGGCTCTCAGCGGCGTGGCCGCGGGGCTTGTGTAAGGAAGGGAAGGTGCGGTTATGCAAGGGAATGCGCTGTTGGCGGTAACGGCCTTCCTGCCGGTGCTTCTGGCTCCCGCTGCGTATGCCGTGGGGCGCAGGCGCAAAGGCGGCGCGACCATGACGGCGGCGGGCGTGTCAGCGGTGACGCTGGCGATGCTTGTCTGGCTGCTCAGCCGCGCGGCGGTGGGCGAAGCGGAAACCCTTTGGTGGCCTGGCTTTTGCGGCTTGGGCCTTCGCATGCGCGCCGACGGGTTTCGCGCGTTGTACGCCTGCGTTGCGGGGCTGATGTGGACGGTGACCTCGCTGTTTGGGCGGGATTACTTTGCCCATGAGCACCGCACGGAGCGCTACGCGCTTTTCAGCCTGATCACCCTGGGGGCTACGGTGGGCCTGTTTTTGAGCGATACGCTGTATTCGGCGTTCCTGTTTTTTGAAGTCATGTCGCTGGCAAGCTATCCGTGGGTGGCGCAGGAGGAGACGCCCGAGGCGATGCGCGCCGCGCAAACCTACCTGTACGTGGCGGTGATCGGCGGGCTGGTCATGCTCATGGGGCTGTTCCTGCTGCCAAACGGTATGGCGGCCGCGCCCTACGACCAGCTACCGGCGCTCGCCGCCCAAACGCAAGGGCTCATGCTGCCGGCGCTGCTGGTGCTCTTTGGCTTTGGGGCCAAGGCCGGCGCGTTCCCGCTGCACATTTGGTTGCCCAAGGCCCACCCGGTCGCTCCGGCGCCTGCCAGCGCCCTATTGAGCGGCATGCTGACCAAGGCCGGCGTGCTGGGCATGCTGGTGCTGAGCTGCTATTTGATGCGCGGCGCGACGGCATTTGCCGACCTGATTTTCCGCCTGGGCGTGATCACGATGGCGCTGGGCGCGGTGCTGGCGATTTTCTCAGTCAACCTCAAGCGCACGCTGGCTTGCTCGTCGCTGAGTCAAATCGGTTTTATCATGATCGGTGTGGGGCTGGTGGGCCTGAGCAACGGCGAAAACGGCCTGGCCGCCTTTGGGACGGTGCAGCACATGGTCAACCATTCGCTGTTTAAGCTTGTGCTGTTTTTGTGCGCCGGCGTGGTGGCCATGAACGCCCATGCCTTGAACCTCAACGACGTGCGCGGCTTTGGCCGCCGCAAGCCCGTCCTGCACGCCTGCTTTTTGGCGGGCATGCTGGGCATTGCGGGCGTGCCGCTCTTTAGCGGATATGCCAGCAAATCCATGCTGCACGAAGGCTTGCTGGAATACATCGCCGAGCTTGGGGCCCAGGGGCTCAA
The DNA here is from genome assembly GCA_018715175.1 of Candidatus Limiplasma stercoravium. Taxonomy (GTDB): domain Bacteria; phylum Bacillota; class Clostridia; order Christensenellales; family Aristaeellaceae; genus Limiplasma; species Limiplasma stercoravium. Next base: position 11,287 of record DVME01000035.1, read on the forward strand.
CGCCGCGCCGTATCAGGCGGCGGAGTGGGTCTTTGTGCTCAGCGGCGGCATGACGCTGTGCTACATGCTCAAGCTTTATCTGTGCCTGTTCTGGCAAAAGAACCCGGAGCGCCAGGCGGATTACGACGCCATGAAGTCCTACCTCTCCCCTGTGAGCAAGGTTGCCTTGGGCCTTTGCGCGGCGCTGATCGTGCTGCTGGGCGTTTGGCCGGGCGTGTTCATGAGCGCTCTGGGCCAGCTGGCGCTGCCTTTTTTGGGCAGCGAGGCGCCGCATCATCTGCCCATTGCCTACTTCAGCGCGGAAAACCTGCTGGGCGCGGCGAAGTCGCTGGGGGCGAGCGTTGTGTTCTTCGGGATCAACCGGCTGCTGCTCACGCCTAAGCGCGACGGCCGCGTAACCTATCCCGACCGTTGGCCCAAGCGCCTGGATCTGGAAGAGCTGGTTTACCGGCCGGCGCTGTCGCTGCTGACCATAATGGGTTACGGCGTGGTGATTGTGCTGGATGGGCTGATGGATCGCGCGGCGGCGTTGCTTTGCGCGCTGGGCATGGCCTTGGCGCATGTGCTGGATGTCAGCATGGATTGCCTGGGCGTGGCCGCGCGGCGCACGGTGCTGTCCGTGCGGCATGCGCGTCCGCCCATTCCCGTGGGCAACCGCGCCACCTATTCGCTGGGCCGGCTCTTGGACGGCGCGGTGGCCGTTCTCAACCGTACCGTGCGACGTGAAAAGCCCATTCGCACGCACTTTGAATCGGTTTTGGCCGCCGGGAAGGAAGAGGCTGTGGAGGAATTCAAGCGCGTTACCCGCTCCATCAGCTTCGGGCTGATGATGTTCGCCCTGGGCCTGTGCTTTACGCTGGCCTATCTGCTGTGGAGGTAACATGGAGCCCGCGATTTTTACGACCATGTGCATGATTCAAAACGACGAAGGCTGCGTGCTGGTGCAGGAGCGCACGGGCCCATGGCCCGGCCTGGCCTTTCCCGGAGGACACGTAGAGCCCGGCGAATCGTTTGTGGACTGTGTGAAGCGGGAGGTTTGGGAAGAAACGGGCCTGCGCCTTGTCAATCCGCAGCTGCGGGGCGTGAAGCAGTTTCCCACGGACGAGGGCGCCCGCTACGTGGTGCTGCTGTTTTGGGCCGACCGCTTTGAGGGCACGCTGCGCGCCTCAAACGAGGGAAACGTTTTTTGGATTCGCCGGGAGGAGCTGAGCCGCCGCCGGCTTTCCGACAGCTTTGAAAACATGATACCCGTCTTTGAGGCGGACGGCCCCACGGAGGTTTTTGCCGTGCGCAACAACGGCATGTGGCGCTGGGAAACCCGTTAAGGCGTGCATTCCAAGGCAAGCATGCGCTCCTGGCGCGCCTGGGGATCGTCCAGCACCAGCACCTTGGTGCCGTATTCCAGGTGCGTCCACAGCCAGTAAGCGTTGTAGGGGTTTTGGGCGCTGGTGCGGTAATCCAGGCGCACGCAGCCGTCGGAGGCTTTGGAACCCAGCTGAGGGACTTGGCTTGAAAAATCGCGCTTTCCTTCGCGCGAAACATATCCCAGCTGATGAAGAAGGTTGCCTCCGTCAATGCGGATGGGATAATCATACCGGAATCCGTCGCTGTCAAAGGCCATAAGGCGATCGGTGGTCATAAAAGCGCCAGCCCGCGTCTCTCGAAACAGCTTTTCCACGTCCATCAGGCCCGTGGAGACGGACAACTCGCCCATGGGCTGCCCGTACTCATAGACAATGAGCACCTGACGCTCCTTGTCCAGCAACAACCCGTAATGCGGATTGGGCGCAAGAACCTTCAGCTTTGAGGTGGGCACATAGCCTTGCACATAGGCGCCGTCCTCATGCCGCCAGGCGCCTACCAGCGTGTAGCGGCTGCCAACTTCCAAAACTTCCAGCCCCTGCGACTGCCCATGCACAGAGCCCATCACCGCGGAATCCGGGTTGGGCTCTTGGTATAGCCTCTGGTGCGCCGTGGCCTCGATGTCCACAACCACCAGGGGCTGCATCATGGCTTCCCAAATGTCTTCGGGGTCGCGGGAAGCCGGCAGCAGCGCGCCCGTGGGCGAAAGCGGCAAGCTCGGCTCGCGGCCTTCCCGCAGTTCCAAAGAAAAGGCGAAAGCCCGCTCACGCGCGCCGGAGGCATACGCCAGGCACCAGTACGAGCCGGGCGAAAGGGGCTGGCCGTTGTTTTGCCCGGTAAAGGCAATGCGAAACAAACCGGCGTTATGGAGCTTTTTGCGCACGCTGGCAACCCGCTTCGTCAACGCTTCGTCGGCATATACCTCGAAGTGGACGGTGCATGCGCCGCTGACTGAACAATCCAAAAACCATGCCGCGCTTTGCCATTGATACAAATAAGGGCTTTTGGGCAGGGCATATTCCAGCACGGCGGCAGGTTGCCCAACCTCAAAGCGCGCGCTGGAGGTATACACCCAGCCGCTTTGTCCCGTCAGCACGGCAAACAGCTGGTACGAGCCTTCCTTAAGCGGCATACCGCCCCAGGAGGTGGCGTCGTAGGCAAACGCCGTTTCTCCCGCGCGCACCGGCATGCGCGTGGCCAGGGGTTCTTCTTCGCTCACGTCGTCCAGAATGCGCAGCGTTAACGTGCCGTCTTCGGGCGCAACGACGGATAGGCTGGATTCCTCAAACGGCGCAAAAGCCGGCGGAACAATCACCTGCAGGTAAATCCTAGCTTTTGCCTGTGCCGCCCACAATACGCCCAGCAAGACCAGCGCCAAGAGTCGTCCCCGTTTTCCCATGCGTCCAACCTCCTTCGTTGAGGTGTCCTGCCATTTCAAGACGCCTAAAAGCCTCAAAATGTTTTGACGAGGCCCCCTTCATCATTGTAAAAAAGCCCGTTTTGACGGGAAGGCTGCGCGCAAAAAAACACCCTGCAAGCTTTTAGGGCTTACAGAGTGTTTTTTGCCGCAATATTCAGGGGGTGCGCGCTCCGGCAAACGCGACGCCACCGCAAGGATAGCGCCGTGGCGGAGCGACCTGTTTCGGATGGCGCCCGTCAAAGCCGGGAGGACGGGCGTTCCCAAGGCGGAGGGATCAGGCCTTGCCGTTGCAGCCCAGGACGTTGACGATCTTGTGGCGCACCATCTGCCGGATGCCGTTGCGGGCGTCGGTGAGATACTGGCGCGGGTCGAAGTGATCGGGGTGCTCGGCAAAGTGCTTGCGCAGCTCGCCGGTGAAGGCCAGGCGCAGGTCGGAGTCGATGTTGATTTTGCACACGGCCATGCTCGCGGCCCTGCGCAGCATTTCCTCCGGCACGCCCTGCGCGCCGGGCATGTTGCCGCCGTATTGGTTGATCATCTCCACATAGGAAGGAATCACGCTGCTGGCGCCGTGCAGCACGATGGGGAAACCGGGCAGGCGGCGGGAGACTTCCTCCAGGATATCAAAACGCAGTTTGGGTTCGCCTTTGAACTTGAACGCGCCGTGGCTGGTGCCGATGGCGATGGCCAAGCTGTCGCACCCGGTGCGCGTGGCGAACTCCTCCACTTCGTCGGGCTGGGTGTAGCTGGAATCCTCGGCGGATACCTTTACGTCGTCCTCCACGCCCGCCAGACGGCCCAGCTCGGCCTCTACGGTCACGTTGCGCTCGTGCGCGTAGTCCACCACTTTGCGCGTCAGGGCGATGTTTTCTTCGAAGGGCAGGTGGCTGCCGTCGATCATCACGCTGGTGAAGCCGCCGTCGATGCAGCTTTTGCAGGTTTCAAAGTCCGGGCCGTGATCCAGGTGTACCACGATGGGCAAATCGGTGTCCGCAATGGCGGCTTCGATCATCTTCATCAGGTAGACATGCTTGGCGTACTTGCGCGCGCCTGCGCTGACCTGCAGGATGAGCGGAGCGTTTTCGAGCTTGGCGCCCTCGGTGATGCCCTGTATGATCTCCATGTTGTTGACATTGAAAGCGCCGATGGCGTAGCCGCCCTCATACGCCTTTTTGAACATTTCCTTGCTGTTAACCATGGGCATGGGAAACGACCTCCTTATGCTGGTATGGCCATATTATAGCAAATCTTTGCCTCCTTGAATAGCCTGTCGCAAAAAATCGTGAGATTTTTGTCAGGCTTAGGCGCTTTGGGAAGACGAGAAGGATTTGACAAGCCGCTTGCAGAACGCTATCATAAGAAATGATTTCTTCGTTGGAGAAGAGGAGGATGGGAATGCCTGGAAGTCAAGACCAGAGCGCGGCGCGTAAGCCTCTCTGGGAGGAAACGAGTTTCCCCTTTTCCTTTTCGCAAGGCGGTGAAGGACTGAGCAGCGGGGCGTACATGACGCCGCCGCAGCCGAACGCTTTGAACCATGGGCCCATGCCAGGCCAAAGACCGCCGCTATGGGAGGCCGCGAGTCCGTCGGGGCAGCCGGCCGGGGCGACGGATCCGCAGGCGTTTGCGCCCTGGCAAAACGCGCTGACGCCGCCGGTTTCCATGCCCACGCTGGCCCATCAGGAGGCCCCGGAGTGGATGAACTCCAAGCCTGTGCTGACGCCGCATGCCCAGGAACCTCGCGCAACGCCGCCAGAACCCATATCATGGCCTAAGCCACAACCGCAAACGCCGCCTCCCCTCTGGATGAACCCGTACCGAGCGCCGGAACCGACGCCTTGGACGAATGCTCCTCCCGCGCCTGAACCGACGCCTTGGACAAATGCTCCTCCCGCTTCGGAACCGGCGCCTTGGACAAATGCTTCTCCCGCGCCTGAACCGACGCCTTGGACAAATGCTTCTCCCGCGCCTGAACCGGCGCCCAGACGCCGCAGGGCTGACCGCACGCCCGAGCCGTCTCCTGAGCCGGTGCAGCCCCCGCGTCAAGCCGCTCCCGCAAAGCGCGAAGTCGTTACCATCTCGGCGCCAAAACAACAGCCGCCTTCCCGCGCGCCTGTGCGTCCCTGGCGCGTGGCCTCCATCCTTGCCGTTATCGGGATGCTGGCGTTTTGCGGCGTGGTGGGAGGCCGCCTGCTGATGGTCATGCTGGACAGCGAGCGAAGCACCTTAGCCTCCGATTACCGGGAGCGCACTGGAAACGATCTTGACGCAGTCGCCCAGCTGGTGAACCTGCCGCCTCAAGGACAGACTTTTGCGCCTACGGCCACGCCTGAGCCTACACAGGCCTTGCGCACGCCCACGCCTTCGCCGATGATTCCCCTCAACGAAAATGCCATTCAAAACCTGGACGACCGCGATGTCAGCGACGTGCAGGCCCCGACGGAACCCTCCGCAACGCCCAGCGCGCGCAGCCGTTTGGATACCTACCCCAAAAATCCCATGCACAACATCACCGATGGAATCGCGGAAATGCGCCTGTCTCTCAACGAGGTCATGGGCCAGCTGGTGATCGAGGGCTTGGTGGAGGAAATCGTGGTTCAACGCAACAATACCTACTACCTCAACCACGCCTACGACGGCACCCTGTCACCGGCGGGCGCTGTGTTCATCGACGAGAGCTGCTCGCTGTACCGGCCGCCGGAAAACCTTATCCTGCGCGGTCAAAGCGCGGTGCAAGGCAGGTCGTTGGAGCCGCTAAAGCAATTTATCACCGGCGGCTGGAGCTTTGCGCAGGCCAACGCCTACCTGACCATGACCACCCTGTACGAGTCGGAACGGTACGTGCTCTTCGGCGTCATCCAAAGCGCCAGCGATCCCGGCGCGGACGGGTATTTCAACTACGCGCGGCCCAGCTTTGCCACGGATGAGGAAATGCTCGAATACGCGCAGAGCGTGAAAGCCAACAGCCTTTACGACTTCGGCGTGGATGTGCAGGCCACCGACCGCCTGCTGACCATCGCCACGGTGGATACCTCGTCTACGTGCGTGGTGCTTATCTACCGCATGGCGCGCGACGGCGAAAGCTTTTAGGAAGGAAGGATCCCATCATGCAAACCAAGGATCGATGCATCTATCCGGGACAATGGCTGCTGCCGGCCGACCGCGACAGCCTGACCGAATGGGCGTGCGTGGCCTGCGACCAATATACCTCCCAACCGAAGTACTGGCAGGACGTGGCCCTTTTGGTGGGAGACAAGCCGTCGGCGTGCCATCTAATCTTGCCGGAATGCTATTTGCAGGAAGCGCAACAGCGCGTCCCACAAATCCATCAGACGATGCGCCGCTACGTGGCCCAAAAGACCCTTCTGCCCGCGGTGCAAAACGGCTTTGTGCTCATCGAGCGCAACACCTCCAGCGGCGCGCGCCTGGGACTGGTGGTACTGCTGGATTTGGAGGATTACGACTATGCTCGCGGCGCGCGCACGCTGGTGCGCGCCACCGAGGAAACCATCCGCGAACGCATCCCGGCGCGCATGGACATTCGCCGCGGCGCGCCGCTGGAGGTCAGCCACGTGCTGCTGCTCATGGACGATCCCATGCATAGCGTGGTGGAACCCCTGTTTGAAAAACGCGACGAGCTGCGCAAACTGTATGATTTTCCGTTGATGATGGGGGGTGGCCACCTGCTGGGCTACGCCGTGACCGACCCCAAGGACATTCAATCGGTATATGACGCGCTGGACGCTATGCGCGCGCGCCAAAACCCCGAGGACACGCTGCTGTTTGCCGTGGGCGATGGCAATCACAGCCTGGCCGCGGCCAAGGCCTGCTGGGAGGAAATCAAGCCCACCCTGACCCCGGAGCAGACCGCCTCGCATCCTGCGCGCTTTGCCATGGTGGAAATTGAGAACATCCGCGACGACGCCCTGCACTTTGAGCCCATTCACCGCGTGCTGTTCGGTTATGACGGCGACGACCTGCTTGACGACATCCAGGTCTATCTCAACCGCACGGGACTGACGGCGCAAGGCGCGCAGGAAGTGCGCGTGGTGTATGAAGGCAAGGAGGTTTCCCTGGCGCTGCCGGGGTCGCCGCTGGCCGTAGGCGCGCTGCAACGGTTCTTGGACGAATGGCTGCCGGAGCATCCGCAAGCGCGGCTGGACTATGTGCATGGCGAGGATGTCGTGCGTACGCTGGCCGCCGGCACGGACGCGGTGGGCTTCCTGCTGCCGCGCCCCGGCAAGGACGCGCTGTTTCCCACGGTGCGTGCGGAAGGCGCCCTGCCGCGCAAGACCTTTTCCATGGGCGAAGCCAACGAAAAACGCTTCTACATGGAAGCCCGGGCGCTGAGGTAGGGCGAACCGGTCAGTCCGCCCTTTCCAGAACCAGCGCGGTGCGCGCAGGCAGGTAAATCCTGAAGCCGATGCCGCGATCCGCCTCTTCTTTGGCGGTGTAGAGAACGTCGTGCGCAATGCGGCCTTGCCCGCCAAAGCGCGGTTCGTCCGTGTCCAGGACAACGCGGTAGGCGCCTTCCTCGCCCGTGGGCAGGAAGAAGCTTTCATACGAACAGGTGGGGTGCCAGTTGAAAAGGAACAGCACGCCGCCTTTTTCGTAACTGAGAAGCTGCGTTCCCTGCTGCTCCCAGAGGTTGCGCAGGTAGGGGCTGCCCAAGATGCGCTTTTCGCGGATGAGGGCGAGCATGGCCCGGTCGAACGCGCCCAGGTCGGAATAGCGCAGGTAATCCGCGTCGCCGATGCTCCACAGCCGGCGCGCATGCGCAAAGCTCCAGCCGTTGCCCTCGCGCGGGAAGTCGATCCACTCCGGATGGCCAAACTCGTTGCCCATGAAGTTCAGATACCCTTCGCCCGCCAACGTGGACGTGACCAGGCGGATCATTTTGTGCAGGGTGATGGCGCGGTCAATTTCCAGGCTTTGGCTGTTGCGATCCATGTGCCAGTACATTTCCTTGTCCGCCAGCCAAAACATGATGGTTTTGTCGCCCACGAGCGCTTGGTCGTGGCTTTCGGCATAGCCGATGTTCTTTTCGCCGGGACGCCGGGTGGTAAGCTCGTGCCACATTTTGAGGATGTCCCAATCTTCATCCTTGCGGGTTTTGATGGTGTTAATCCAGAAATCCGGCACGCCCATGGCCAGCCGGTAGTCAAACCCGATGCCGCCCGCCTCAATGGGCAGGCACATGCCGGGCATGGCGCTCATGTCTTCGGCGATGAGCACGCAGCCGGGGCGCGTTTGATGCGCCAGCTCGCTGGCCAGCTGCAAATAGGTCACGGCCTCGACGTCGGTGTTGAGGCTGAAGTATTTTTGATAGCTGTCAAAGGCCGTGCCCAGGCCGTGATCCAGGTAGAGCATGCTGGTCACGCCGTCGAAGCGGAAGCCGTCGAAATGGAATTCATCCAGCCAATACTTGACATTGCTCAACAGGAAATGAAGCACCTCGTGCTTGCCATAGTTGAAAATCTTGGTGCCCCAATCGCGGTGCCAGCCCCGGGCGCCCGCGTGGAAAAACTGATGCTCCGTGCCGTCGAAGCCGTTGATGCCTTCGGCGGTGTTGGGAGCGGCATGGCTGTGCACGATGTCCAGCAGCACCGAGAGGCCCATGTTATGCGCGGTATCGATGAGGGTTTTGAGGTCGTCGGGCGTTCCGTACCAGGCGGAGGGGGCGAAAAAGTTGCTGACCTGGTAGCCGAAGGAAGCATAATAGGGATGCTCCATTACCGCCATGAGCTGCACGGTATTGTAGCCGTCGCGCTTGATGCGCGCAAGCATGTTTTGAGCAAATTCCAAATAGGTGCCGATGCGCTCTTCCTCCGTGGCCATGCCCACATGCGCCTCGTAAATCAAAGGCGGGATGTTTTGAGAGGGAGAAAAATCCTGGTCGTGCCACACGAAGGGCTTGTCCGGCGCCCAAATGATGCCGCAGAAGGTGTTGGTGGCTTTGTCCTGCTCCACCCGCCGAATGTAGAGGGGGATGTGATCGCTCTGGGTGCCGGCATGGGTGACCCGCACCTTAACCCTGCCGCCATGCTGCAAAGCGTTGCGGCCCTTGAGAACGATTTCCCAATTGCCGTTGCCAATGGGGGTCAGCGGATGGCTTTGGCCGTCCCAGCCGTTAAAGTCGCCGATGAGACTCAAACCTTCCGCCGCCGGCGCCCATTCGCGGTATACCCAGCCTTCTCGCGTGCGGTGAAAGCCATAGTACAGATAGCCGTTGGCAAAATTCGTCAGCTTTCGCCCCCGTGGGCCCAGCAGCGCCCGCTTGGTGTCACGGTAGCGCTGCATGCGCAGGTTGAGGTCGGAGGCAAAGGGCGCAAGCCAGGGATCAATGTCCAGTATCTTCAGGCGGTCGGGCTTTTTGGCAACGGTCATGGCAACCCCTCCTTGTTGTGGTCAAAGCGCCCCAGCAGGGCCATCTATTCCCATTATACCCCAACACCGGCTGTGGAGACAACCCTTTGAAGCCTACCTCCCCACCCTTTGTGCCTGGGCCTGGGCCTCTAGGCACAGCTGCGCGGCTTTGAAGGCGTGGGCCTGCGTCATGGCGTTTTCGGTGCGGTTGAGGCAGTCCAGGATCAGCTGGCCAAAGAAGGGATAGCCCGTGACGCCGGTGGCGTCCACGTATCGTTCGCCGCGGTCGTTGACCAGGTAAACATGGTTGCCGCCCGGCTTGCCGGCGGCAATGTCCACATACTTGCGAATTTCGATGTAGCCCTTCGTCCCCAGGATGATGGTGCGCCCGTCGCCCCAGCTGCTCAGCCCGTCGGGGGTAAACCAGTCCACGCGAAAATAGTTGGTGGTGCCGTTGGAGCCGTTAAGCGAGCAATCGCCAAAGTCCTCCAGCTCAGGGTGGTCGGGATTGGCGTAGTTGCCTACGCGACTGTAGGACACCGCGGCGTTTTCCTCGCCGGCAAACGCGAGGTATTGTTCAATCTGATGGCTGCCGATATCGCACAGGATGCCGCCGTACTTTTCCCTTTCAAAAAACCAGGCCGGCCGTCCGGGAGCGCCCAGGCGGTGCGGGCCGAAGCCTTCAACGTGAATCACCCGGCCGATTTCTCCCTGGTCAATCATATAGCCGGCGAGAATGGCGCCTTCCACATGGAGGCGCTCGCTGTAGTACACCATGTACTTGCGGCCGGTCTTTTGCACCATGGCTTTGGCGCTGTCCAGCTGCTCTAGGGTGGTAAAGGGCGCTTTGTCCGTAAAATAATCCTTGCCCGCGTCCATGGCGCGCAGGCCCAGGGCGCAGCGCTCGCTGGTAACGGCGGCGCCGGCAATCAGGTGGGTGGAAGCGTCCGCCAGCGCTTCTTCCTCGCTGCGCGCGGGTTGCGCCTGCGGATAGGCTTTCAAAAAGGCGGCGACCTTGCCGGGATCCGGATCGTAGACGTATTTCAGCGTCCCGCCCGCCTCCAATAGCGCGTTGGTCATGCCGTAGATATGCCCGTGATCCAGCCGCACCGCGGAAAAAACAAATTCCCCCGGCTGGACGACCGGACGGGGTTTGCCCTTGGGAGCATAGTTCATGCCGTCGGACCGATCCATCGTGGTTCCTCCTTATTCAAATCGATGCGTTGTTTGAGCCGCCCTGGGCGGAAAGAATCATCTGCAAGCATTATAAGCCATGTACGCCGTGTTTTCAAGGAAAACCGGCAGGAGTTGGCTGCGCCGGTGTGGAACCTATCGGCGAGCCGCCGCACGCGGCTGGAGGAGGAAACCGCCGTGGAAAAACTGCGCCTGGGCGTGATTGGGATTGGCAACATGGGTTCGGAGCATTGCCGGCTGATTCTGGCCGGCCGCACGCCGGAGGTGGAGCTGTGCTGCGTCGCCGATCCGCGCGCGGACCGGCGCGCATGGGCGCAGGCGGAGTTGCCTAAGACGGTGCGCGTCTATCCCGACGGCGAGGCGCTCATTCGCGCGCGCGGCTGCGACGCGGTGCTCATCGCCACGCCGCATGCGCTGCATCCGCCCCTGGCGCTTCTGGCTTTGGAACACGGGCTGCATGTGCTTAGCGAAAAGCCCGCGGGTGTCTCTGCGCGGCAGGTGCGGCCCGTGCTGGAGGCGGCCCGGCGCAGCGGCCTGACCTATGCGCTCATGTTCAACCAGCGCACCAACGGCGTCTATCGTCGGCTCCGGGCGTTGGTGGCCGGCGGCGCGCTGGGCGAGATGAAGCGCGTGCATTGGATCATCACAGACTGGTACCGCAGCCAGCGCTATTACGATTCCGGATCCTGGCGGGCCACTTGGCGCGGCGAAGGCGGCGGCGTGCTCATCAACCAATGCCCGCATCAACTGGACTTGCTGCAATGGATTTGCGGCATGCCCACGGCCGTGCGCGCGTTTTGCCACGAGGGAAAGTGGCATGATATTGAGGTGGAGGACGATGTGACCGCCTATTTGGAGTTTTCCAATGGCGCGACAGGCGTGTTCGTGGCCTCCACCGGCGACTTGCCTGGCACCAATCGCCTGGAAATCGACGGGGACGCCGGCAAAGTGGTATGTGAAAACGATCAAATTCTGTTTTGGAAGCTGCCTTTTGGCGAAAAGTCCCACTACCGCTGCGGCCCAGAACCCTATCCGCACCCGGACGTATTGCCCGTGGCGGTGGAGCCGTGCGAGGGAAATCCCCAGCATGCGGGCGTCATCAATGCGTTTGCGGCGCACGTTCTGCGCGGCGAGGCGCTGGTGGCCGACGGCGCCGAGGGCCTCAACGCCCTCATGCTTTCCAATGCCATGCATCTGTCCTCCTGGACAGAGCGCGTGGTGAGGCTGCCCTTTGACGAAGAAGCGTTTGAACGGCTTTTGCGCCAGCGCCAGCTTCGCTCGCGCCCCGCCCGTCAAACCGACGTCACCTTTGAGACCGACCACAGCGCGACGGGCCGCGCGCTCAATCCCTGACGGATTTGCGCCGCTTGAAAAAGAGCGGCGTTTTTTTCTTTGAGCGCGTGAGGTTTTGCCCGGGTAGCGCGTCTAATAAGCGTAGATCTACAAGAGGTGATGCCTATGGACAAGGCGTTCTTTGCCGAGCAGATACAGGAAAACGCGGAATTGATGTGGCGCGTGGCGCACACCGTGCTGCGCGCTGACGAGGACTGCAAGGACGCCATGCAGGAAACCGGCCTGAAGGCCTGGATGCGACGGGACACGCTTCGGGACGAAAGCCGGTTCAAAGCCTGGCTGATTCGCATCCTCATCAACGAGTGCCACAACGTCTACCGGCGCCAAAGACGCTACGTACCTCTGGCAGACCAGCCCGAGCCCTCCGCTTCGCCGCCGGATGTCGATTTGTACCTGACGCTGATGAACCTGCCGTCAATGGATCGCATCCTGCTGGAACTGCACTACGTGGAGCGAATGAGCGAAAAGGAGATCGCCCAAGTGTATCACCTTCCGGCCTCCACCATTCGAGGCCGCATTCACCGGGCCAAAAAGAAACTGAGAAAGGAGCTGGACGTATGAAACACCGTTCTTGGGAACCACAAAACCTGTCAAACGCCTTCACTCCCTTGCCCCAAGATGTGCGCGACGCGCTGATGGATACGGTCGGCTCCGTAAAGGAGGAACCGCAAGTGAAACGCATAACCCTGCGCACCGTACTCATCGCTGCGCTGGCGCTCCTTTTGATGACGACGGTGGCTTTGGCCGCCAGCGAACTGCTGGGCATCTCGGATTTCTTTGAAGACTTCTACGGCGTGCAGGTTCCCCAGGGCGCCCAGGATGCCATGCCGCTGCAACAACCCATGAGCTTTGAAGTGGGCGAGGCAACCTTCAGCGTTCAGGAGCTCATCTGCGACGGCCATCTGGCGCTGTGCTCCACCGCTGTGCGGATGACTGACGGCAGCGAAGCGCTGTTTGTCATGGACGCTGCCGATTGCATTGGCACGGAGCAGATGGAGCGGCTGGGCCTTTCCCTGCCGGAAGGCGCCACCTGGCTGGAAGCCGCCCAAGCGTTGGATCGCCCGCTGTACTTGGTGCGCGCGCTGATCGAGCCGCAAAACGGCGCGGTTGAGGCCGAGATGGAAGACCTCTACTATCAGGCCGACGGCACGCCCCTATACGTTAGCATGCCGCTGCTGGAAAGCGCAAGCGTGACGGACGAAGAGCTGTCCGTAAACTTCTACTTCAGCTTGACCGCCGTTGATCTGGAAACCGGTGACACCCTGAAGGACGGCAGGTGGACTTCCAACGAGCATACCGCTTCCCTTTCCATCTGCCCGCTGCTGGAGGAAAAAACCTACCGGCCTGCGCAGGCCAGCGAAATCGCGGGCTTTGCCGTCGGGGAAATCACCGCGCGACGCTACGCCACGGGCGTGTATACCTCCCTGGCGCTGACCGCCGGCGAAGGCATGAAGCAGGAGGATGTGAGCGCCTTGCATGAGGCCATGTTCAAGCTCCGTCTTTTGGATGGCGAAGGCCAACCGCTGCCCGATGGCATCAGCCTGAGCAGCGGCATTGACGAGGGCGGCTTCCCCCAGGTGCAGGTGGAGCACATGTTCAGCCTGGAAGCCTTGCCCGAAAGCCTGATTCTCTCCTACGGCGACGATCAAATTTCCATGCGCTGACCTTTTGACAGCCTACGGACGGAAGAACCGGGAAGGAAAATCCCGGTTCTTTCGTTTGATTATATGGGTAACGGTTGGCTGCCAAGGATAAAGGGGAGGATGCTATGAAACGCATCATCGGGATACTGCTGGCTCTGACGATTCTGTGGACGGCGACGGCTTTGGCGGCGGAAGCGCTGCCGCCGGGGTTGACGGAAGTGTGGAACGAGGCGGCAAACGGCGCAATGGGACAAACCATAACGTTTGAAACGCCGGACGGTAGGACGCATGCGTTCATTCTGACCCAGGACGGCTGGGGACTGTACGGATATGTGCTGGAGGACGGTCAATGGCGCGGATCCATGTCCGGGTGGGCCATGGAAGGATATCAGGATCTATTCTTTGAACGCCACAGCCCGCAGACCCTTCGGCCCGACGGCACGCCCTACCCGGACGATCTGGGGTTTGACCTGGTCAGCGCCGGCAGCGGCGCAAGGCTGAGCTATCAATATGAGGCGCCGTATTTTCAGATTTGCGGCTGGTATGACCCCGAGCATTACGCGGGCAAGGTGATGGTGCGCGGCACATGCCTGGAATACTACGCGCCGGGCGAAACCCAGCCGGAAGCCGTGGTGGACGCCCAGGAAATGCTGCTAGATTGGATTACCTTTTTTGACCAGCATCCCGCCACGCCCGAGCGGGCGCGGGAGTTATCCGCGCTTTTGGAAAGGAACGTCGCCGGACGCTTTGAAGGGTATACGCTTTTGAGCTGCTGGCACGCCAGCCAAAGCACGGACGCCGTTTATGCGCGGCTGACGGGAACGACGCTGGAGGTCAAGCGCGCTCTCTTTGCGCCGGGCGGCGCAATCACGCAGGAGATCGACCTCATGCCCCTGCCTTTGTCGCAGGCGCTGTCGCAGCGTCTGGCCGGCGCGTCCCTGGAAGCGCTGCTGTCCGACGGAAGCCTGACAGACGATTTTTATTTGGAAGATGGCGCGCTGGACACCGGGCGCATTCCCGTGACGGATTCGGTGGTAGAGGCCGATTTGCAAGCGCAGGGATTGATTTTGCTCACCCAGGACGCCCAGGGCGCGCGCAAGGTCAGCGTGGTGACCTACGACGAGGCGCAGGATCGCTACGTCCTGCAAGCGCAAACGCCCTCTTTGCCTCAGCGCGCAAGCCTGGATACGGCGCACAGTACCGAAAACGAGCTGATTGTGAACCTGGGCAACCACGCCGTGTCCTATCGGGGCTGCGCGGACGGCCTTTGGCGGATGGATTGGGACATGGGCTCGAGCGAATCGGGGTCGTTTTCCTATGCCGTGAGCTATTGTGGCATCGAGATGAGCAATTCTGAGAGCGAGGAGCAAAAACGGAGCATCGGCAGCTTTGGGATGCTGCTGCTGAACGATCTAAACCCCGACGCCCTGCCGAATTCCGCGGAGCAAGCCCGGGCGCTGGTGGATGCCACGGGCTGGGCGGCGGTCAATAACCCCGATCCCGCGGACCGGCTGCACCTGCGCGCCGCTGCGAACCGCGAAGCGGAGTCGCTAGGCAAGTTCTATAACGGCACGCCCGTGCAGGTGCTGGAGCGCCAGGGCGATTGGGCGCGGGTCAACGTGGGCGTCGACGGGCTGGAGGGCTGGATGATGGCGAGCTACCTGGCCTTCGGGGAGGACGCCAACCAGGTGGCCCCCGCCTTCCCTCAGCTGATCTACCGCGAGGAAAGGGAAACCTGCGGCGCTTACCGTCAAAAAGATCTCAAAGAACCCGTTTCTCTGGATGCCGGAAGCGGCGGCTATGCGGTCGTGGGCGTGGTGGACGACGAGCTCTATATTCTTTTGACCGACCTGGGCGATGTGGGTTATGTGCCTCAGGAATGGATGTGGGAGGGGAATGGCTGAGAAGGGCTAGTTCTCCGCCATCGCCTGTTCAACGGCGCGCACGCTTTCGTCGTAGGCGTAGCCGCGGCGGGCCATGGCGGACAGCAGCTTGCGCATGGCGGCGTTGGGCGGGTCGTCGCGGTAGCGCCGAAGGAGTTTGCAGGCCAGCGCCACGGCCGCGTCTTTGGCTTGCGCTTGCCCGGCTTCATCCAAGGCCACGGCGCGTTCAGCCAGGCGGCCTTCAACGCCTTTTTGACGCAGTTCCTGCAAGATGCGCGCGCGCCCCACGCCAGAACGGGCGCGGTAAGCCGCCCATTTCGCGGCGAAAGCCGCGTCATCCAGCAGCTGTTCGCGGATCAGCTTGTCCATCACGCGCTCGATGGCTTGGGGGAGGTAGAGCCGGGCTTGCAGCTTGCGCCGCACCTCGCCGCAGGCATGGTCGCGCATGGCCAATAGGCGCACCGCGTACTCAAGCGCTTCGGAATACTGCAACGGCAGGAAATAAGACTCCGCTTCTTCCGGGCTGACCGGCGCGCCTTCGCCGCCAAAGGGCCATTCCCGCCAGAGCGCGCGGCTCAAAAACAGCGACGCGCCGCTTTCCCAGCGAATGCGAACGCCTTTGCCCTCCTGAGCGATGCTTTCAATCACGTCGGTCACAGCCGTCCCTCCCGGATAGGAAAAATCGGACGAAATCGCGGTTGACGCAGGCCATATGGCCGCAGCGCTGCTCGCTGACGCCGCTGGTGAGCAAGGCGTAGCCGTTGCCCTCTTCGTCAAAAAACGCGCCGTTGACCGCGCCGTAGGCAAAGCCCTGATGCCCCCATAGGCGTCGGGAGCTCAGCCGGGGATCGTCCACAACCAATAAGCCCATGCCGTGGCGCATGCGGCTTTTTTCGCCCGGCCAGGCCGCCACAGGCGTGCGAAGCTGACGCAGGCTGCGCCCGTCCAAAAAGCCGTTGTGTCCGTCGACGGCCAGCAGCGTCAGCCGCGCCAGGCCAGCGGCCGTCAGGTAGAGGTTTCCAGCCGCCAGCTGATAATGCAGCGACGGGTCAGGAGACGACACCGGCCGGGCAGAGGTGATGCGCGCCCGGGCGTCAAAGGCGCGGCCGGGCGGCAGGACGCGATATCCGTCTGCCACGGGCGTTTTGGCAAGAAGACTGGCGTCAAAGGTGGCCTCCACGCCCAGCGGCGCAAAGAGCTCGCGCTGCATCAGGGTTTCAAAGCTTTCGCTCAATTGCGCCTCCAGCAGGCTGCCGATCATCCCGGCGGCCAGGTTGCTGTACTCAAACGCCTCGCCCGGTTCGCGCCAGAAGGCCTCCGGCCCCAAAAGCCGTTCCAGCGGCACGCTCTGCCCCAAGGCGGCGTGATAGGCGGCTGTGTCGCGGATGCCGGAGGTATGGCTCAATAGCGTGCTCAGGGGAACCGGCCGCGGCGCGTGGCGCAGGGGCAGGAAGGCGCGCGCGTCCTCGCTTACGTCCAGCTTTCCCAGCGTCTGCAAACGAAACACCAGCAGCGCCGTGACCATCTTGGCCAGCGAAGCCCCGCGAAACACCGTATCCGGCGCGACCGGCACGCGCTGCGGATGCAACGACGCAGCGCCGCAGGCGACGCATTCGCTCAAGCGTCCGGCTTCAAAGCGCTGCAAACAAGCGCCGACGGCCTTCCGCCGCCAGAGGATGCGCTGCGCGGCGCTTTCGGGCTGCCAGGCCGGGCGCAGGCCGCAAATGGGCAACGCCAGGCGGTAAAGCGTGTTTTTTAGCGCACCTTTGGGCATGCCGCTTCCTCCCGTATCAGGTGATGTCCGTCTGTGCCCCGGGGCATAACGCCCTCAGGCCCATGGGCAAAGTGACGCTGCACAGGGCCGCATGGACGTAGGTGGCAAAGACGGGCGAAAACGGCGCGCCGGCCGCCTGGCACACAAGCCCGGCCGCGTCCAGGGCCAGC
>DVME01000036.1 GCA_018715175.1 Candidatus Limiplasma stercoravium
CATGTGCGGTGGATTCGGAAGCCTTGCGCAGCAAGGTTTCCTTGCACGTTTCCCCGGCCGCGCCGAAGGCGCAGGGGAAACGTGTTTTGGCGGAAAAGGCCGCCGTAGGCGGACTTTTTCGACAAGCTGAAAGGGCGTGTTGCACGCCCTTCGTCCCGCTAGGTTTCGCCATTAGGGAGTAAGCCATTTGAGCAGGGCATCGGTCTGCATGCAGCCCGAGCGGTTGAAGCGCCCCAGGCGGTACAGACAGTCGGGATTGCGCTCAATGCGGTTGACGTGCGGCTCGCTGGTCATGGTGGCCTCATATCCCTGCTTTCGCATAAGACTGTCGGCCAGCGGCTCCACAAAACCATAGGGATAAGCAAAGCTTTTGATCATCGTCACGCCCGCGTCTTCGCTCCAGGCGTCCATCTGGTTCATATCGGCCAGCAGCATCTTGGCGTAGGCTTCCTCGGTTTCGTCCGGCAATTGCTGCAATCCTTTCCGGGCGCGGAATACATGCAGCTGAGCGGAATGGCTTTGCATCTCGATGCGCCCGCTTGCCAGCGCCTGGGACAAGGCGTCCCAGTCCATATACTGCCGGGAAGTGTCGCACCCATCCGCCAAGCCTTGCGCCCGCGCGCCGATGACGGACACCACCGCCCGAGCGTCGTATTTTTCCAAAAGCGGCAGCACCTGCGTCAGCACGCTGTCATAACCGTCGTCAAATACCAGCAGCACCGGTTTTTCCGGCAGCGTCGCGCCGTTTTGCACAAAGTCGATCACCTCCGAAAGCCTCACCGTCTGCCAGCCTTCTCGCGCCAGCGCCGCCAAATCCTCCTCCAACTGCGTTGCGGATACCGTATACTCATCCAATTGCTCGCCGTCAGGCACTACGTCATGGTACATAATGATGGGCAACAGGCGGCTGTCCTGGGTCGCGGTGGCGGTTGCGAGCCATCCGGCCAACAAAAACCCCAGTAGTACCAGCACTACCACCACGTAAAATATCATTCCCCGCATTCCTTTGCGCTTCATGGTTTTATAACCTCCTCGCCTCTATTTCCAGCGTATGGGTTTGTGCGCCAGCGCCTGGGCATAGCCCAGCAGGGAGCACAAGGACTGAACCGTTTGGAACAACGCGGCAAAGCATATCATGCCCACAGCGCTATGCCGAATGGTCACGCCTTCCTGACGCCGCTGAAAGCGGCATACGCTCGAGGCGTTGATTAGCATCCCCGGCAGCATCCATAGGGTCATCCAGCCCACAAACCAGTTCCACCCCAGGCACAAAAGCACGACTCCTACCCAAAAACCGAAAAGAAAGGTCACGTCCAAAAACACAATGGACACATTCAAACTTTCAAAATACCCGCCAAAAAACGAGGCTTGACGCCAAGGCTTTACCGCCCTGAGGCCGTCAAACATTCCTCTTGCCCAGCGTACGCGCTGGCGGCACAAGCCTCTCCAGGTGGAGGGCACCTCCGTATAGCCGACGGCGCTGGGCTCGTAAAGCGACGCATAGCCCTGTTGCAGAAGGCGATAGGTGAGCACGATGTCCTCCCCGGCGCACTGCTGCCAACCGCCCGCGGCGCGGACGGCCTGTGTGTCATAGGCGCTGAATGCGCCCTGGGCTACCAGCGTGGAGCCATAGCTTCCCTGAAAGCGCTTGATGGCGGCAATGCTGATAAGATAGTCATAGATTTGCATCTTTTGCACAGCGTTGGCGCTGCTTTTCACGAGGAGATTTCCGGCCACGCATCCTGCGGCGCTTTCGTGCAAACGCAGCAGAATTCGGCTGACAGCGTTGCGTTCCAGCAGGGTATCCGCGTCTACCGTGACAAAATACCGGGTATGCACCTGGCTCAACCCCATATTCAAGGCGTTGGCCTTTCCCTTTTGGGCGCAGGTCAGGAGGCGAATCGTCCGGTTTGGCATGGTCAGCGCATCTATGGCCCGGCGAATCTCCGCAGCGGTCGCATCCGTAGAGGCATTATCCACGCACAGAATTTCCAAGGCGCCCGGATAGCTTTGCGCCGCCACTTGCTCGAGGGTTCGATAGATGGTTTCCGCCTCGTTCCGGGCGCAAATAATCACCGCAACCGGCTCCGCAAAGGCCGCGTCCGGCAGTTTGGGACGCGCATTGAGCAAATTGGAAAGGAACATGGCGCACATCAAATACCCGGGCAGCAACGCGATTCCCGCGATCACCAGCAGGACATACCAGCCGGGCAAAAAACCGGCCACATGTCTCAGCCAAGGAAGCGACAGCACGGCAGACAGGGCCAGCCATACGAGCGCGGCGCCACAGGAAAGGGCAAAACCCCTTGATTTTCGCCGCATAAAATCACCCCGCAACAACATATGAGCGGCGGGCCAATGGGTGACAAACGGCGTTCAAATGTTTTGCGGGGTGTCCAGGCTCCATCGGCGGGAAAGAGGGCATGCCGATGACCATGCGCTTTGGCAGGGAGCCGCGCGTTTTGTCCCGAATGGTTTTTCGAAGGTGCTCAAAGCGCGCGCCTTTTACAGCCTGCTTTGCAGCTCGTCGCGTACCGACCGCACCCGGGCTTGCGCCTGCGCCACCTGTTCCCGGGCCGCATGGATGCGCGACTGCATGAGCCAGTCCACGATGAGCCCATCGAAAAACAAGTCCGCGAATCCCAGAAAATCATTGACTTCCACGGAAATATCGGCCGCGTCGCGCACGTCCCTCAGCTCCGCGGCAAACTGGCGCAGCGCGTCGCGCGCCTGCGACAGCTCCGCCTCCGCGCCGCTCATTTTTCCCCGCTTGATCAGCGACGTCAGCAGTCCGCCGCCCAGCATGTCCACCACGCCCCAGTTGCCCGCGCTTCTCAAGCATTCCTGCGCCCGCTGGAGATGTCCCAGCGTTCGGTTCGCCGCTTGGACGGCCTCTTGTATTTCCTCGCGTTGGCTTTTCATGGCGCTTTCCTCCTCTTTCGCCGCTCCTTTGACGGCTCCAGTATACCACATAGGCGGCGAAAGCCCAAGCCGGAAACGGCGTTGTCTTTGCCACGAATTTCGCTTGACAATAGAACTAATGTTCGTATAATTAAAAGTGAACAAACGTTCGGGAGTGAACGTCATGGAACGGGTTATCCTTCATTGCGACGCCAATTCCTTCTATGCCAGCGTAGAATGCCTCTATCGTCCATCCCTGCGCCACAGCCCGGTTGCGGTATGCGGCAGCGTGGAGGAACGCCACGGCATTGTGCTGACCAAAAACCAACTGGCCAAACAGCAGGGCGTACAAACCGGGGAAGCCATTTGGCAAGCGAGGATGAAATGCCCGGATTTGGTATGCGTTCCGCCCGACTTTGCGCTTTACATTCGTTTCAGCCAGCGCATGCGAAGGCTGTACGAGGAATACGCCGAGCGCGTGGAATCCTTCGGGCTGGACGAAGCGTGGATGGATATCAGCAACCCCGGGGTAACGATAGACGACGGCGAGCGCATCGCGCACGAAATCCGAAACCGGATCAAGCGGGAGCTGGGGATTACGGTATCGGTAGGCGTTTCGTTCAACAAGGTCTTTGCCAAGCTGGGCAGCGACCTCAAAAAGCCCGACGCGGTCACGGTCATTCCGCCGGACGCCTTTCAGGAAAAGGTGTGGGGACTGCCGGTGGGCGAGCTTCTCTTTGTCGGCCCGGCCACGCGGCGCAAGCTGGGCGAAATGAACGTGCGCACCATCGGCGATCTGGCGCGGATGGACGCGGGGCTGCTTCGCGGGCGGCTGGGCAAGCCGGGCCTGACGCTGAAGGCGTATGCGTCTGGGCTGGATACGTCGCCGGTGATGCCGGCGCAGGCCAACGCGGTCATCAAGTCCGTGGGCAACAGCGCTACGCCGCCGCACGACCTGCAAAACACGGACGACGCGCGCTGCCTGTACTATCTGTTGGCCGAATCCGTAGCGGCGCGGCTTCGGCAGGACGGGCTTCGGGCCAAGTGCGTAGCCATCAGCGCGCGCGACACGGAGCTCGTCACCCGCTCCTGCCAACAAACGCTGAACCGCGCCACCAACCTCTCGGGCGAAATTGCGCGGGCGGCTTTGCAGCTTTTTCAAGAGCGCTTTGCCCTGGGTTTCCCCTACCGCAGCATCGGGCTGAGCTGCTCGGCGCTGTCGCCGCAGGACGAGCCTGTGCAGCTGGATTTCATGGGAGACGAGGCCCAGCGCATGAAAAACGAGCGTCTGGAAAACGCTATCGACGGGCTGCGCCGCCGCTTCGGGCACCAAATCGTGCGCCGGGCCGTGGTGCTGACCGACCGGCAATACGCCACGGTCAATCCCGTGGAGGATCACACGGTGCACCCCGTGCCGTTCTACGCGGGCTAAGGAGACGAGGAAAGCATGAGCGAACGAAGACCCGAGAATCCCTGCAAACGCTACGTCAAGGTACGAGCCGATTTTGAATGGGACGGAAGCATCCGCCCGCTGCTGTTTCGCCAGGAGGACGGCCCCGCCTGCCGCATCGACCGGATTATGGACGTCCGTGAGGCCGCGTCGCTCAAGGCGGGCGGACAGGGCACGCGCTACGTGTGCGAGGCGGAAGGAAAAATCATCGTGCTTTTTTACGACGCTCCCTATTGGTTTGTGGAGCGAGACGCGGCGGAAGCGGAGGAATGAAGATGTGCGGACGATACTACATTGAGCCGGATTCCCGGGACGAGACCCTTTTGGCGCTTTTGGACGAGCTGGCGCGCGAGCGGGGCAACTGCGAAGCGCCCGCGGCTATGCGCCTGGGCGAAATCTTTCCGGCCCAGATTGCGCCCGCTCTGACCTCCGACGGGCCCCGAATGATGAAATGGGGGTACACGGGTTCCAAAAACAGGGTCATCAACGCCAGAAGCGAAACCGCGCTGGAAAAGCCCATGTTCCGAAACTCCATGCTCTTTCGGCGCTGCCTGCTGCCCGCCAGCGGCTACTACGAGTGGCAGCGCACCCCGGGCGGCAGCAAAACCAAGCAAAAATTCGCGCTGTTTACGTCTGCCCCGCTGCTTTTTATGGCTGGGCTCTGGCGCCAAGAGCAGGGCGAGGATTTGCCTGTTTTCGTCATTTTGACGCGCTGCGCCGCTCCCGGCCTCGCCTGGCTGCACGACCGCATGCCCGTCATCCTGCCGCCCCAGGCGCAAAGGGCCTGGCTGAACAAAACCGCCGATCCCGCAGCGGCGATGGCCCTCGCCATTGAGGAAGTGGATTTTTCGCCGGCGGGGTAACAGCCTCCCGCCGCCTGCCGTTTTTTCACCTTCCCAAAGCAGCCTGGCCGCCGCTTTGGGGAGGGCGAGAATATCTACCAGGCCAACCGGCTTTCATTTGTGAATTTTTAAACTTATTTTTTTGCAGGCAGGAAAACCAGAATGTGCATCGAATTTTGTGAATTAGGGTAACGTTGTGACTTTACCCGGATGAACCAACCCGGCAGTCTGCTGCCTACTTTCAGATAAGGGGAGGAACCGATTATGAGTCTCGACCTGTCGTACCTGGGCATCATCGAATCCAAAGCTGTCTACCGCAATTTACCCCCCGCTAGGCTGACGGAATTTGCGCTCGCTCGCGGCGAGGGCACGCTGACCAACACGGGTGCGCTGGTCGTCAACACCGGGAAATACACCGGTCGTTCACCGGAAGACCGCTTCGTGGTTGACGAGCCGTCCACCCACGACGAAATCGCTTGGGGCAAGATCAATGTGCCCATCAGCATCGAGAAGTTCAACAACATCTACAACCGTATGTGCGCCTACCTGCAAAACCGCGAACTGTTCGTGTTTGACGGCTTTGCCGGCGCCGACGAGAAATACCGCATCGGCGTGCGCGTCGTCAACGAGCTGGCCAGCCAGAACATGTTCATCCATCAGCTGCTGGTGCGCCCCACCGACGCCCAGCTGGAAACCTTCGCCGCCGATTTCACCATCGTGGCCGCGCCGGGCTTCAAGTGCATCCCCGAGCTGGACGGCGTTCACAGCGAAGCCGCCATCATCATTTCCTTTGAGAAAAAGATGGTCATCATCGCGGGCAGCCAGTACGCCGGCGAAATCAAGAAGAGCATTTTCAGCGTGATGAACTACATTCTGCCCAAGAAGGGCGTGTTCAGCATGCATTGCTCCGCCAACGTGGGCAAGGACGGCGACAGCGCTATCTTCTTTGGCCTGTCCGGAACCGGCAAGACCACCCTTTCCGCCGATCCCAACCGCTACCTCATCGGCGACTACGAGCACGGCTGGAGC
>DVME01000037.1 GCA_018715175.1 Candidatus Limiplasma stercoravium
AGCCCACTAGGCTGACGCTTCCCTCCGTCCCCTCCGAAGGGTATTCCGAATCCAGCGACATGCGCGGTGGATTCGGAAGCCTTGCGCAGCAAGGTTTCCTTGCACGTTTCCCCGGCCGCGCCGAAGGCGCAGGGGAAACGTGTTTTGGCGCAAAAGGCCGCCGCAGGCGGACTTTTTCGACAAGCTGGAAGCGCCGTAACCCGCGGCGCTTTACCTTTTGCGCGGACGGCGGCGACGGTTTTGCGGCTTTTGCACCTCCACGTTCTCTCCCCGGAGGCTAAACAGCTCGTCGCGCAGGCGCGCGGCTTTTTCAAAATCCAGTTCCCGCGCGGCGGAGAGCATTTGATCCTCCACGCTCTTGATCAATTCCTGCAATTCCTCCTGGCTCATGTCGTCGGGCTTGCTGTCCTGCATGTCCTGCGTGATGCGAATCAGCGCCCGCACGGTGGATTCCACGCTGCGCGGCGTAATGCCGTGAAGACGGTTGTACGCCTCTTGCAGCGCCCGGCGGCGCTCGGTTTCGCGCACCGCGCGCTCCATGCTTTGGGTGAGCACGTCGCCGTAGAGGATGACCCGGCCGTCCACGTTGCGCGCCGCGCGGCCGATGGTTTGAATGAGGCTGGTTTCGCTGCGCAAAAAGCCTTCCTTGTCCGCGTCCAGGATGGCCACCAGGCTGACCTCGGGCATGTCCAGCCCTTCGCGCAGCAGGTTGATGCCCACCAGCACGTCAAACTCGCCCAGGCGCAAATCACGAATGAGCTGCGTGCGTTCCATGGTTTGGATGTCCGAGTGCAGATAGCGCACCCGGATGTCCAGCTCCCGCAGGTAATCGGTCAGGCTTTCGGCCATGCGCTTGGTCAGCGTGGTCACCAGCACGCGGCCGCCCTTTTGCGTGGTCTGGCGAATTTCGCCCACCAGGTCGTCCACCTGGCCGGTGGCCGGGCGCAAGATCACCTTGGGGTCGATCAGCCCCGTGGGGCGGATGATTTGCTCCACCGTGTTTTCGCTCAGGCCCAGCTCATAGTCGCCGGGCGTGGCGCTGACGTAGATGACCTGGTTGAGGCGCTGGCGAAACTCGTCAAACAACAGCGGCCGGTTGTCATAGGCCGACGGCAGCCGGAAGCCGTAATCCACCAGGTTTTTCTTGCGGGCGCGGTCGCCGTTGTACATGCCGCGCACCTGGGGCAAGGTGACGTGGCTTTCGTCGATGAACATCAAGAAATCCTTGGGAAAGTAGTCCAAAAGCGAATAGGGCGCGTCGCCGGGGTTGCGGCCGTCAAAGTAGCGGCTGTAGTTTTCTATGCCGGTGCAAAAGCCGATTTGCCGCATCATTTCAATGTCGTAGCGCGTGCGCTGGCGAAGGCGCAGGGCGTAGAGCGGCTGGCCTTCGTCCTCCAGCTCCTTGGCGCGGATTTCCAGGTCGCGCTCGATGCGGTCGATGTTGGCGTTCATTTTTTCCCGATCCATGGCATAATGTGTGGCGGGAAAGACCAGCGCATGCTCCAGCGTGCTCAGCGCTTTGCCGCTGACGACTTCAAAGGCGCGGACGCGCTCGATTTCATCGCCGAAGAACTCAATGCGCAGCCCGTGCTCCCGCTCTCCTGCGGGAATAATTTCCAGCACGTCGCCGTGTACGCGAAAGCTGCCGCGCGTAAAGTCCAGGTCGTTGCGGACGTACTGGATGTCCACCAGGCGCCGCACCAGGTCGTCCCGGTTGAGGCGCATGCCCGGGCGCATGCTGACCATCATGCCCTCGTACTCGCTGGGATCGCCCATGGAGTAAATGCAGCTGACGCTGGCCACGATGATCACGTCGCGCCGCTCGCGCACCGCGGCCGTGGCCGAGTGGCGCAGGCGGTCGATTTCCTCGTTGATGGAGGCGTCTTTTTCGATGTAGGTATCGGTGGAGGCAATGTAGGCCTCGGGCTGATAGTAGTCGTAATAGGATACAAAGTACTCCACCGCGCTATCGGGAAAAAACGCGCGCAGCTCGCTGCACAGCTGCGCGGCGAGCGTCTTGTTGTGCGCCAGCACCAGCGTGGGCTTTTGCACCTGTTCGATGACGGAGGCCATGGTAAAGGTTTTGCCGCTGCCGGTAACGCCCAGCAAAACCTGATCCTTTTTGCCTTCCATGACCCCGCGGGCCAGCGACGCGATGGCCGCCGGCTGGTCGCCGCTGGGCGGATAAGGCGCCTTGAGCACAAATCGGTTCATGTTGCCGTTTCCTTTCGTAAAGCTCGTGGCGATTATAGCATGTTTGCCCGCGGCTGCCAAGGCCGCGGCGCGGAAATTGCTTCCAGGCAGCCGGCGGCGGCGGGCGTTCCGGGCGGCGTATGTAGGCAATTGCTTCCATGCCCTGGCGCGAGACGGCGGTTTTGCGCGCCGTTCAAAACGTTTCCACAGAACATGCCGGGGCGTCCCGAGGGTCAAAATGAGCGCGACGGGAGGGATGGCACATGGAAGAAACAAGGATTTCCGTTTTCGCCGGCCGGGGCGCGCGCATCGAGGTGAGGCTGCCGTGGCAACCTACGTAATCCGCCACACCGCGCGCCTGAGCGGAGAGGTGGAGGTAAGCACCGCCAAAAACGCGGTGCTGCCCATCCTGGCCGCCGGCCTCTTGACCGAGGATCCGCTGATTGTCAAGCGCGTTCCGCGCATCACGGACGTGGAAACGCTTTTGCAAATCCTGCGCGACTGCGGGGCGCAGGTGCAGCGCAGCGGAACGGACGTGTCGGTATGCGCCTTGCAGCCGCAAAGCCCTCGCCATGAGGAAAACATGCGCCGGCTGCGGGCCAGCATACTGATTCTGGGGCCCATTTTGGCGCGCGCAGGCAGCGCGTGCGTGGGACTGCCGGGCGGCTGCGCCATCGGGCAGCGGCCCATTGATTTGCACGTCAAGGGCCTGCAAGCCCTGGGCGCGCAGGTGCATCCGCTGGGCGGGATGCGCCAGCTCAGCGGACGGCTCAGGGGCACGCGCGTCTACCTGGATCTGCCCAGCGTGGGCGCGACTGAAAACCTGATGATGGCCGCAACCCTGGCCCAGGGGCTGACCACCCTGGAAAACGCCGCCAAGGAGCCCGAAATCGTGGATCTGGCCAACTGCCTCAACCAGATGGGCGCGCGCATCACCGGCGCGGGCACGGCCACGGTCAACATCGCCGGCGTGGAACGGCTGCACGGCACGGTGTATCACCCCATCGCCGACCGCGTGGAGGCGGGCACGCTGCTGTGCGCCGCGGCCATCACCGAGGGCAGCGTGCTGGTGCGCGGCGCCTGCGCCGATCACCTGCGCTCGCTTTTGTTCAAGCTTTCCGAAACCGGCGTGGGCATCCGCGAGACGCCCGCCGGCATCCGGCTTACCGGCAGCGCTCTGTCGCCCTTTGAGGTACGCACCTTAGCTTACCCCGGCTTTCCCACGGACATGCAAGCGCCCATTACCGTGGTGGCCATGCGTTGCCAGGGCATCAGCAT
>DVME01000038.1 GCA_018715175.1 Candidatus Limiplasma stercoravium
AACGTGCTGCGCATCATCAACGAGCCAACCGCCGCGGCGCTCGCCTATGGCATGGACAAAGGCGGCGCCAACAAAATCATGGTTTACGATCTAGGCGGCGGCACTTTTGACGTATCCATTTTGGACATTAACAACGAGGTTATCGAGGTTTTGGCTACCGCTGGCAACAACCGGCTGGGCGGCGATGATTTTGACAACTGCGTCGTCACCTACCTGCTGGACGAGTTCAAGCGCGTCAACCGAATTGACTTAACCCGCGATCCTACCGCCATGAGCCGCGTGCGCGAAGCCGCGGAGAAAGCCAAAATTGAGCTGAGTGCGGCCAGCGCCACAAGCATCAACCTACCGTTTTTGACCTCAGACCGTTCCGGTCCCAAGCACCTGGAAATGACGCTCACCCGCGCCAAATTTGACGAGCTGACCTCCCACCTGGTCGAAGCGACCATGGGCCCGGTTCGCCAAGCCATGAATGACGCAGGCTTGCAGCCCAGCGACCTTAGCCGCGTGCTGCTGGTGGGCGGTTCCACGCGCATCCCTGCTGTGCAGGCGGCCGTAAAACGCTTTACAGGCAAGGAGCCCAGCAAGGACATCAACCCTGACGAATGCGTGGCCATGGGCGCTGCGCTGCAAGGCGGCGTGCTGCTGGGCGAGGTGAAGGGCCTTCTGCTTTTGGATGTCACGCCGTTGTCGCTTGGCATTGAAACCTTGGGCGACGTGTTTTCGCGCATCATTGACCGCAACACCACCCTTCCCGTTCAACGCAGCCAAATTTTTACCACCGCCGCCAATTTTCAAACCAGCGTGGACATCCACGTCTTGCAAGGCGAACGCGAAATCGCCAGCTGCAATAAAACTTTGGGACGCTTTCGTCTTAGCGGCATCCGTCGCGCGCCGCGCGGCATTCCGCAAATCGAGGTCACTTTTGCCATCGACGCCAACGGCATCGTCAACGTATCGGCCAAAGACCTGGGCACGGGCAAGCATCAGGAGATCACGTTGACGCAAAGCTCCAATATGTCCTCCGAGGAAATCGACCGTGCCGTGCGCGACGCGGAACGTTATGCTGAGGAGGACGCCCGCCGGAAAAAGACGGCGGAACTGCGCAACCAAGCAGAGGAGCTATACTATCAGTCCAAAAGCGCGACCAAAAAGCTCGGTTCCCAGGATCGCGACCGCGTGGAGGACGTGCGCAAGCGCCTCAAGAAAGCCTTGGACGATAAGGATGATCGCGCGACGCGCGAAGCCTTTGATGAGCTGACCGAAGTGCTCAAGGCTGTGGGCCGCTATGCGCCGGACGGCAACGATGAGGACGGCGCCATGGACGCGGATTTTACCTCCAGCGGCGATAACCGCCGCTAAGCAAAGGAGAAGGGCATGTTTGGGTATGTAACCATCGCTGCCGGCGCGCTTTCGCCGGAGCGTCAAGCGCGTTACCGCGCCTGCTACTGCGGCCTTTGCCACGAGCTTCACCGGCGTTACGGCCTGCGTGGGCGCATGACGCTCAGCTTTGACATGACCTTTCTGTACCTGCTGCTGACCTCCCTTTATGAGCCTGAGGAACACGAAACGACCGCCCGCTGTCTCCCTCATCCCTTCAAGCCGCACACCTACATGACCAATGACCTTTGCGGCTACTGCTGCGACATGAACGTGGTACTGGCCTATTACAAGGGCCTGGACGACTGGCAGGACGACCGCAGCCTTCCCGGGCGCGCCCAGGCCGCGCTACTTAAGCGTGCCTACCGCGAGGTCTCGGCGGCCTATCCGCAAACATGCGCCACCATCGAGCGTTGCCTGAAGGAAATCGCCGCGCTGGAAGCGCGGGGAGAGCCTTCGCCTGATGGGGCAGCCAATCTTACCGCGGAAATGCTGGGCGCCATTTACCGCTATGGGGACGGCCTATGGGCGCCCACGCTGGCGCGCGTCGGCGAAGGGCTCGGGCGGTTTGTCTACCTGATGGACGCATACGAGGATCTTCCTGGCGATTTGCGGCGGAACCGCTACAATCCTCTGGGTGCCTACGGCGAGCGCAAGGACTACGAAACCTTCGTCAAGGACAGCCTGACCCTGCTCATCGCCGAAAGCACGGATGCCTTTGAGACGCTCCCGCTGGTAAAAGATATGGACATTTTGCGAAATATCCTGTATGCTGGTTGTTGGGCACGTTACGAGCAAATTCGCGCCAGGCGCGACCGCAAACGCGGCGTACCCACGCCCAAGTCCGGCAAGAAGCCGGCGCATAAGGAGGACGGGGCATGAGAGACCCCTACGAGGTACTCGGCGTTCCCAGAGGAGCGTCGGATGATGAAATCAAGGCCGCTTACCGCAAGCTGGCCAAAAAATACCATCCAGACCTCAACGGCGGCTCGGCTGAGGCCGAAGCCCGGATGAAGGAAATCAACGAGGCTTACACCACGCTCATCAAACACAAGGGCCAGGGTTCCTACACAAGCGGCTCCAGCAGTTACGGCGGCAGCTCCAACAGTTACGGTTCCGGCGGCAGCTACGGCTCCTATGAGGATCACCGCCAGGATTCCTACGGCGGTTTCGGCGGGTTTGGGTTTGACTTTGAGGATCTTTTCGGCGGCGGACGCCGAAACTATCAAACCACCGGCTATACCGAGTACGACCCGCAGCTCAAAAGCGTCGAGCGATTGGTATTGGCAGGGCGCTATCACGACGCGCTATCGGCGCTTTCCAGCATTGGGACACGCCGAGCTGCTTGGTATTACTGGCGGGCGCGTGCCAACATGGGTTTGGGCAACCGCATCGGCGCCTTGGACGATGCGCGCACCGCCGTTAACATGGCGCCTGACGAACCGGCCTTCCGCGAGCTTTTGGCCAAGCTGAACGCCGGCGGCCAGGCCTATGGTCAGCAGCGGGCGCAGGGCGGCTTTACGGGCATGCTGTGCGCCAATCCGTGCCTTACGCTGTGCGTGGCAAACATGCTGTGCAACTGCTGCTGCAATTTTCGCGGCGGATTCTACTATTGCTGATGGAAAAGAGGTAGGGGCATGTCTTTTTGGCAAAGATTCAAACAGGCGTTGCGCTCGTTCATGGAGGGGCGCAACGGAGCGGATCATCTTTCCATGGCCCTTCTGTGGCTTGGCTTGATTTCTTACCTGCTGGGAAGCATTCTGGGCGCGGTCAACGTTGCCGTCGTCTCCTTGTTGGGATTCTTACTGAGCATTCTGGGCTTGGCTGCTTACATCCTGTGCATCTTCCGTATTTTTTCGCGCAACCGCGACAAGCGCGCGGCGGAAAATCGCCGCTATCTGAACTGGTCGCAAAAGCGCCGCACCGCGATGAAACAAGCGCGTATGCGCTTTAAAAACCGTAAAAAATACAAGTATTTTCGCTGCCCCGGCTGCCGCGCGTGGCTCAGGCTGCCGCGCGGCACCGGCATGGTAACCGTCACTTGCAGCCGCTGCCACAACAGCTTTACACAGAAATCCTGACGCTTTTGCAAAAGGGCAAGCGGCCGCTCGACTGCCTCTTTTTTTGCATTCTCCGAATTTCAATATGCTCAAAAACGTCTGCGTTTCAGACGTTTTTTGCGCTCTTTGGCCGCTTTACAATTTCCTGAGAATTTTGTACAATGAATTTCCCCGAGTGGGAAGATTTCTCTGAGGTCGTTCGTCATATAAGCGTAAATATGAACCCCGGCAACCTGTTGAAATCGGAGGGATTAGGAAATGAAACGGTTTTTGGCAACCCTGCTGGTGGCGGTGATGCTTTTGAGCGTCCTGCCCGCGACCTCTCTGGCCGCCACCCAGTACGCCACGGTGATCGGCGGATGGCTTCGCCTGCGCGCAGGCGCCAGCTTCAACGCCGATATCATCACCAGCTACTACACCGGAACGGTGATCGAAATCCTGGGCAAGAGCGGAAGCTGGTACCAGGTCAAGACGCCGGACGGCCGTACGGGGTATATGTACAGCGACTATCTTACGCTGCACAGCGGCTCCGGATCGGCGGCTACCAACGCCTACGTCACCAGCCACAACGGATACGGCGTTCGCCTTCGCACGGGCCCCGGCACGGGCTACCGCGTGATTCGCACCTATCCCGTGGGCACGCCGGTGACCATACTGGAAAGCGGCCTGTCCTGGAGCCGCATCCAGATTTATGGCACCGTTGGGTATATGATGACCCAATTCCTCACCACCAATATGGGCAGCGGTTCGGGTGAGACCGTAGTATGCTACGCGACCGTCTGGAGCGGGAACGGCTACGGCGTGAACCTGCGCACCGGCCCGGGCAAGCAATACAGCCGCATCGGAAAATACAGCGTCGGCACCTCGGTAGCGGTGCTGCAAAAGGGCGCCGTTTGGGATCGCATTCGCGTGGGCAGCCGCGTGGGATGGATGATGAACGAATTCCTCCATTACTATTCCACCAACCAGGTCACCAGCGTCACCCTGAACAAGACCAACCCGGTGGTGGGCGACGTGCTCAGCGTGCTTGCCATGACGCCTTCCAACGCGACGGTCAGCTACAGCTGGCTGGTGGGCGGCGTGCAGAAAGCCACCACCTCCACCTATACCGTGACCAGCGCGGATGTAGGCAAGTCCATTCAGCTCAAAATTACCGGAACGGGCAACTATACCGGCACGGCGACCAGCGCAGCGACCGCCAACGTGCTCAGCAACACGCAGATTACCTCGGTGAAGCTTAGCACCAAGGTGCCGGTTGTGGGCGATGTGCTAAGCGCCACCGTGGAGCCTGCCGGCGCGACGGTTCTCTACGCTTGGCGCATGGACGGCATCCAGGTTAGCAACGCCGCCACCTATGCGGTACCAGAATCAGCCGTCGGCAAGAAGATCGAGCTGATCGTAACCGGCACCGGCGCGTTCTCCGGCATGCTTTCCAGCGGCGAGACCGAAGCGGTGCTTAGCAACCGCATCGTCAACGGCGTGACCATCATCAACGAAACCAACACCACCGCAGGCGCCGTGCCCACCGTCGGCGATAAGCTGACCGCCAAGCCCAGTCCTGCGCAGGCAACCGTCAGCTATCAATGGATGCGCAACGGCGCGGCCATTGCCGGCGCGACCTCGCAGAGCTACACCGCAACCAATGCCGACATCGGCGCCAAGCTCTCCGTGATGGTAACCGGCATCGGAAACTACACCGGCGCGGCAACCTCTACGCAGACGGCTGAAGTGGTAGCGGCTCCCATCAAGCCCATTATCAACGACATTACGCTACCTCAGGGAACCGTTGGCGTCGCCTATCCGGGCGCTACCCTGACGGCCACCGGCGGCGGAACCATCACTTGGGCATTGGCCAATGGCTCCAGCCTCCCAGCCGGGCTCGCCTTGAGCGCGAACGGTGTCATTTCCGGCACGCCTACGGCCGCCGTTTCCGGCGCAACCTTCTCTGTAATCGCCACCAACTCGGCCGGCGCCTCTGATGCCAAGAGCTTTACCATTACCATCGCGCCGGCGGCAGAAGTTTCCGTGAGCCTCTCGCCTACAACTGCCACGCTCTCCCCCGGAGGAAGCCAGCAGTTTACCGCGACCGTGAACAACGCGTCCGATACCAGCGTGGCTTGGACGATGAGCGGTTATTCCTCTGCTAGCACGACCCTGGCAAGCGGCCTGCTGACCTTGGGTACGGACGAGACCGGCCCCATTACCGTGCGGGCTACCTCTAACGCTGATCCCACCAAGTACGCCGAAGCGACCGTGACTGTGACCGCGGCGCCCGAGGTGTCCGTCAGCATCGATCCTGCAAGCGCGTCCGTCAACAAGGGCGCAACGCAGAACTTTACCGCGACCGTGAACAACGCCTCCGATACCAGCGTGGCTTGGACGATGAGCGGCCAGCTCTCCACCGCCACGACCCTGAACAACGGCCTGCTGACCGTGGGCGCGGACGAGACCGCTGCAACGATCACCGTACGGGCTACCTCTAACGCCGATCCCAACAAGTACGCTGAAGCGATCGTGACCGTGACCACGGCGTCCGAGGTGTCCGTGAGCATCGATCCTGCAAGCGCGTCTGTCAATAAGGGCGCAACGCAGAACTTTACCGCGACCGTGAGCAACGCGTCTGATACCAGCGTGGCTTGGACCATGAGCGGCCAGCTCTCCCCCTCCACGACCCTGAGCAACGGCCTGCTGACCGTGGGCGCGGACGAGACCGCTGCAACGATCACCGTACGGGCAACCTCTAACGCTGATCCCACCAAGTACGCCGAAGCGACCGTTACTGTGACGGATCCGGCTTCCCCCGACATTTCCATCACCGTTGATCCGACGAACATCGCTCTTGTGGCAGGCCAAACCCAGCAGTTCACGGCTTCCATCCTCAACGACGTCACCGGCAGCGGTTATACTTGGAGCGTATCGGGCGGCAATGGCGCCACCGGCATCGACACCAACGGCCTGCTGAGCGTCGACGCTTTGGAAACAGCCGCTTCTCTTACCGTGACCGTTACCGCCAACGCGGACCAATCCAAATCCGCTAGCGCTACCGTAACCGTTACGCCTGCGACGCCTATCAGCATCAGCATCGATCCGGAAAGCGCAACGGTCGTCAAGGGCCAAACCCAGCAGTTCACGGCTTCCATCCTCAACGACGTCACCGGCAGCGGTTATGCTTGGAGCGTATCGGGCGGCAATGGCGTCACCGGCATCGACACCAACGGCCTGCTGAGCGTCGACGCTTTGGAAACAGCCTCTTCTCTTACTGTGACCGTTACCTCCAACGCGGACCCGTCCAAATTCGCATCCGCGAACGTAACGCTCGAAGCGCCGTTGGCCCCGATTTCCATTGCCATTCGGTATGACGGAGATCTTCAGGTCTCCGCCGGAGCCGGCAAGCTCTTTACCGCCGACATTCAAAACGACCCTAGTGGCAGCGGCTGCGTCTGGAGCGTGGCCAACGCCGACGGGATGACGCAGCTCAACGAGAAGACGTATATGGATAGCAACGGCACCCTGTACGTCAGCGCCGAGGAAACCGCCCAACAGTTGATCGTCACGGCCACCGCCAACGCGGATTCCGGTAAAACCAGTTCGGTGACCATCGACGTTTTGACCATTGAGGTTGAGATTACCACGGCTCCGTCGGAGGTAAAAGCCGGCGAGCAAATCCAGTTTGAAGCTCGTGCGAAGAACGATACCGCCAACGGTGGCATCCGGTGGGAAGTCATGGATTCCATTGGCGATGCGTCCTCCATCGACACCAACGGCCTGCTTGATGTCGGCGCGGGAGAAACCGCCCAAACGCTCACCATTCGGGCCACCTCCAAAACCAACCCCTTGATTTACAAAGAAGCTACCATTACCGTCTTGCCGACGAACCAACCGTAACCCGTTTTCTCAAAGAAAAGAACGCCCGCGGCCAAACGGTCGCGGGCGTTTGCTTTTTACTCAGAATGATATCTTTATGAAAAACACCGCAAAAACAGGTTCTTTTGATTGCTGTTTGCTCGTCGGAGGGGGGTATTGACGCTCGCGCAATCTTGAAGATTGTGATACAATCATCTCGTTTTCTCTTTAAACTCCTATACCATATTGTCGCATAATATATGTATTCGGGAAGCTCACGACTGATTATAAGGAGGAAAAAACATATGCTGAATCTTGGCGTAGCATCGTCTTTGCTTCAGAGCATTGAGAAATATGTTTCAAGCAATATGCTGCTGATTGATATGGAAGGCAAAATCATGTCTGGGCCTAAGGTCATGCGCGGAAAAACAAATGCGTTGGCGCGGCAGCTCGTTTCGGGAGCTGAAGAAATGGTGGTTGTGCATCCCGACGATCCCAATAATCTCAAGGGCTATGAGGCGGGCGTGTACATTGTGCTCAACGTAAACCAGGCCAGAATCGGCGTGCTGGCCATGCTGGGAACGGGAGAAGAATTGCTGGCAACCGCCAACATCGTAAAAATATGCATTGAAAAGTCCTTGGAACTAGAACTTGCAAAACAGGAACGAGATTCGGATAAGGAGCAGCATATCCGGCGTTTAATCTACTTTCCAAATCCCTCAAAGCAAGATATCGACTATTTGATACGCATCACGCATATCCGTCCCGAAATCTCCAGGGTACCTATTCTTTTTGTCGTTCACCAGGCGGACAACGGCCCCAAGGAGAACCCCGAACTGGTCAGAAAAGCCATCCTGCAATCGGAAGCCTATCTGGACACGGACTTTCTATGCCGAACGTTGGACGACAATATCATATGGTTCAAAACGGTTGCACCAGAAAAGCGGCTTTGCTTTCTCGCGGAAAAGGAAATTCTGGATGAGCAAATCAATCAAATGATGGCAACCCTCAACAACATTGTATTCTCCGCGTATATCGGCCCCATTTTAGACAAGCTGTACAACTATGGCCAAGGATACCGCCAATGCGAATGGATGCGGTTGGACATTTGCGTTTTGGGAATCTATTATTTTTACAACTACTTGTTGCGGTATCTACACAGCAAGATGTCGCGGTCGGAATACGATACCATTTTTTCCGCCATCAGCGAGGAAATGGACAATAACGCGCGGGAGAATTTTTGCGAGATCATGGAGGCGCTCATCCAATGCGACTATAACTTCAGCCTTGTGGCGCAAAAGCTGTTTGTTCACAAAAATACGGTCATTTACCGGTTCGATAAAATTCGCAATCTGTTTC
>DVME01000039.1 GCA_018715175.1 Candidatus Limiplasma stercoravium
GCAATCCTTGCGCGCATTACAGGCTGCGTTGGGTTTGCCGCCTCGTTTGATATAGGTAGGCCGCCGCGCAGACCGCCGCAAATCCGATTCCCACCGGATAGGCAATGGCGCGCGACAGGCGCAAGCCTTCCTCGGCCATGAGGATGTAGGTGCTCGTTACGCCGGACATAAAGGTGGCCGGAAGCGCGCACAGCAGCGAATGCCACGGCTTGGCGCCGTGACGCACCAAATACATAGCCGCCGCCCAGAGGGTTATCATGGCCAGGGTCTGATTGCTCCAGGAGAAGTAGCGCCAGACGATGTTGAAATCCACCTGCGTCAGCGCCGCGCCAGCCGCCAGCAGCGGCAAAGTAACCGCCAGCCGTTTGGAAAGGCTGGCCTGGTCGATACCGAACCAGTCGGCAATGGTCAGCCGCGCGCTGCGAAAGGCCGTATCTCCGGAGGAGATGGGACAGACCACCACGCCCACGATGGCCAGCGCGCCGCCAAAGACGCCCAGCAGGGATACGGAGATGTCATACACCACGCCCGATTGTCCCAGCTCCGTCAGGGCCGCGTTCAGCCCGCCGGTCGCGCCATAGAACGCCACGCCCGCCGCCGCCCATACAAGGGCGATAACGCTTTCGGAAATCATGGCGCCGTAGAAGATTTTCCGTCCGTCCTTTTCCGAGGTCAAGCAGCGTGCCATCATGGGCGACTGGGTGCCATGAAAGCCGGAGATGGCGCCGCAGGCCACGGTGATGAACATGAACGGCCAGACCGGGCGGCCCTCCGGGTGAAGGTTGGTCAGGGACAGTTCCGGCAGCTGGTAGCCGCCGGCGACCAGCCCCACGATGATGCCTACCGCCATCATCAAAAGCACCGCGCCAAAGACGGGATAGAGCTTCCCGATCAGCTTGTCGATGGGCAGCAGCGTAGCCAGCAGGTAATAGATCAAAATCACCACAACCCAGAAGCCGGTGTTCATCCAATCCGGCGTCAGGCGGGCGATCAGCGCGGCAGGGCTGGTGGTAAACACCGCGCCCAAC
This sequence comes from Candidatus Limiplasma stercoravium, assembly GCA_018715175.1. Lineage (GTDB taxonomy): Bacteria > Bacillota > Clostridia > Christensenellales > Aristaeellaceae > Limiplasma > Limiplasma stercoravium. The sequence goes on from DVME01000039.1 coordinate 1,029, forward strand.
AGCACCAGAAGGATCACCGAGAACACCCGCATCACCTGCTTGGCCGCCGGGCCAAGGCATGCGCCTACGATTTCCGAAATGGACGCGCCGTTCATCCTGACGGAGATCATGCCGCTCATGTAGTCATGGACGGCTCCGCCCAGAATGGAGCCAAACACAATCCACAAAAACACCACCGGGCCAAAAACCGCTCCCAACAAGGCTCCGAAAATGGGGCCGGTGCCTGCGATGTTAAGGAGCTGAATGAGAAAAATCCGCCAGGTTTTCATGGGAATGTAGTCCACCCCGTCGGGATGGGACGTAGCAGGCGTGGGCCGTCCGTCGGGACGGAAGACCCTTTCGGTCAGCTTGCCGTAGAGCAGGTATCCAGCGGCCAGCAAAAGCACGGCGCAAATCAGCGTTATCAAAAGTCATTCCTCCCTCAGATGCTTCTTACCAACGCTTTTCGATGGTCACAACATTGCGTCCGTTTGCATATTCATAGGAGACCCGGTCCATGGTCTTTTTGACCATGAAGATACCCAGGCCGCCGATTTCCCGTTCCTCGGCAGGCAGACTTACGTCCGGCTCGGGCTGAGTAGTGGGATCGTACGGCCTGCCGTCGTCCATAAAGCGAACGACGGCCCGCCCTGCCGTCACCCGGCAGTCCACCGCGGCGTCCGCCGCGCCGCTGTAACGGGCAATGTTGGAAAACAGCTCGTCCGCCGCGATGTTGACCTGGGTCACGATCTTGGGCGGCGTTGCGTTGTCCAGCAGGGTTTGTTGCAGAAAGTCGCAAACCTGGGGAATGCTCTCCAGCGTGGGAGCGACGCGCATGGACTGCCCGGCGCCTGGATCCTTGCGTTGGAAAGCCAGCATGGTGATGTCGTCAAACTGAGGGGAGCTCCCCACAAAGCGGTCGACGCTCTCCTTTACCGCCTCCAGCAGCCGTTTGGGAGGCGCTCCCGCAACGCTGTTGAGCGCTTCCAGCATTCTTTCGGTTCCATAGAGGGCGTTGGAGCTGTCGGTGGCTTCAGTCACACCGTCCGTATAGAGGAAAAGGACATCGCCGGGCGCCAGCGTGAGTTCGTATTCGCGGTAGCGCGCCCCCTCCATTCCGGCCAGGACAAAGCCATGCCGGTCCTTGACCAGCGAAAACGCCCCGCTTCCTCTGCGCAGAGCCGGATATTCGTGGCCCGCGTTGGCCGCGATGAGCTTGCCGGTGGAAATTTCGTATATTCCCAGCCACACCGTAACGAACATCTCCGCCTGATTGTTTTCGCACAGCTGATTGTTGACTTTTTCCAGCACCACCTTGGGCGACAGGCCGGTTTGGGCGGCGTTTTTGAGCAGCGTCTTGGAGATGACCATAAACAGGGCCGCCGGCACCCCCTTGCCGGAAACGTCGGCGATGACCAGGGCCAGGTGGTCGTTGTCCACCAGGAAATAGTCGTAAAAATCGCCGCCGACCTCGCGGGCGGGAACCATACCGGCGTACACGTCAAATTCCGGCCGTTCCGGAAAGGCCGGAAAAATGCCGGGCAGCATGTCCGCCTGGATTTGGGTGGCCACGTTGAGCTCGGTTTCGATGCGCTGACGCGAAGAGGCATCCGCCGCTTGCTTTTCCAACAGTCCGCGGGTGCGGTCTGCCACGGTGATGCTTACAAAGGACAAGCCCACGAGAATGATGGAACGGGGAACCAGAAAAAACAGCACCGCTTCCCAGAAAACCGTGGGCGTAATCACCGCCTCCGAAATGGGCATACCGTCAAGCAGGTTGGGATCGCCCTCCCCGATATACAGCGAGGCAATCCCCGCGATGAACAGGCACACCACCGACGCGGCCAAAACGCTGGCCGTCAGCTTCCGGGAATAGTAGTGACAGCACAGCAGCACCGGCGCGACCCAAGCCAGAATCATGTGCTTGGGAATGGCGATGGAGAGAACCGTGATGCCAAGGATACAGCAACCCATGACGATATACTTGAAATACTCGTTGGGCTGTTTGATCTGGCGGCTGAGAAGGGTGGGCAAAAGAAACGACAAAAGGCACAGGGGCATGCCTGCGTTCATTACGGCCGGTGGAACGATGAAAATATGCAGCAGGTTCAGCACCCACGCGAGCAGGGCCACCAGCGCCATCACCCGCAGACAGCGGCAGGAATAGCGGTTGGCCTCCTGCTCATTTTGGGTAAATATGGGATTCTGGGACAGGGCTTTTTCTTCCATTTCCAGCACCTCGGCAGGGTAGAGTCAGGCCGAAAACGGCTGCACAAGCGCCCGCTTTTCCGCCGCCGGGCCCGAATGCTTTTATTCGATGGTCAGGATGTCGATGAAGCCCGTGACCTCAAATACTTCCATGATGGTCTCGTTGACATGGCGGACAACCATCTTTCCCTGCTTGTTCATCACCTTTTGGGCGGCCAGAATGACCCTCAGGCCGGCGGAGGATAGGTACTCCAGCTGGGCAAAGTCCAGTATCAGCTCGTTCACGCCTTCCAGCGCCGTTTTGACCTCCGCCTCCAATTGCGGCGCCGTGGTCGTGTCCAAACGGCCTTCCAGGACAAGGGTGAGGCGGGCGTTTTCTTTGGATTTGGTGATGTTCATTTCTCAATACCTCCGTTTCAAAATGGGTTCAGAACCGAATGGTGACGGTGTTGACGGCGCCGTCGCAGGCCCAACGCGCATCCTTTGTCTTGGCCACGGCCAGCTTGACGCTCAGCGCCTCGCCCTGGGTCAAGGGGTCAAAGGGCGCGCCCTCCCAACGGATGACCGCCTCGCACTCGCTGCCGTCCTCCCGGCATGCCGCGTCAAAGGTGATCGTCCAGCCGCCCTCCGCAGGCAACGCGGGCAGAAGAACCGATACGCACAACTCTTCAAAGATCTGTTGGAACTTCAAGGACTGGTTGGCGCCCAGCAGGTGCTTGCGGGCAAAGGCGTCGATTTGAGACGCTGTGCCGAGGAAGTCAAACGCCGTGGAAGTGATTTCCGCGTGAAAGGTTTTAAGCCGGTGGACAAAGGCGCGGCAACGGTCTGTCTCGGGGTGGTCAAAGATTTGCTCGGGCGTGCCTTCCTCGAAAATCACTCCCTGATCCATATAAAACACCCGGGTCGAAACATCGCGCGCGAACTTCATCTCGTGGGTGACGATCAGCATGGTCAGTCCCTGATCGGCCAGGTTGCGGATAACCGAGAGCACCTCGCCCACCATGGTGGGATCCAGCGCGGAC
>DVME01000040.1 GCA_018715175.1 Candidatus Limiplasma stercoravium
AGTGGGGTTCGAACCCACGACATCCAGAGCCACAATCTGGCGCTCTACCGCTGAACTATACCCACCACGTCTGGCGCGCCTGAAGGGATTCGAACCCCTGACCCACGGCTTAGAAGGCCGTTGCTCTATCCAACTGAGCTACAGGCGCATCAGCAGCCTGGGGCACTCCGGCGCAACCCGCTGACGATATAGGATTGTAGCACATTTAGCAGAGAGTGTCAACCGGGAATCAAATGTTTTTGCCGCCTTCGCTTGTGTGTTTTCCCCCCGGGCGTTATAATAGATGAGGGCCTTTTTTCCCCTTTTTTCGCGCCCGGGCTCCGCGCGTTTACATGGATGAGGTTGCGCCTATGAACTTACCCCGTTCCCTTGGTATTGATATTGGATCCACCACAGCCAAAGTGGTGCTGATGGAAGGCCGCGAAGTGCTCTATGAACAGTACGAACGGCACTATTCCCGCGTGCGCGAAAAAACGCTGGAATTGTTGCAGGGCATGCATCCGCTGCTGGAGGAAAAGCCCTTTGGGGTGGCGGTATCCGGGTCGGCGGGTCTAGGGCTGTCGCAGGCGGCCGGGCTGCCCTTTGTGCAGGAGGTTCATGCCACCGCCTCGGTGGTGCGCCTGTTTGACCCTGACACCAGCATGGCCATCGAACTGGGCGGCGAAGACGCGAAGGTCATTTTCTTTACCGGGGGCCTGGATGAACGCATGAACGGCTCCTGCGCGGGCGGCACAGGCGCGTTCATCGACCAAATGGCGGTGCTTCTTAACATGACGGTAGAGGAGATGGATCAAGCTTCGCTTTCGCACCAGCGCATCTATCCCATCGCGTCGCGCTGCGGCGTATTTGCCAAAAGCGACATCCAGCCCCTGCTCAATCAGGGCGCCAGCAAAGCCGACATCGCCGCCAGCATTTACCAGGCCGTGGTCAACCAAACCATCGCCGGGCTGATCCAGGGGCGGCGCATCGAGGGCAAGGTGATGTTTTTGGGCGGGCCGCTGCATTACTGCGCGGGCCTTCGTGAGCGCTTTGTCGAAACCCTCGGCCTTCCGCCGCAGCGCGCGCTGTTTCCCGAGCACGGGCGGTTTTCCGTTGCGGCGGGCGCGGCGCTGTACGCCGCCTCGCAGCCAGCCGTCACCTATGCCGAGCTCATCCGCCGCCTGATGGATTTGGGCGACGCTTCCCTGGGCGGCGCAGACCGGCTGCCGCCGCTGTTTGATACCGAGGCAGACTACCGCGCCTTTACCGCGCGCCACCAGCGGGCCGCGGTGGAAACGCTGGATCTGTCCGCCTATGAAGGCCGTGCCTGGCTGGGCGTGGACTGCGGCTCCACCACCACCAAACTGGCGCTGATCTCGGAGGATCAGCGCATCCTGTACAGCCATTACAGCCCCAGCGAGGGCGATCCCGTGCGGCTGGTGCATCAGGAGCTTACGCGCCTTCGCCGCTTGTGCGCGGACCGCGTGCGCATTTGCGGCGCGGCGGCCACCGGCTATGGCGAAGACCTCATCAAAAACGCCTTCCGCCTGGATGAAGGCGTGGTGGAAACCATCGCCCACTACACCGCGGCGCGCCACTTCCAGCCGGACGTGGATTTCATCCTGGACATCGGCGGCCAGGACATCAAATGCTTCCGCATCGTCAACGGCGCCATTGATTCCATCATGCTCAACGAGGCGTGCTCGTCGGGCTGCGGCTCCTTCATTGAAACCTTTGCCCGCTCCATGGGCTACGACGTGGCCGATTTTGCCCGGCGCGGCCTGCTCAGCCGCGCGCCGGTGAACCTGGGCTCGCGCTGTACGGTGTTTATGAATTCCTGCGTCAAGCAGTCCCAAAAGGACGGCGCGAGCGTGGAGGACATTTCCGCGGGGCTGAGCATCAGCGTGGTCAAAAACGCGCTGTACAAGGTCATCCGGGCCAACTCGCCCAAGGATTTGGGCGAGCGCGTGGTGGTGCAGGGCGGCACGTTTTTGAACGACGCGGTCTTGCGCGCCTTTGAAAAGGAGCTGGGCGCGGAGGTCGTCCGCCCCTCCCTCGCCGGGCTGATGGGCGCCTACGGCGCGGCGCTGCACGCCATGCGCTTTTCGCAAAGCCAGCTGCTCAGCGCCCAGGAGTTGGAGCAATTCACCCATTCCAGCCGCGCGGCGGTGTGCAACGGCTGCACCAACCATTGCCGCTTGACCGTCAACCTGTTTTCCGACGGCCGGCGCTACCTGTCGGGGAATCAATGTCAAAAGCCTCTGGGCATCCAAGGCGGCGAAGCGCTGCCCAACCTGTACGCCTGGAAACGCGAGCGCCTGGCCAAGCTTACGCCCGTGCCGGGGCCGCGCGGCAAACTGGGGCTCCCGTTGGCGCTGGGCATGTACGAGCTGGCCCCATTGTGGCACGCGCTGTTTACCGCCCTGGGCTTTGAGGTAGTCCTCTCCGGCCCTTCCAGCCGCGAGCTGTACGAAAAGGGCCAGTACACCATCCCTTCCGACACGGTATGCTATCCCGCCAAGCTAATGCACGGGCATGTCGCCAAGCTTATGGAGCAGGGCATCGACACGCTGTTCTATCCCAGCCTGACCTACAACGTGGACGAAGGCGCGGGCGACAATCACTACAACTGCCCGGTGGTGGCCTACTATGCGGAACTGCTTCGCGCCAATGTGGACGATTTGCGACGGGCGCGGTTTTTGTATCCCTACCTGGACGTATCCAGCCCGCACGCCCTGGCCAAGACCCTTTACCGCTGCCTGCATGAGCTGGATCCTTCCATCACGCGCGCGCAGACGCTGTCCGCGGCCCGAACAGGCTTTGACGCTTACCGCCGCTACGTAAGCGACCTGCGCGCCCAGGGCGAAGAAGCCCTGGCATGGGCGCGCAAAAACGGCCGCCGCGTGATGATTCTCGCCGGACGGCCCTACCACATCGACCCCGAAATCAGCCACGGCATCGACCGGCTGGCCGTTTCGCTGGGGTTTGTGGTCGTCAGCGAGGATTCCGTATGCCACCTGGCGCCTCCCGTACGTGTGCGCGTACTCAACCAATGGACCTTTCATGCCCGGCTCTACCGTGCCGCCCGCTATGCCGCCGATCATCCCGATACCGAGCTGGTGCAGCTGGTGTCCTTTGGCTGCGGGGTGGACGCCATCACCACCGACGAGGTACGCGCCATCCTGGAAGGCGCGCACAAGTATTACACGCAGCTCAAAATCGACGAAATCACAAACCTGGGCGCGGTGCGCATCCGCCTGCGCAGTCTGCTGGGCGCCCTGGAGGAAAAGCCATGAGCCACGCCCCTTACGTTCCTTTTACCAAAGAGATGAAGCAACGCTACACCATCCTTGTGCCCACCATGCTGCCCATTCATTTCCGGCTGGTGACCAGCGTTTTTGCCACCTATGGCTATCACATGGAGGTGCTGGATACCTCCGGCCCCGAAATCGCCGAAATGGGCCTGCGCTACACGCACAACGACGCCTGCTATCCAGCGGTGCTGGTGGTGGGGCAGTTTTTGTGCGCGCTCCAATCCGGTCGCTACGATCCCGACCAAACCGCGCTGATTATGTTTCAGACCGGCGGCGGCTGCCGGGCTTCCAACTATATTTCGCTCATTCGCAAAGCGCTGGAGCGGGCGGGTTATGCGCAGGTGCCGGTGATTTCCTTCAGCTTTTCGGGCCTGGAAAAACATCCCGGCTTCCGCCTCACGCTGCCCATTCTGCACGGGCTGATGTACGCGGTGCTCTATGGCGATTTGCTCATGACGCTGCTCAACCAGGTCAAGCCCTACGAGAAAAACCCCGGCGAAGCCGAGGCGCTGGCCGCCCGCTGGACCCAGCGCCTGGGCCGCGAGCTGGGCTCGGGCAGCCGCATCCGCTACCGGCGCATTTTGGACAACAACCGCCAGATTTTGCGCGATTTTGCCGCCATCGCGCGAAAAAAGCGAGACGCCGTCAAAGTGGGCGTTGTAGGCGAGATTTTCGTGAAATACTCGCCGTTGGGCAACAATCACCTGGAGGACTTCCTGCTTTCGGAGGGCGCCGAAATCGTGACGCCCGGGCTGATGGATTTTCTGCTCTACTGCGTCTATAACGTCCTGGAGGACGGCCGGCTGTACGGCCGCCATGCGCTGACGCGGCCGATCGTGCGCGCGGCGTACAAGCTGTTGCTCAAGAAAAAGCGCGATGTGATTGCCCTCATGCGCCGGCATGGGATTTTTGCGCCCTGGACGCCCTTTGAGCAAACTGCGGCCCTGGCGCGGGGCTACATCAGCCAGGGAGCCAAGATGGGCGAAGGCTGGCTGCTGACCGCCGAAATGCTCGAATTGGCCCAAAGCGGCTGCCGCAACATCGTCTGCACGCAGCCTTTTGGCTGTCTGCCCAACCACATCTGCGGCAAAGGCATGATGAAGCTCGTTAAGGAGCGCAACCCTCAGGTCAACATCGTGGCCATCGACTACGATGCCAGCGCCACCCGCGTCAACCAGGAAAACCGCCTCAAGCTCATGCTTTCCGCCGCCCGCGAAAGCTGAAGCCGCCCTCGGGCGGTTTTTTTTCTTGCCGCAAGGCTTGACATAGCGTTCATATTGTATATAATGTATATGCACATTAGAAATGGAGGAGCGCCATGGATCTCTTTCTTTCCAATGCGGGCACACAGCCCATTTATGAGCAGATCGTCCAACAGCTCAAGGGGAAAATCCTGTCCGGGGAACTGCGCCAGGGCGACGCCCTGCCTTCCATGCGGGTCTTGGCCAAGGAGTTGCGCGTCAGCGTTATCACGACCAAGCGGGCGTATGAGGAATTGGAACGGGAAGGCTTCATTGTGAGCATGACGGGCAAAGGCAGCTTTGTGGCCGGCGCGAACGCGGAGTGGGCGCGCGAGGAGCACCTGCGGCAGATGGAAGAGCATTTGCGTCAGGCGGTGGGGCTGTCGCGCGCCTGCGGGATGAGCCTGGAGGAGCTGACGCAGCTGTTGGGCATGCTGTTTAAGGAGGAGGACGTATGACCCACGCGCTTGAGCTCAGGGGACTGAGCAAGCGATATGACGGTTTTTCACTAACCGACGTAAACCTGACGCTTCCCAGCGGCTGCATCATGGGCCTGATTGGAGAAAACGGCGCGGGCAAGACCACGCTCATGCGCCTGGCGCTGGGGCTGGAAACGCGGGACAGCGGCGAGGTGGAGGTGCTGGGCAGCCGCGCGCTTACGCCGGACATCAAGGAGCATCTGGGCGTGGTGCTGGACGAAAGCGGCTTTCCCGAGGGGTTGACGCTGCGGGACGTGGGGGCGGTGCTCAAGCGCTGCTACCGAACATGGGACGCCAAGGCGTTCGAACGTTACGCCCGGCGGTTTTCCTTACCGCAAGGCCAAGCGATCAAGACCTTTTCGCGCGGCACGAAGATGAAGCTGGCCATTGCCGTGGCCTTGAGCCACGACAGCCGGCTGTTGCTAATGGACGAAGCCACCAGCGGCCTGGACCCGGTGGTGCGCGACGAAATCCTGGACGTGTTTTTGGACTTCATCCAGGACGAGGGACGCTCCATCCTGTTCAGCTCGCACATCGTGAGCGACCTGGAGAAAGCGTGCGATTACATCGCCTTTCTGCATAAGGGCAAAGTGGTTTTGTGCGACCAAAAAGACGATATATTGGACAGATATGTGGTTTTGAAATGCTCTGAACAGACGTTAAATTCAATTCCGGTGGAGAATATTGTCGGATTCCGGCGTCATGCCTTCGGTGTGGAAGCGCTGGTGCGGCGCCAATGCGTTCCCCCGGGCGCCACCGCCGATCCCGCCCGCCTGGAGGATGTCTTTCTCTACTTTATCCGAGGGGAGGAACAGGCATGAGCGGGCTGCTGCTCAAGGATTTGCTCAACCTCAAGCATCAGGGCAGGATATACCTGTTGATCATCGCCGTCTATGCGGTACTGGCGTTTTTTCAGCAGGATGCCTCCTTCCTGGCGTGGATCATGGTGTTTCTGTCGATGATGTCGGTCGTCAACGCCATGGCCTACGACGAAAACGCTCGTTGGGATCGCTACGCCCTCACCATGCCCGTTACGCGCCGGGACATGGTGCTGAGCAAGTACCTTCTCAGCCTGATATGCCTGGGCGTGTCGGGAGCCGCGGCGCTGGCGGCGTCGCTGGCCTTTGGCGCTTCCCCAGACGACGCTTGGCGCCAGGGCGCGATGCTCCTGGGCGGAGGCGTCGGCTATCTGTCGCTGATCCTGCCGCTGATGTTCCGCCTGGGCGTGCAAAAGGCGCGCGTGGCCATGACGCTCGCCTTCGTGATCCCGCTGCTGTTGGTTGTTCGCCTGAATCCGGACGCCGCGGCCCTCAGCGCGGCGGCCTGGATGCTTCCCGCCGCCGCGCCGGTTTTGCTGGCTGCGTCCGCGTCGCTTTCCTGCCGCTTTTACGCGCGCCGCTCCTTTTAACCCAGCGGCCGGGTGACGGTGCGGCGGCCCTCCTCGCGCTCCACGCGGTAAAAGCCGATGAGGTTGGAGGGGCGCAGCTGGTTGAACACCTCCGCCACGCGCTGCGCATCCGCCAGCTCAAAGCGCACGCTCAGCCCGCAGCCTACCGACACGTCCCGGGGCGTGGTGATAACCGATACGCGCACCCCCTCGCGCTTCAACGCGCTTTCAAATTTCAGCACCTGTTGGCGCGAGCGAAACGACGCGATACCAAAAGCCTCTTTCATGGGTTCATATCCCCCTTCCTTCCTCATACAGTATACGTAGGCCCGGCTGTGGGCGTGAGGACACGAAGGGGGATTTTCGCATGATCTATCTGGACAACGCCGCCACGTCGTTTCCCAAGCCGCCCATGGTCGTGCGCGCCATGGCCGGAACGCTGCAAAAAATCGGCGCCAATCCCGGACGCTCCGGCCACGGGTTGTCGCTTTGCGCCGGGCGCGTGGTGCAGGCCTGCCGCGAGCTCCTTGCCCGCGCCTTGGACGCCCCCGCCCCGGAAAACATCCTCTTTACCCCCAGCTGCACCGAAGCGCTCAACCTGGCCATCCGCGGCACGCTGTGTCGGGGCGACGAGGTGCTGTGCTCCCACGCCGAGCACAACGCCGTGATGCGCGTGCTCAAGTCCCTGGAGGACGACGGCGCCATCACCGTGCGCACCGTCGCGCCGGACAGCCGTGGCCTTTTGACGCCCGAGGCGCTGGCCGCCGCCGTGACGCCGCGCACCGCGCTGTGCGTCATTTGCCATGCCAGCAACGTCACCGGCGTCGTGCAGCCAATCGCGCAGCTTTCGCAGGCGCTCAAGCCCTATGGCGTGCCGCTGCTGGTGGACGCCGCCCAGACCGCGGGCATTCTGGACATATCTCTGACAGGCTTGGGCGCGGACATGATCGCCCTGCCGGGGCACAAGGGCTTGCTGGGCCCGCACGGAACGGGCGTGCTGGCGCTGGGCCGCGGCATGAACCCCAGGCCGCTGGTGCTGGGCGGCACGGGCTCCGTGAGCGAAAGCATGCGCCAGCCCGCGCAATTCCCCGACCGCTACGAAAGCGGAACCCTCAACCTGCCCGGCATCGCCGGTTTAATGGTGGGCGCTCGGTTTGCGCTGGCGCACCGCGCCGAAATCGAAGAATACGAAGGCGAGCTGGCCTCTCGCCTTCGCGCGCGTTTGGAAGCCGTGCCCGGCCTGAAGCTGCTGGGCGACGCGCAGGCCCCTCGGGTGGGGGTGGTCAGCTTTGTGCCGCAAGCCATGGATACCGGCGAGTTATGCGACGCGCTGAACGCTCAGGGCTTTGCGCTGCGCGCGGGCCTGCACTGCGCGCCCTCCGTCCACCAATGGCTGGGCACCCTGCGCAGCGGCGCTTGCCGCGCCAGCGTGGGCATTTACAACACCCAACAGGACGTGGACGCGCTGGCCGACGCCGTGGAACGCCTGCTGAGCGCCCGCTCATCCGGGCTGTAAAATGTGCCCGTCTCCTTTGCATTTGCCGGCCGTTATGCTATAATACCTTTTGACGGCCGGCACGCGCACGCGCGCCGCCGGTTGTACATTGATGTCGTACGGCCGTTCTTGGAGGAACGTTCCGTGCCAAAGGAGCGTCTTAGGTGTACATCGAGAAGCGGTACGTCAAAAAAATCACCCACGTGTTTGAATCCCTTTCCATTCCCGTTCGGCTTCTGGATGCAACCGGCGCCTGCGTCGTCCCAGAGGACGGCGAACCCGCCCCTCAGCCCGCCGCTTCCCTGGCGCAGGGCATCAATCACCGCGTGGGATCGCTATTCTATCGCGCGCTGGATTTGCATCCGCCGCTGTATTTGGTGGCGCCCGAGGGCATGCCTGGCGCGGAGGACGTGCTGTGCGTGGCCGACGCCATGATTATGAACCTTTTCAAAAGCAGCCTTTCCATCGCCGGCTATACGGACGTATACCGCCGCGCCCTCAAGCAGGAACTCAGCGGCGCCGACCTCAACAGCCGCGCGGCCGAGCACCAGATTCCCCTGGAAATGGAACGCTGCGTGGTGCTGTTTCAAATCGAACAAACCGAAAAAGCCAGCGCCTTTACCCTCTTGGGCGAGCTCATCCCCCTGAGCGACACCGACGTGCTCGTGGAGATGAACCGCCATTTGGTCGCGCTGATTAAGGATATGGCCGGCATCGACGGCACGGACGAGCTTTATCAGTTTGCCCAAGCTGTGCAGGAAACCCTCCTGGAAGAGGCCGTACAAACCGCCGTGGTGGGCGTTGGCGAGGAAAAGCATACCCTTGCCCAACTGGGGGAAAGCTATGCCGAGGCCCGGCGTGCCATGGACGTGGGGCGCATCTTTAACCCGTCGGCCAGCATTCACGTGTTTCGCCGCCTAATGCTGGAACGCTTCCTGATGAACGTGCCCCAGGAGGAAGGGCTACATTTTCATCAATTGCTGTTCAACCGCCGCAACAGCAAGCTTTTCAACGAAGAGATGCTGCAAACCATCGAAATGTTCTTCCGCAAGGATCTTAACCTCTCCGATACCGCGAGGCAACTGTTCATCCACCGCAACACCCTGGTCTACCGCCTGGACAAGGTGCAGCGGCAAACCGGGCTGGATCTGCGCCGCTTTGACGACGCCGTTACCTTCAAGATCCTCTATGAGCTGAAAAAATGCGGCCAAGAAAAGCCCCGGCAGATTTACTGAACAACAAAACGAGGGGGATGACCATGAGGCGTTTTCCCAAAAAGGGCTTTAAACTATGGTGCCTGGCGGTTCTGCTGATGCTCATGCTCACCAGCTGCGCCCTCTTGCCCACCACCATCACCGACCTGGCCGGCGATCAGGGCGAGGACGACTATGTCACCATTACCCGCGAGGAATACGAGCGCTTGCAGCAGTATGCGGAGCTGGACGAAATCCGCCAGCTGGTGGATATTTACTTCTACGAGGAGCCCGACGAGCAAGCCATGCTCGACGGTGCGAACATGGGCCTGCTATACGGCTTGGGCGACCCGTATACGTTCTATTATACGCCGCAGGACTACGCCGACATGTGGGCCGATGACGAGGGCGAATATGCCGGCGTGGGCATCCAAATCATGGCGGATTACAGCACGGGGCTTTGCACCATCAGCCGCGTGTTCCTGGACAGCCCGGCTTTGGAGGCAGGGCTGCGCAAGGGCGACATCCTCACCCGCGTGGAGGATATCGAGGTATACGCCAGCAACCTGCAAGACGCTGTGGACATCATGCGCGGCGAGGTGGGCACGCCGGTCAATATCCAGGTGCAGCGCGACGACCAGCTAATGGACTTCGTGGTCGGACGCGCGGTCGTGCATGTCAACTGGGTCAACAGCTGCATGCTGCCCGGAGACGTGGGCTACATCTCCCTCTATGAGTTCAGCGGCGATTGCAGCGTGGCCTTTACCCAGCAGCTGAGCGATCTGATGGCGCAGGGAGCCAAATCGCTGGTTGTGGATCTGCGCGACAACCCCGGCGGTTGGGTGGACGACGCGCAGCGGGTGGCGGATTTGTTCCTGGGCGAGGGCACCGTGGCCTCGCTGGTCTACCGCGACGGCACCACCGAATACTACACCACCACGACCTCCGGCGACGAAAACACCTTGCCGCTCGTGGTGCTCGTTAACGAGTATTCCGCCTCCGCCAGCGAAATCCTGGCCGGGGCCCTGCAGGATCGCGGCCGCGCCACCATCGTGGGCGTGCAAAGCTATGGCAAGGGCGTGGTGCAATACGTGCTGCCCGTGGGCGAGCGCGGCGCCGGCATTCAGCTTACCGTAGCGCAGTATTACACGCCCAACGGCAACGAGGTGCATCAGGTGGGCATCACGCCCGACGTGCTGGTGGAATGGCCGGAAGGCGACGACAACATGTACGACCTGGGCGACCTCAACGATGTCCAGCTGAAAAAAGCCTACGACCTGGCGCTGGAGGCGCAGCCGTAAGGCTTATTCCTGCTGGTTTTGAAGTTTTTCCAGCGCGGCGGCGACGCCTGGATCCGCGCCCTGATACACCACCAAATAGCGCAGTCCCAGACGCGCGGCGTGCGGCCAAAGCGCGCGATCCAGCCGTCTGAGATGATAATCCGCGCGGTTGCTTTCGTCAAAATACACCAAGAGCTCATAACTTCCATCCAGCGTAAGCAGCTGCCACACGCTGGCGTCATAAATGGGCACCTCGCGCTCGCCAGCTTCCATCGGACGGATTTCACACGAGTACCCCAAGCCCTCAAAATAAACCAAGAGTTTGTTTTCCCTTTCCGGCGTACTGTGCGCGCAGCCGCCGGACAGGTATGCCGCAAGCAGCAGCACGGCTAAAAGCGCCAGGCGTTTTTTCAAAGGCAAACCCTCCCAATCGGCGGCGGAGAAAGGAGACGGCATATGCGCTGCGGATGTCCGATATGCGACGCCTACATGGTGCAAACCGACGGCGACCATCCGGCCTGCGTCTGTCCGCAATGCGGGCACCGCTGCGAGGCGTGCATGGGCGCGGGAACGCTGCTCAGCCGCGAGGCGGTTCACAACCTCGCCGGCTGGCCGCTGGAGCCCGGCGCTAAAGAAGAATACCCAGATGCTCCAGGAGAATCTTTAGGCCGATAAGGATGAGCACCACGCCGCCGGCCACTTGCGCCTTGCGCTCAAAGCGGTTGCCAAACCGGTTTCCCACCACTACGCCCGCAAAGGACAGCGAAAAGGTAATGCAGGCGATCAGCAGCGCGGACGAAACGATGTCCACGCCCAGAAACGCAAAGGTGATGCCCACGGCCAGCGCGTCGATGCTGGTGGCCAAGGCCAGCACCAGCAATTCGCGCACATCCAGGCGGCTGTCGGCAGGGCATGCCTGCGCGTGAGCAGGCTCGCGCAGCGCGTCCCAGAGCATTTTGCCGCCGATATAGCCCAGCAGCGCAAAGGCGACCCAATGATCCACCGGGGTGATGTAGGCTTCAAACTGCGTGCCCAGCAGCCAGCCGATGAGCGGCATCACGCCCTGAAATACCCCAAAGGCCAGAGCGATGGATAGCGCGTGCGCATAGTTGATGCGGCGCATGCCAAGCCCTTTGCACAGCGCCACGGCAAAGGCATCCATGGAAAGCCCGACGGCGATGAGCACAAGATCCACGCCTGCAACACCTCGGATACTGTTTTGCCGCGTCTGCGGCATCGAAGGCTATTTATTTTAGCCTATCTCACAGCGCCTGTCAACATTCCGGCAAGGAGGAACAACATGAACATTCATGAATCGGCGGAAGACTACCTGGAAACCATCCTCATGTTCTGCCAGGAGCGCGGGCATGCGCGCTCCGTGGACATTGCCGCACATCTGGGCGTCACCAAGCCTTCGGTGAGCTTTGCCATGAAGCGTCTGCGAGAAAACGGTTATATCCTTATGGGTGACGACAACCGCATTACCCTTACCCCGCAGGGCGAGGCCATCGCCCGGCGCATGCTGGAGCGGCATAACCTCCTCGCCGCTTTTCTCGTCCGCTTGGGCGTGAGCGAAAACGTCGCCCGGGCCGATGCCTGCAAGATTGAGCACGACCTGAGCGATGAAACCTTCGAGGCCATTCGCCGCCATGCCGACGGCGGGAAGGAAAAGCCATGAAGCTTACCTACCGCCACACCATTTTGGCCTGCTACCTGGGCAGCGCCACGCAAGCGACAACGGTCAACTTCGCGCCTTTGCTGTTTTTGACCTTTCGTGACACCTTTCAAATCCCCTTGGCGCAGATCACGCTGATGGTAACGGTCACGTTCGTCATTCAGCTGTTGGTGGACTTGCTGGGCAGCCGCTACGCCGACCGCATCGGTTACCGCCGCTGCGTGGTTTTCGGCGCGCTGAGCAGCTTTGCCGGGCTGGTGGGCCTGGGCACGCTGCCCTTCCTCCTGCCGCATCCCTACGCAGGCTTGATGATCTCCGTGGTGCTCTATTCCTTGGGCGCCGGCATCAACGAGGTGTTGGTCAGCCCCATCGTCGAGGCGTGCCCCACGCCCAGCAAGGCCGCGGCGATGAGCCTTCTGCACTCCTTTTACTGCTGGGGCTGCGTGGCGACCATTTTGCTCTCCACGGTCTTCTTTGCGTGCTTTGGCCTGGCGCGCTGGCCGGTGCTGGCGCTGCTGTGGGCCCTGGTGCCCTTGACAAGCGCCGTGCTGTTTGCGCTGGTTCCCATAAATACCCTGGAGGACAGCGGAGAAAAGAGCCTGGGAATCCGCCATCTCTGCCGCAACCCGCTGTTCTGGGTGATGATGCTTATCATGGCGCTCTCCGGCGCGAGCGAGCTGAGCATGAGCCAATGGTCTTCCAGCTTTGCGCAGTCCGCCTTGGGCGTAAGCAAAGCCGTGGGGGATCTGGCGGGCCCCTGCGCCTTTGCCGTGCTGATGGGTACGGCCCGGGTCATTCTTTCCCGCGCGCGATGGCCGCTGTCCGCGGTGCTGATGGGAAGCGCCGTTTTGTGCGTGGCGGCGTACCTCATGGCGTCGCTGACGCAAAACCCTGTTGTCGGACTTGCCGGATGCGCGCTGTGCGGCTTTGCGGTGGGCTCCATGTGGCCCACGACCATTAGCCTGGGCACGCGGATCTGTCCTGGCGGCGGCACGGCGCTTTTCGCGCTGTTTGCCCTGGGCGGCGATCTGGGGTGTACGGCCGGGCCTACGCTGGTGGGCGCGGTGGCGGACGCTTTTGGCGAAAGCCTGCAGGCGGGGCTGTTGACCGCCGCGATTTTCCCGACGCTGATGCTGGTGGCGGTCGGCTGCCTGGCCGTCAAAAATAAGCGCGGGAAGGCTTGCGCGCAGGGATAAAAGAAACGCCAGGCGCGGCGTTTCCGGCTGGGAACGGCGTGAGGGAACCCGGCATCGCCGGGCTTGCTACCCTTCAAACGCCAATGAGGTTTTGGATCGTCCGCGGGGGCTGCTTGCGTTTGAAAGCAGCCCCCGGTCTTTGCGGCTTTTGATGGGCGCGCGTTTGACCGCGTGCTTTTGATCGAGGAGAAAGCTATTTCTCAAGACATAGCACCCCGGAGCAGTACGACATCCGTTCAAACGTCATCTTGGGAAATGCTTTGCGCAATTCTTCATAAACCAAATAGATTTCATCGTCGTCCCATTCGTCTCCCGACAATTCCCTGCACTTTTGCAACTCGGCACGGGTGGCAAAGGCTACGTCCCCCAAATAAACGCATCCGTGATCGTTCAAGAGGGGCAAAAGACCATGGATAAAATCAACTTTCTGAGCGTCCGTTAGGTGGTGGAGCGAATAGGTAGCGATGATGGCATCGTATTTTTGCCGAGTCAACGGTTCAACCAAACCTTTTGCGAAGTCCCCGCAATACAGCTTCGCGCGCGGCATCTTGGGCTGTGCGATTTCGAGCATCTTCCTGGAAAAATCCTGGCCGTAGATTTCGCAGCCCCGCTCATAAAGCTTCGCCGTTAACGTGGCTGTGCCAAAGCCGATATCCAAAACGGTTTTCTTTGCGGAGCTCAAAATGTCGATGTATATTTTATTCAAAACGTCTTTATAGCCCGCAAAGGGATAGGTTCCTTTTTCCTCGGACAATCCGACGCTCTGATCATATCCGTCTGCCCACAAATCAAATCCTTGAGAGTTAAGCATACATTCCTCCAAATGGTCATTGGGCGTTCTGCTTTTGGACAAAGGCGGAACGCCGCTTGCTGGGAAAACCTATCCAGGCTTTTTCCGGGCGCGCTTTTCCGGCTGAGCCTGGCGCCGAAGAAACGCTCCGTGGACGGTTGCGCGAAGCGCCCAACAGCCCATGGGCCCACATCCAGGGGCTGCGCGTCAAACGCCTTGCGAGAAGGGAGACGCCCCTGGCGGAAACGCTTGCCAAAGGCGGCTTTTTCAAGAAACGGAGGCCGAAGGGCGCAGCGCCCTTCGGCCTGTGGAAACCTTTTGAATGCCGGCTTACTTGGCCTTGGCTTTGATGGCAGCATGAGCGGCGGCCAGGCGCGCGATGGGCACGCGGAAGGGCGAGCAGCTCACGTAGTTGAGGCCCACGTTGTGGCAGAACTCGATGGTGGAGGGATCGCCGCCGTGCTCGCCGCAGATGCCCAGCTTGATGTCAGGGCGGGTCTCGCGGCCCAGCTTGGCAGCCATCTTCACCAGCTTGCCCACGCCGTCCTGATCCAGGCGGGCGAAGGGATCGCTTTCGAAGATCTTGTTGTTGTAGTAGGCATCCAGGAATTTGCCGGCGTCGTCGCGGCTGAAGCCGAAGGTCATCTGGGTGAGGTCGTTGGTGCCAAAGGAGAAGAACTCCGCTTCCTCGGCGATTTCGTCGGCGGTAACGGCGGCGCGCGGGATCTCGATCATGGTACCCACGTGGTAGCTCAGCGTGACGCCCTGCTCTTCAAAGACCTTCTTGGCGGTCTCGTCCACGATGGACTTCACATAAGCGAGCTCCTTCTTGGAGCCAACCAGCGGGATCATGATCTCGGGCACGATGTCATAGCCGCATTCCTGCTTGACCTTGATGGCGGCCTGCAGCACGGCGCGGGTCTGCATTTCGGCGATTTCGGGATAGGTCACAGCCAGGCGGCAGCCGCGGTGTCCCATCATGGGGTTGGACTCGTGCAGGGCGTTGATCTTGTGGATGACTTCCTCGGCGGTGATGCCAAGGTTCTTGGCCAGCGCCTCGATCTCGTCGGTCATGTCCACATGGGGCACGAACTCATGCAGCGGCGGATCCAGGTAGCGAACCGTCATGGGACGGCCCTCCAGGGCCTTGTACATGGCCTCGAAGTCGCCCTGCTGCATCGGCAGGATCTTGGCCAGGGCCTTTTCGCGCTGCTCCTTGGTGTCGGAGAGGATCATCTCGCGCACGGCCGCGATGCGGTCGGCCTCGAAGAACATATGCTCGGTGCGGCACAGGCCGATGCCCTCGGCGCCGAAGGCCACCGCCTGCTTGGTGTCGCGCGGGGTGTCGGCGTTGGTGCGCACCTTGAGGGTGCGGGCGGCGTCGGCCCAGCCCATGAAGCGGGCGAAATCGCCGGAGATGGCGGCCTCGACGGTTGCGATCTGGCCGTCATAGACGTTGCCGGTGGAGCCGTCCAGGGAGATGAAGTCGCCCTCGTGGTACACTTTGTCGCCCACGGTCAGGGTCTTGGCTTCCTCGTCCACCTTCAGCTCGCCGCAGCCCACAACCGCCGCGCGGCCCATGCCGCGGGCCACGACCGCCGCGTGGGAGGTCATGCCGCCAAAGACGGTCAGGATGCCCTGGGAGAAGTCCATGCCCTCGATGTCCTCGGGGGTGGTTTCGCGGCGCACGAGGATGACCTTTTCCTTGTTCTTGCCGTGCTCGGCCGCTTCGTCCGCGGTGAAGTACACGCCGCCGGTCGCGGCGCCGGGGGAGGCGGGCAGGCCCTTGGCGATGACGGTCGCGGCTTTGAGGGCGGCGGCGTCAAAGTTGGGGTGCAGCAGGCTGTCCAGCTGCTTGGGCTCGACCTTCAAAACGGCCTCTTCCTCGCTGAGCACGCCTTCGTCCACCAGGTCCACGGCGATCTTGAGGGCCGCGGCCGCGGTGCGCTTGCCGTTACGGGTCTGGAGCATGTAGAGCTTGCCGCGCTCAATGGTGTACTCCATGTCCTGCATGTCGCGGTAGTGGGCTTCCAGCTTGGCGGCGATGTCCAGGAACTGCTGGTACACTTCGGGCATCTGCTCTTGCAGGTGGCTGATGGGCTCGGGGGTACGGATGCCGGCCACGACGTCCTCGCCCTGCGCGTTGAGCAGGTACTCGCCGTAGAGCTTCTTTTCACCGGTGGAGGGGTTGCGGGTGAAGGCAACGCCGGTGCCGGAGGTCTCGCCCATGTTGCCAAAGACCATGGACTGGACGTTGACGGCGGTACCCCAGTCGCCGGGGATGTCGTTCATGCGGCGGTAGTAGATGGCGCGGGGGTTGTCCCAGCTGCGGAACACGGCCTTGACCGCCTCCATGAGCTGCTCCTTGGGATCCTGGGGGAAGTCCACGCCCTTATGGTTCTTATAAATCTCCTTGAAGCGCACGACGACCTGCTTGAGATCCTCGGCGGTGAGATCGCGGTCGTACTTGACGCCCTTGGTTTCCTTGAACTCGTCCAAAACGTCTTCGAACTCGCTCTTGGGGATCTCCATGACGACGTCGGAGAACATGGCGATGAAACGGCGGTAGGCATCATAAGCAAAGTGCTCGTTATTGGTCAGACGGGCCAAACCCACCACGGCCTTGTCGGTGAGGCCGAGGTTAAGGATGGTGTCCATCATGCCGGGCATGGAAGCGCGCGCGCCGGAACGAACGGATACCAGGAAGGGGTTCTCCTCATCGCCGAACTTCTTGCCGGCAATCTTCTCCGTCTCGGCCATGGCCGCCTCGATCTGCTCCACGATTTCAGGCGCAATCACCTTGCCGTCGCGGTAGTAGCGGGTGCAAGCCTCGGTGGTAACGGTGAAGCCCTGGGGCACCGGCATGCCAAGGTTGGTCATCTCGGCCAGGTTAGCGCCCTTGCCGCCAAGCAGCTCGCGCATGTTGGCGTTGCCTTCTTTGAACAGGTATACGTACTTAACCATTGGGTACTCATGCCTCCTCGTTGGTCTGGTGAGTTGGGACGAATCATCGGCGGAACCCTCCCCAATGCTCATCCTTTATCCATCCGAGTTAGTATACACGGAAATTGGTAAAATTTCAATATCAATCTTTTGAACGGCGCCATTGTAGCTCTCCAACAAACGCAAATATTTTTGCTTAAGCCCTTGCTTTTGCTGGCGAAAGCTGTTAAAATATCAAATTGGCACATCCTTGCGCTGCCCGTTGAGGCAGCGCCATACGTCCATAAGGAGGTGAATGGTTAATGATGAACAGGTACGAGCTGATCTACATCATCGACACCGCGCTGGAGGAGGACGCCCGCAAGGAGCAGATCGAAAAATTCTCCGCGCTCATCGCCCGTGAAGGCGGCGAGGTCGAAAAGGTAGACGAAACCTGGGGCAAGCGCCGCCTGGCTTATCCCATCAACGATAAGCTGGAAGGCTACTACGTGCAGGTGCTTTTCAAGGCGCCCCCGGAATTGCCCCGCGAAATCGAACGCAACATGCGCATCAACGAAAACGTCATGCGTTCGCTGGTGGTTCGCATCGACGAGAAGAAGCACAGCGTCAAGCCGCGGCCCGTGCGCGTGGCGCCTCAGCCCGCCGCTGAGCCCGCGCCCCAACCCGCTGCCGAAACCCCCGCCGAATAAGGAGGGACGACGATGAACAAGTTGACCATCATCGGCAACCTCACCCGCGACCCCGAGCTGCGCACCACCTCCACGGGCGTGAACGTTTGCTCGTTCACCGTGGCGGTCAACCGCCGCCGCTCCGCACAGGGCGGCAACCAGCCGGAGGCGGATTTCTTCCGCGTGTCGGCCTGGCGGCAGCTGGGCGAAAACTGCGCCAAG
>DVME01000041.1 GCA_018715175.1 Candidatus Limiplasma stercoravium
CCAGGAGCCCAGTGTGTTCTCCGGCTATCTGAAATGCACGGAATGCGGCGGAAACCTCAATTTCCACTTTAACCAGGGCAATCACGATATTAAATTCTTTAGCTGCCAGAACCACAATTCCGGGCTCCGCAAATGCTCGTCCACCCATTATATCCGTCTGGACTTCCTGGAGCGGGTGGTGCTGTATGAGGTCAACCGCCTCGCCGCCTTTTCCAGTGAGTACGAGGACGATTTCATCAAGGCCATTATGGGCCGCTCCGCCAAGGTTGCAGAAAATGTGAGGGTGCGGAAACAGCGGGAGTTGGATGGGCTGTTGGCCCGAGACAAGGAACTGGATATGCTCTTTGAGCGGCTTTACGAGGATAATGTCGCCGGTAAAATCGACGACGCCCGGTTTGCTAAAATGGCAAAGCGGTATGAGCAGGAGCAGGGTGAAAACGGCAAGCGGATTAAGGCGCTGCGTCTGGAACTGAAACAATCCGAGGGCAAGCGCATGGACATTGACGATTTCCTCACCACCGTCCGGCGCTATACCAATGCCGCCAAGATCACCAAGCGCATGGTGGGAGAACTCATTGACCACATTGACGTATATCAAGCGGAAAAGCAGGACGGCGTTACCACCCAGCGCGTTGTGATCCATTACAACTGCATCGGTGCCTTTGATGTACCGGACCGCCGGAAGATACCGGAGGCCGACATTATCATGGAAACAAGAAAGGGCGTAGCAGTCAGCTACGCCCCGGCAGTATAAAGGTGGTGTGGGATATGAGAGCATTTCTCTATTGCCGTGTCGCCCATGACGATTCTTTCGCATTGGAACACCAGCGGTTTCTGCTCCAGCTCTACGCAAAGCAGGCGGGATATACCATCATCGGCGCTGCGGACGAATACGGCAGCGGGCTCACATTAGACCGCCCGGCGCTCCAGAAAGTGACCGAGGCTGTGGTCGCTGGCAAGGTGGATGTGGTGTTAGTCCATAACCTGACCCGGATAGGCCGGGAATGGGGCATGACCAAAAGCTACATTGACCTGCTCACCCAGCACAAGGTAAAGCTCCTGTGCATCCGGGATCGGCTGCTGTTCGACGAAAACGGCGCTGCCCCAATTTTGACAATAAAAAATGCGGAGTGTCCTTTGTAGGATACTCAGATCCTATAAGGACACTCCGCATGGTGCGATCGACGGGACTTGAACCCGTACCCTCATCGGACACGCCCCTCAAACGTGCGCGTATGCCAATTCCGCCACGATCGCACGCGGGTTTCGGCAACGATGTATATTATATAGGCTGAAAGGCGGATTTGTCAATACCAAAATTCCATCGGTCAATCCGTCCGCTTTCGGTTCGCTTTCCCGGCGCCAAGCGCCGCCTCGTAGCGCTGCAAAGCCATTTCAGGCGTCTGACCGTCGCGCAGCACCGCCAAGAACGCGTCGGCGTACTGAAGCGCTTTGTTTTTGCCCACGCCGTTGACGTTCATGAACTCCCGCGTGTCAACGGGCCTGGCGCAGACCATTTCCTTGAGCGCGGTGTTTGAGAAAATCAAAAATGCCGGCTTGTGGCTGCGCTGCGCAATCAGCTTGCGCAAGGTGTTCAGCCTTTCCAAAAGCGCCGTCTCCGGGGGCAGAGGCGTCGGCCAGTTCTTTTCCCATGGCAGCATGGGGCGGCGCTTGGTGCTCAACCCACGGTAGAAAGGATCGCCGCTGCAAACCGAGCAGTTTTCGCAGCGTTCCATGGCGTCTGGATCGCCGAAGTAATGCAGGATGAAATGCCTTAGGCAATAGCGGGACGTGGCGTAAAACGTCATTTGCTTCAATCGTTCTTCGTCGCGCTCTTGGAGGATCAGCCGGTCGCGTTCGTCCAAATCCGGATTGGCCCGCCGGTTTTTGATAAACCAACGGCCCCGGTACACGTCCGATCCGCCGTAGAGCAGCACGCATTGCGCCGGCTCACCGTCGCGTCCGGCGCGGCCGGCTTCCTGATAATAGTTTTCCAAATCCGTGGGCATCTGATAATGCAGCACAAAGCGCACGTTGGCCTTGTCAATGCCCAGGCCGAAGGCGTTGGTAGCCACCATGATGCGCACGCGGTCATAGCGAAAATCCTCCTGACTGCGATGCCGCGTCTCCGCGCTCATTCCGGCATGGTAAGGCGCGGCGCTGAAGCCGTACGCCTGAAGCGTATGGGCTACCTGCTCCACCGTCCTGCGCGTTGCGCAGTAAACGATGCCGCTTTGATTCTTGCGTTTTTCCAAAAAGGACATCAGCGCGGAGATTCTGCTGGTCGGCTTGAGGCTGACAAAGCGCAGGTTGGGCCGGTTGTAGCCGCTCAGCATCACCTTAGGATGGTTCAGCTGCAAAAGCTCGATGATATCCTTACGCACCATGGAAGTCGCCGTAGCCGTCAGCGCCGCCACCGGCGGGCGTTCGGGCAGGGCGTTGACAAAGGCGGCAATTTGGAGATATCCGGGCCGGAAGTCCTGTCCCCATTTGGAGACGCAATGGGCTTCGTCCACGGCCACCAGGGAGATTTCCACAGAGGAGGCAAAAGCCATAAACGCAGGCGTTGTCAAGCGTTCCGGCGCCACATAAACCAACTGGTACTCGCCCTCAGAGGCGCGACGGAGGGCCTGCGCCTGCTGGGAGAGCGTCAGGCTGCTGTTGATATACGCCGCCCGGATGCCGGCGGCGTTCAGCGCCATTACCTGATCCTTCATCAAAGAAATCAGCGGCGAGATCACCAACGCCACGCCGGAGCGCATCACGGCGGGCAGCTGATAGCAAATGGATTTTCCCGCACCGGTGGGCATGACGCCCAGCACATCGTGATCCGAAAGCAGAGCGTCGACGAGCTCCTCCTGCCCGTAGCGAAACCGGTCGTGACCAAAGACGCTGCGAAGGGTTTCCAGCTTGTTCAACGCGCCGCTCCTTTCGTGCTGTTGTTCAAGCGCGGGCCGGCTTCCATGGGCCGGCCCGCCGCTTGGCTTTTTAACTTCCGCTTACGCTTAGTTCGCCCACGTCCACACTGGGGCTGCCCATGCCGCCGAAGGGGAAACGCAAATCAGAGGCAAGCTCGCGGATGTTTTTGAGCATTTCGTAAAAATTGCCCGCCACGGTGATTTGCTCCACGGCCTGGGAGCGCTTCCCATCGTGGAAAGCGTAGCCCTTGGACAGCAGGGAGAAATCGCCGCTGACGGCGTTGGCGCCCGCATGCAGGCCTTCCACCTCGGTAATGACCAGGCCGTCGCCGATATCCGAAAGGATTTCTTCCAGGCTGCGCGAGCCGGGCTGAAAAAACAGGTTAGTGGGCGAAACATGCACGTTGCCGGCATAGCCGCCCCTGCTGGCGTTGCCGGTGGTCGTCACGCCGTCCTTGCGCGCGGTTTTGAGGTTGTGCAAAAACGTCACGAACACGCCGGCGTCCACCAGCGTATGCGCCTTGGACGGCACGCCTTCGGCATCGAAGGGACGGCTGGCCAGCCCGTCGGGGAGCAGGGGATCGTCCGTCAGCGTCACACAGGGCGCGGCGACGGTTTGGCCCAGCTTTCCGCTGAGCAGCGAAAGCCCTTTTTGCGCGGTCTCAGCGGAGAAAATACCGCAAAACGCGCTCATGAACTGGGTCATGGTCTTGTTGCTGAGCACCACGCGATAACGTCCGGACGGGACGGGCTTGGCGTTAAGGGCATCCACGGCGGCCTGAGCCGCCTCGCGTCCGATGCGCTGGGGATCCAAATCGGCATACCGGTGAGATACCACACCCTCAAAGCCCGTGGACACGAAAGCGCCGTCCCGGGCGGTGGCAAAGCCGGCAAGGTCGCAATAATCCTGCGTGAACGAGCGATCCATACCGTAAGAATTCACAATGCGCACGCTCACGCGCCCAGTATCCAGCGAGTTGTGCGCGGTCTTATCAATGCGCTGGTCGTAAGCTTTTATGGTTTTTTCCATAGCAAGCAGCATGTCGATTTTCGCCTGCGCGGAAATTCCTCCCATGGCGGGATCGCACAGATCCAGCGTCGGCGCAGGCTCCGACCCATCATAGAGCATTTCGGGATCGGGATCCTCGCACAGCTCCGCGCTTTCCAACACGCCCTGAATCAGCTGCTCCACGGCTTCCTCGTCGAACGCCTCGGTGGACGCATAGCCCATGCGCCCATTCTTGAGGCCGCGCAGCCCCAGCCCGCGGCACAGGTTGCTCTTGTATTCTACGACCTCGCCCTCGGTGGACATCACCCCAAAGCTGTCGTCCTCCACCACGTAGGCTTCACATGCCTCCAGCCCTTCCTCGCGGGCGCGGGCCATGAGTTTTTCCAAAAAAGCATTTTGATCCAACATCGCTTTGTCCTCCTTATGAGCCTGCTCAGGCGCGTCCGCCGACGGTCATGGCGCTGACGCGAATCAATGGTTGCCCCACGTTGGTGGGGACGCTGCCGCTCAAGCTGCCGCACATGCCCTGGGCCATGGTCATATCCCGGCCCACGCGGTCGATGCGCATGAGGATTTCCGCGCCCTTGCCAATCAGACTGGCGCCTCGAACCGGCGTGGTAATCTTGCCGTCGCGCACCAGGTACCCTTCCTGTACGGCGAAGTTGAACTCGCCCGTAGCCGGATTGACGGAGCCTCCGCCCATCTTGGCGGCATAGAGGCCGTCGCCCATGGTGGCGATGATTTCAGCGTTGTCGTCGTTGCCGGCGGCGATGTAGGTGTTGCGTATGCGCGAGGTTGGCGCAAAGGCATAGCTTTCGCGCCGGGCGCTGCCGGTGGGCGCCATGCCCATGCGCTTGCCGTTGAGACGGTCAATCATATAGTTTTTGAGAATGCCGTTTTCAATGAGCACCAGGCGGGTGGTGGGCGTGCCCTCGTCGTCGATGTTCTCGCTGCCCCATTCGTTGGGCAGGGTGCCGTCGTCCACGGCCGTAACGCAGGGCGCGGCGATTTGCTGGCCCAGCTTGCCGCTAAACTCGCTGGTGCCAAAGGCCACGCTGGTGGCTTCCAGGCTATGGCCGCACGCCTCATGGAAAATCACGCCGCCAAAGCCGTTGTCGATGGCGACCGGCATCACGCCGGCGGGACATACGGGCGCGTGAAGCATTTTTATGGCCGTCTCCGCCGCCTTGCGTCCAGTCGCCGCGGGATCCACATGTCCCTGGAACAATTCAAAGCCGCGCATCGCGCCCGGGCCTTCGCTCCCCACCTGGCTTTCGGTTCCGTTGCTGGCCACCACCTGGCACGACAGGCGCGTGTAGGTGCGCCGGTCGGTCGCGTAGAGCCCCTCGCTGTTGGCGATGCACACGTCCTGCTCGCTGTCGCGGTAGTTGCACACCACCTGAACAATTTCCGAGCCCTTCTCACGCGCGGCTGCGTTGGCCGCGCGCAGCACCTCGGCTTTTTGGCGCGCGGGAGTCTTGGAGGGAGTCAGCAAAACGGGATGCCGGTTGGATAAAATCAATTCCCGCAGCGGCGCGGCGCTCACACGCCGGCCTTGAGCGCTTACGGCGGCCGCAGCTTGGGCGGCGCAGCGCAAAAGTCCTTCGCGGCTGGTATCGTTGGTATAGGTATACACGGCGCTCAGCCCGGTATACACGCGGATGCCCGCGCCGTGCATGCGCCCGGCGTTGACGGCTTCCAAACGGTTGTCCATCAGGGTGAGAACGTTGTTGCGCCGATCCTCCCAGAAAATTTCGGCAAAGTCGCCGCCCGTGCTCAGCGCCGCATCCAAAACGGCCTGCGCGATGGTCTTGTCCAGCATAAGGGTTCCTCCTAACGCAAAATCATTTCAAAATCCGCTTCCGCCAGGCTATGCGCATGAAACGAAGCCTTGGGGTTGGCCGCGGCCGCGCCCACGCCCAGCGCGCGCATGCCGCCGGCCACCGCCGCTTCCACCCCCGCGTCGGCGTCCTCCACCACAAGGCATTTCGCAGGCGGCAAGCCCAGCAGCCGGGCCGCCAGCAAAAACACCTCGGGATCGGGCTTGCTATGGGTGATGCCGTTGCCGTCGGCCACGGCGTCAAAGGCGTCCGTCAGCCCCACCTGGCGCAGAATGATGGGCGTATTCTTGCTGGAGGAGCCAATGGCCACCTTGATGCCCCGTTGCTTGAGGTAGCGAAGCGTCTCCAGCGCTCCCGGCAGGATATCGGCCTCGGTCAAGCTGCCGATGAGATCCACATAATACGCGTTTTTGCGCGTCGCCAGCGATTGTTTTTCCTCTTCGCTGTAAGCGCGCTGGGCGCGCTCCAGTATGATGCCCAGGCTTTCCATGCGGCTTACGCCGCGCAGCCGTTCGTTGATTTGGCGGTCAAAGTAAATGCCCTCCTCATCCGCCATGCGCTTCCATGCGCGGTAATGGCAATCGTCCGTGGTCACAATGACCCCGTCCAAATCAAAAATCACGCCCCGAATGTCCTCACCCGTCATAGGCTCCGTCCTTTCCCTGCGCCAACGCGCCGTATGTCCAGATTATAGCACGAACGCAAGACAGGATTCAACCCGCCCACGCGCTGCTTTGAAACGCCGGAATGTATCTTTTTGACCATCCCCTCTGCCCCCGGACGTCAAACTATGATATGATGGCTTTGCCAAACGGCAAGGACAAGGAAAGGAGATTCCCCATGAACTGGAAAGCCAAATGGAAGCCGATTCACGCCGTCATTCTCATATGCGTCGTGCTGGTGGCGGTTTTGGCCGCCAACAGCTTCTACCGCGTAGGCCAGGGCGAAGAAGCGCTGGTTTTGACCTTTGGCCGCGTGACCGACACCAAGGGGCCCGGCCTGTACTGGAAATGGCCGTTGATCCAAAACGTCATCAGCGAAAGCGTCACCACCATTCACACCAAGGAATACGGTTTTCGCACGACGGTCGGCGGCTCCGCAGGCACCGCGGCGCAGTATGCCGACGAAACCGACGAAAGCGTAATGCTGACCAACGACAAC
The DNA here is from genome assembly GCA_018715175.1 of Candidatus Limiplasma stercoravium. Taxonomy (GTDB): domain Bacteria; phylum Bacillota; class Clostridia; order Christensenellales; family Aristaeellaceae; genus Limiplasma; species Limiplasma stercoravium. Next base: position 6,930 of record DVME01000041.1, read on the forward strand.
TCCATCGTATCCATCGAGGCCATCTATCAGTATACCATCCGCGACGTGCGCCAATACCACTTTGACGCCGACGACCCCGAAGGCACCCTTCAGCTGGCGTTTGAGGCGGTAATCCGCCGCAATATCCAAAACCGTCCGCTGGACGACGCGTTGCTAAACAAAGAAGAAATCGAGCAGCAGGTGCTGCCGGATTTTCAGGCGCTGATTGACACCTATGAAATCGGCGTGAAAATCAACGACGTGCGCATTCAAAACATCACCGTGCCCGCCGAGGTGTCCGCCGCTTACGAGGACGTCAACAACGCCATGAACGAACGCACCAAACGCCAGGACGAGGCGGAGCGCTACGCCAACGAAGTGCTCCCCACCGCGCGCGCCAAAGCCTACGAAATGATTCAGGAGGCCGAGGCATACAAGGCCGAGGTCATCGCCCAGGCGCAAAGCGAAGTGGCGGTGTTCAACGCCGTGTATGACGAATACACCGCCGCGCCGGACGTTACCCGTACCCGACTGATGATTGAAACCCTGGAGCGCGTCCTGGAAAACAGCGGACGCATCGTCGTGGCGCAGCCCGACAGCGGGATTGTCCCGTTTTTGAACCTGGACGGCGGCAGCGATGAAACCGCGGCTTTGAACGTGGAAGGAGGCCAATAACGGTGGATTACGATATTCAAAAGGAAGCCCGCAAGCGCAAACTGCGCAGCGACGCAGGCAAATGGATTCTCGCCGGGATCATCCTTCTGGCCGCCGTCATTTTGCTCAGCGAATCCGTTTTCATCGTCGGCGAGGCGGAGCAATGCGTGGTCAGCCGCATGGGAGTCATCAAACGCATTATCCTCAACGAGCACAACACCTTCCATGAGGATTTTGCCGGCGTCCTGACCGGCGAAATTACCACCAGCGGCGACGTGCAAATTCAAAACAGTACCGGGCTGCACTTTAAGCTGCCTTTCTTTGACACGGTGCAGACGTATTCCTCCCGCCTCTACACCTACGTCAGCGACAGCGAGGTGGTCAACACCGCGGAAAAAAAGCAGTACTACGTCAAAACCTACGCCCAATGGTCCATCGCCGATCCCGCGTTGTTCAGCTTGAAGCTGGGCACCATGAGCAGCGCTGAAAACCAGCTGGATAACCTGATTCACCCGGTGATCGTGCAGGCCATCAACCGCCTGTCCGCGGAGGATTTCGTCAGCAACAAGGACGCGCTCAACGCGGCGCTGGCCGCCGGCCTGGAAACCATCAACAACGACATGGCGCCTCGCGGCATCGAGGTCAAGGACATCCAGGTACACCGCACCATCCTGCCTGCCGCCAACATCGACAGCACCTACGCCCGCATGCAGGCGGATCGCGCCAAGGTCGCCCAGCAAACCCGCAGCGAAGGCGAAGAGGAATATCAGCGCGCGGTGGCTTCCACCGATTTGGAGGCCCGCATCATCGAGGCCAACGCCCTGAGCGAAGCGGGCGCCATTCGCGGCGAGGGCGAAGCCCAGGCGCTGGCCGTTTACGCCCAGGCTTACAGCAAGGATGAGGAGTTTTACGCCTATTGGCGTTCCCTGCAGGCGCTGGAAAACGCCATCGGTGAAAACGATATCCTCGTCCTGGACCGCGACCACCCGCTATGGAAGGATCTCCTGGCGTACGTGACCGGCGAACAGCCCGAATAAAAAAAGGAGAATGCGCATGAGCCATCCACCCTCCCCACGCTCCCCACGGCAGACGTTGGGCGTCATTCTGTTCGTAACTTTGGCGCTTTCGGCGGTGTATTCGCTCGTGCGCGTTCTCATCACGCCCGAAGGCGCCGCCCATGGCGGCTATGCCAACACGCGCAGCGACTATCTGCTCATGCTTTTGCAATGCGTGCTGGGTTTGGCGGTATTCGCGCTGCCCTCCCTCTTGGAACACAAGTGGCGCCTGGAGATTCCCAACTTCATTTACGTGATGTACTACGTGTTTCTCTACTGCGCCATCTTCCTGGGCGAGGTGATGGACTTTTACTACCTCGTTCCTCATTGGGACACGATTTTGCACTTCTTCTCCGGCGCCATGCTGGGCGCGCTGGGCTTCATCCTGGTATCGGTGCTCAACGACAGCCAACGCGTGCCCCTTTCCCTCTCGCCCGGCTTTGTGGCGCTGTTCTCCTTTTGTTTTGCCCTCAGCTGCGGCGCGGTGTGGGAAATTTACGAGTATACCTTCGACGGCTTACTGGGGCTGAATATGCAAAAGTTCGTCACCGCCGCCGGCGAGACGCTGAGCGGACGGGCGGCTTTGGAGGATACCATGAAGGATCTCATTGTCGATGCATGCGCCGCCGCCGCGATGTCGCTGATGGGCTATTTTCGCATTCGAAAGGGTCAAAAAAGGCAGAGCCCATAACCGGCTCTGCCTTTTGCGATTCTAGGGAATGATTACGCCTGAGCGGGCGCACCCACAGGGCAAACGCCGGCGCAAGCACCGCACTCGATGCACTTTTCAGCGTCGATTTCGTACTTGCCGTCACCTTCGCTAATGGCCTCCACGGGGCATTCGGCCTGGCACGCGCCGCAGCTGATGCAATCGTCGGAAATCTTGTATGCCATGGGTTTTCACCTCCTGGAATTTCGTGGCGGCGTTTTGCACCGCTCCGTGTAATGATATCACGAATGGCCTTTGATTGCAAGCCTTTCCTACGCCGCGCCTAAGGGGTCAGGGCTGTTGGCGGGCGGCGTTGAGGGCCTCTTCGACAGCCTTGCGCCAGTCGTTATCCTCAACGGCGGACGGAGGCTCGGGCTGAGCGGGTGACGCGGGCTGCTGGGCGCGGCTGCGTTTGCCCTGGCGGGGCGCATGCGGCTGCGCGCTGGCCTCGGGCGGCTTGGGCTGCGCAGGCGGCGCCGGACGGCTCCATTGCACGTCGTCCAAGGCGTAGGTTTTGAGCTCGGAGGCGTCGCCTTTCACGATGCGTACGGTGACGGTTTCGCGCAGGACGTTGATATCCGTCACCACGCCGCGGCCGTCGGCGCTTTCCACCTCTTTGCCGACTTTGGGCATGCGCTTGCGCGCCGCTTCGTAGTGATCCTGCTCGTACTTAAGGCAGCACATCAGGCGGCCGCACACGCCGGAGATCTTGGTGGGGTTCAGGGACAGGTTTTGTTCCTTGGCCATTTTGATGCTCACCGGCTGGAAATCGCCCAGGAAGCTGCCGCAGCAGATGGGCCGCCCGCAGGGGCCCAGGCCGCCCAGCATTTTGGCTTCGTCTCGAACGCCGATTTGCCGAAGCTCGATACGCGTGTGAAACACCGCCGCCAGATCCTTGACCAGGGAGCGAAAATCCACCCGGCCGTTGGCGGTAAAGTAAAAGAGGATCTTGGCGTTGTCAAAGGTCTGCTCCACGCCCACGAGCTTCATGTCCAGCTTATGCTCCTCGATTTTGTGCAGGCAGATGCGGTACGCCTCGCGGTTCATGCGTTCATTATCGGAGGCGTGCTGGGCGTCCTCGCGCGTGGCAATGCGGATAACGCGCTTGAGCGGAGGAACCACCAAATCGTCATCCACCTCACGAACGCCCGTAATCACCTGTCCGTATTCCACGCCGCGGGCAGTTTCCACAATGACGTAATCGCCCGCGCTGGGCCACAGCGGGCCAGGGTCGAAGTAGTAGAGTTTGCCGGCGTTTTGAAATCTTACACCAACGACTGTTGCCATTTGGTCTGTTCCTCCAATAGTTTCATCATCAAGCGGTCAAGGTTCGCCTGCCAGTTGACCTGTGCGGCGCGGCGCCTGCGTGTGTCAAACACGGCGCAAAGCAGGTCGTTGATCTCCGCCACAGGCGCGTTTTGCGCCGCCCAGCGCCAGACCTGCCCCAAATGCTCCACCGCCCGCGGCGGCAGCAGGCCCGTGCGCACCAAAAGCGCCCGATGAATGGCCTGCTCCAAAGCGACGAGGTATTCCTCGGCGCTGTCTCGCTCCTCCTTAAGGCGCGTGCTTAAGCCCACGGCCGCCGCATCGGTAGACAGGCCCAGCGCTTCGCTGACAAAGGCTTGTACGTCGCCGCGTTGGTGCGAATCATTCAAAAGCTCCAGCGCCAAACCGATGTTGCCCGCCGCCAGGGGCAGGGCCTCCTGCACGGCTTGGGCGTCGTAGCCCTGGCCCGTCAGCGTTTCGCGCAAAAGGTCGTCCGGCCAGGGCGTAAGCTTGACCCGCGCGCAGCGGCTGGCAATGGTGCCAAGCGCGGCCGAGGGTTCGTGCGCCATCAGCAAAAACACCACTTGAGCCGCGGGCTCCTCCAGGGCTTTGAGCAAGCAGTTTTGCGCCTGGGGCGTCATGCGTTCCACCGGCTCGATCAACACCACCCGGTACCCCGAGCCAAACGAATGCTGCGCGACCGCGCGCAGCACCTCGCGCACGCGCTCCACGCCGATGGTTTTTCCGTCGTCGGCGTAAAGGGTCAGCACGTCGGGATTTTGATCCAAATGAAGGCAGGGCTCGCATTTCCCGCAGGGGCCGTCGGGCGACATGCAAAACAGGGCGCCGGCCAGGGCCCTGGCAAGCGTCCGTTTGCCAAGGCCCCGTGCGCCCGTGAGCAAATACGCATGTACCATCCGCCGCTGTCGGAACTGGGAAAGCGCCACCCGCCCTTCCGGGCCAAGGCAGCGAACCTCCACAGGGGCGGGTCTGCCTGAATCAGTTTGCGTCAATGCCTTTCCTTTCCGGAGGTCAGAGCTTTACGAACTGATCGACCGTGAGCACAAAGATGGTGGCGCCGCCCACGACCACCTCAATGGGATAGGGCGTGTATGCGCCCGGCATGCCCACCATGGACGCCGGGGAGGGCGCAAGCTGCTTGCGGCTTTTGCACACCTTTTCGATAATGGCCATGGCCGCTTCAAAGCGGTCGTCCTCCACGCCCACCAGCAATGTAGTGTTGCCCGCGCGCAGAAAACCGCCCGTGGTCGCCAGTTTGGTCACGCCAAAGCCATCGTTCATCAGTTGACCAATCAAGCGGGAAGCATCCTCGTCCTGTACGATTGCGACGATGAGTTTCATTCGCCATTCCTCCCATTTTTCGATCTGTCGGGCACAATTTGAGTATACTACAAAGAAGCCAATTTCGCAACCATTGCCTGTTTGCGCTTTCAAAACGAATGGAATGCGCCCCGGATTGTAGGAAAATCATTGCAATTCTGTACGGGACGTGGTATACTATCCTTACCTGATGTTCTGTCAGCTTTTCTTCGTTGATTCAACGATTCCTTTTGCGGAAAGAGGTTTTTTGTGCGCTACGCAATGCTGTTAAAGCCGCACGCAAATGTGCGGTATCGCTTATCGTTGCAAAAGCTGGCGTTGATTGAGCTGGAGTGTCTACTCAACGCTTGGGGCGTTGCCAACGCGCGCCCCAGCGTCGCCTTTGTTTCAGGCGATCCGTTTCTCACCTTTGAGGCAGAGGCGCTCCCGCCTGATGCCTGGAACGCGCTATCGCGTCATTCCGGCGTGTGTTTGGCCGCAAGGCTGGATTCGCAGGACGCGCTTAGGCCCCTGCCGCGCGGCGCCGTCCGGTATGAGGATTTGCCGCAGGTGCTCAAGTACAAAGGCAAAACCAACGCCGATTTTACGCGCATGCTCCTCCATTGCGCGCAATGCGCCTCGGACTTTGCGCGTCAGCCGGGGCCGCTGCGCGTGTTGGATCCGGTTTGCGGCAAGGCCACTACGCTGTTTTGCGCTTTTTCCGAGGGACATGACGCCCTGGGCGTGGATGTGGATACGCGCGCGCTTCACGAGGCGGACGCCTACTTTGCCCGTTACCTGCGCTTGAACCATCTCAAGCACAAACGCACGGCTTCGTCGCTGACCCTGCGCGGCGGCGGAAACGCCGCAGAAACAGCCTTTTCCGTCGCTTTTGAGGACAGCCCGGCGCTTTCTGTGCGCCTGGTGCATGGCGACGCGCGGCGGATTGGGGATATGCTGCGGCCGGGCAGCTGCCACATCGCCGTGGCCGACCTGCCCTACGGCGTGCAGCACGCGCCCAAGGGCGTTTCGGGTTTGATGACGCCGCTGCGCCTTTTGCAGGAGGCCCTGCCGGGATGCGTGCAGGCGCTCGCGCCGGGCGGCGCGATGGCCGTCTCTTTCAACCTGCATACCCTGCGCCGCGAAGACGCCGTCGACGCGATGCGGCAAGCAGGGCTCGAGGTGCTCAGCGCCCCGCCCTATGATGATTTTTCCCATTGGGTGGAGCAAGCCGTGGACCGCGACGCCGTCGTGGGCCGCAAGGATTCAATCAAACCGCCGGTTAGGAAACAGACGTAAGGAGGGTATCAATTTGCGAAACGATCAACTGCAGGCCATGACCGTGGTGCAGCTTCGCAAGCTCGCAAAAGAACGCGGCGTCAAGCTCGGCGCCGGAATTGACAAGGCCGGGATTATCGCCCGCCTGTTGGAAGAGCCCGACGGCGCGTCGATGCCCCAAGAGGTACCGCCCGTGGAAAACCAGGCTCAGGAAGAGCCCATAAACCAGGAGGAACCTCAGGGCGACGATGCAGCTGGGCAAAGCCTGCAGGATGCGCCCCTATCCGCCGACGTGACCTCCGTCGCGCCCGGTACTGGCTTCCGACCGTGGAACAACCCGCAGGAGCCAGGCTCCTTTAAGCCCGTGTACCGCCAGGCATGGCAGGCGCGCAGTACCGCCCAGCGCGAAACCGCAAAACCGGCTTGGCAGCAAGGGCGTACGGCCGGCACCGTCAATCGTTTCGGCCCGCAGCCGCGTCCTGCCCCTCAGCCGCAAGCCGAAGCCGCGGCCGCCGCGCCTCGGCCGGCCGCCGAAACGCCCTATGAATCCAAACCCCAGGAGCCGCGCCCCCAGGAAATGCCGCCCCGTCTGGACGGATATCGCCTGGGCTACACCGCCGCGCCGCAGCGTCCTTCCTACCGCAGCAATGACTACACCGGGCGCGAGCGCGACTATGGTTATCAGCAGCGCCAGGGCTACGGCCGAGACTACGGCTATCAGCAGCGCGCGCCCTACCAAAGCGGGGCGTACCGGCAAAACGCTGGCTACGGCTATCAGCAGCGCAGCCATCAGCCGCCCATGCCTCCCGCCGGCGAAACCAACTACAACGACAGCCTCTACCGCATGCAGCGTGACGCGCAGTTTACCGAGCAGATGGAGGCCGGCCAACTTCCCGAGATGCTCAAGGCGCCCGAAGGAACGCCTGCTTGCGGTATTTTGGAGATTCTTCCGGACGGCTATGGCTTCCTGAGGAACAATACGCTTTTGCCCAGCAAAAAGGACGTTTACGTATCCGTCGCGCAGATCCGGCGCTTTGGCCTGCGCACCGGGGATTTCGTGGAGGGGATCGCCCGGGCGCAGCGCGACAGCGACAAGTTTGCCGCCCTGCTGGTCGTGGATAAGCTCAACGGCGCCGAAGCCGCGGAAAATCCCGACCGGCTGGAGTTCGACCAGCTGGTGCCGGTGTATCCCACGCGGCGAATCGTCCTGGAGAGCATGGAAAACGAAGAAAACATGGCCATCCGGCTGGTGGATCTCATCGCCCCCATCGGCTTTGGCCAGCGCGCCATGATTGTCTCCCCGCCGGATTGCGGGCGGCTGGTCATGCTGCGCGACATTTGCCGCGCCATCAAACGCAACGACGCCGATGCCGAGGTGCTCATGCTGCTGATCGACATCGCGCCCGAAGAAGTAACGGAAATCCGTGAAGCCGTGGATGCCGAGGTCTTTGCCTCTACCTTCACCGACGCGCCGGAAACCCAAATCCGCGTGAGCGAAACCATGCTGGAGCGTTCGCAGCGGCTGGTGGAAAACGGCCGCAACGTCGTCATCCTGCTTGACAGCCTCACCAAGCTAACCCGCGCCTACCAGTCCGCGCTGATGCAGGGCGGACGCCCCATGACCAACACCGTCACCCCCGCCGCGCTGGTCAAACCCAAGCGCTTTTTCGGCGCGGCGCGCAACACGCGCGACGCCGGCAGCCTGACCGTCATCGCCACCATCGCCGTGGAAACCGGCTCCCGGGTGGACGAAATCATCTTCGAGGAGTTCAAGGGCACGGCCAATATGGAGCTTTTCCTGCTGACGCGTCACGCCGGCGACCCTGTGTATCCCATGATTGACCTGCAAATGAGCGGCACCAAAAAGGACGATATGCTCCTGAGCGAGGATCAAAAGGAAGGTTTGCGTTCCATTCGCAAGGTGCTGGGCTCCACCACCAACGGCGAAGCCGTGGTGCAGCTGATCGACATGATTCAAAAAACCAAATGCAACGCCGACCTGCTCAACCGCCTGCGCGACTGGATCAGCATGTGGGAAAAAAGCGGTTATCTCAAGCGCTGATGCCTATGCCGTTTCCCCGGCCGTGCTGAAAGCGCAGGAGAAACGCGCACCCTCGCCGCGCAAGGCTTGCGAATCCACCGCGCAGGTTGCTGGATTCGTTAGGCAGCTAGGAAGGCGCGGCCCTCCCAACCTCCCGGTAGGGTGTATTGACAGTCTGCGCGCCCGGCGCCTTTTGGGGCCGGGCGCTATTTTGAGGCTTCCGGAGCCGCAGCCGTCCCGTCCTTGACGCTCGGAGGGATTCGTGCTATTGTAGATAATGAACAAGTGTTCCATTTTTGTGGTTGAGCGAGGTGCTGTCATGTCGGACAAACCGACCAGCCGCCGGCGGCGCGCCGCGGCGCAGGATGTTCCCCAGGGCGCGGCCGAGCCCGCGCAGACCGAGCAGGATCTTTCCGCCTATTACAGCAGGGAAGGCGCCGGCGAAGCCGGCGCGGAGCCTTCCTTTGCGCCGCCGATCAAGCTGGATTCCCGCGAACCCGAGCAAGACGCCGCGCAATCCCCGGTTTGGGAAGGAAATGTATATCATCCCCGCGAGGCAACATGGGCGGACACGCAAAGGCGCGAAATTCTTTCCGGCGATGTGAGTTACCAGGTGCGCGACGAGGGCGTAATTGGCAAGCGGCGCGTTTTCCCTTGGATTCTATCGGCGGTCGCAGCGCTGGTGTTGCTGGCGGGCGCGGCGTATTTGTTCCGCGACGATTTGTCCGGCCTGTTGGGGCGGCTGAGCGCTTCGCCCGAACCCAGCGGGCAGCTCTTCTCCGCCGTCACAACCCCGGCGCCCATCCGCGGCTATGACGAAGCGCCCGCCGCGTCGGTGTCCGACGCGGCGCGGGTGGCCATTACGCAAATCAGCGGCACGGTGGAAATGGAAATCCGCGCCGTCACCGACGCGCACATTCTCACCCGCAATCTTCGCCCGGACGGAACGTATGATTTTTATCTCTTCACCGCCGCCGAAGGCCGGCTGGTAAGCTATTTTGAAGGCTTGGACGCCCAAGGCATGATTCCTCAGGCGGACGGCTGCTTTTACGTGCGGCAGGCGCCCTACCTGATCGCCCCCAACGGCAGCGCCCTGCTGCGCACGGCGGATATTGAAAACCTCATTGGGGACACGGTCACGCTCTTTCCCCTGCAACACGGCTGGGCGGTGGTGCGCGGCGATCAAAGCGGAGCCAGCAACTTTGTCAACGCCAACGGCCAGCTTCTCAGCACCCTGTGGTTTACCCGCGTGTTCCCCTTTACGGGCGACGCTACCCTGGCCTATGTGGATACCGGCAGCACCGCCGCCGAGGACGAACGCTACCTGCTCTACGTTGTGGGATCGGACGGCACCATGAACCGCTGGCAAGCTTCCGCATCCACGCAGGACGTGGTGGCGACGGCCTGCGGGATGGCTTATCTGCAAAGCGGCGATCTCTACCGCCTGCCCGACACCTCCGCGCCCCTGATCAACAGCGACAGCGTGGAGGCATACCTGGATTGCGACGCCGTGGTCGTGCGCGACCCGGTAACAGGCAAGTACGGCCTGTTCGTGCATGGCGAGCAGCACTATGACTTCGCCTATGATTCCATCGGCCCGGTGCCCAGCGATATCGTATGGGCGCGCGAGGAATGCCAGGGAGCCAACGGCGCGCTGGGCATCAACGCCGTCGCCGGCGCGGACTATCCCCAGCCCCTGTCGCATTACTTCGTGCTGGAAAAGGACGGCCAGGTGGAATACGTGGCCCTGTCCACCAACTCCGCCTATCCCATTGCGCTCTATCCCGAGCATTGATTCCACCAAGGAGGTATCCGCGCATGAAACGCATCGGCGCATTCCTTTTGGCGCTTTTCCTGTTTGCAACCCCGGCGCTTGGCGAAAGCGGCGTCAGCACATCCGTGGACAAAAGCGCCTACGGCGTGACGGTGGTCAACAATCACCTGGATCTTACCGGCGACCGTCAGCGCCAGCTGGTGGATTATCCCACCTTTGAAAGCGACGACGCCGCGCTTGTCCAGTTTTTGACCGACAGCATCACCACCCCCATTCTCGCCCTGCGCAAGCTGGGCCAAATGGCCCAGGACGAAGCCTATGCCGACGGCCATACCGACGCCATCCGCGGCGGCTACACCGCGTCGCTGGATTTCCCCAACTTGCTGAGCGTGGAAGCCTCGGTGACCAATCTGGCCGCCGGCAGTACGACGGCTGAAACCTCGTTGTTTTACCGTATCGTCCATCTCGGCACTCAGCGCGTATTGACCATCGAGGAGCTTTTTGCGGATAACGAGTTGGCCGTAGAAGCCGAAATCCGCCGCGTTGTCTTTGAAAAGGCGCGGGAAAGCGGCGTGCTCTCGTCTTCCATTGTCAGCGAAAACGCCGTCCCCATGCCCGACTCCTACTATGTGGATCAAAACGGCCTGCGGGTCATCTATGCGGCGGGAGCGCTCAACGACGGCGTGCAGCAGCTGGATCTTTTCTGGGACGAGCTTTTGCTGATTCCCTCCGCCTACCTGACCGGCGAAGAGATCCAGGCCGTCTCCCCGACGCCCAGCGAGGCTCCCGCCACGCCCTCCCCTGCTACGGACGCGCCCGCGCCGTCTCAGGAAACGGCAGCGCTGGATCCTAACTTCTCCCTAGCGCCGGTCATCACTCCCACGCCCATGCCCGTGGAGGGCAACGACGCCATCCTCGTGGACGTGCTGACCCACGGCTTGTGGAAACCCCTGGGCGGCGACGGGAGCGTATACTATCAGTTCACCGCCGACGGCAAGCTTTTGACCGTGACCGTCAGCAACTACACCGTGACCGACGGCACGCTCGACAGCGATGTTCTCAGCGGCTCGCTTGACATCGGCAGCGACAGCGCCTTTACCCTGCGCTCCAACGGCGTGCCCAGCGGTTACGTACTCAACCGCCAGGGCGACGCCGTGGCGCCGGAGGAATTCGTTACCCCCAGCCCTTCGCCTACGCCCTCCCCCACGCCTTCGCCGTCTCCCACGCCCTCACCCTCGCCATCCCCCACGCCCTCGCCGTCCCCCACGCCGACCCTCGCGCCTACGCCCACGCTGTCGCCCTACGAGCAGGCGCGCCTGGAAGCCCCGACCTTGGAAGGACTGACGGATGCCTCCTTTGAAAACGTGCGCAGCCTGGAGGTTTACACCGCGCCCAGCGAAGACGCTTACCGCGTGGACGGCGCGCAGGTTACCACGGACGCCACGCCGATCATCTATGGCGTGGAAGGCGAATGGGTGCTGGTGAGCTACGGCATCGGCGATGGATCCCGCGGACGGATGGGCTACATTCGCAACACCACCCTCGCGGACCCTGAGAACGTCGCGCCGCTGAACCTTTCGCGCATTCCAGCGACGCTGACCAAGGATGCCGACGCAACGGACGACCCGCTTAACGCCCGCACCGCGCTGACCTCGCTGAAAGCCGGGGACGAAGTGACCCTGTTGGGTTTCCTCGGCAGCGAATGGGTCTATGTGGAATTCTCCCTCGACGGTAAAACCTGCCGCCTGTTCGTGCCGCAGTCCGCTTTGATGGAGGAATGACCGTGGATCGCAAGGATGAAATCATCCGGCTGCAAATGAACGTCATCCAGCAGATGACGCGCAACAACCTCACCCGTCTGGCGGACGACCTGTGGGGCGCGGCGCAGCCTTTGGCCCAAGCTGCCGGCTCGCCCAAGCCTTCCGGCGAAGCGGAGGCCCAAGCGCCGGAAGATCTGGAAGTGCTCAAGCAGGAGCTGCACGAATACATCGGCCTTTCATCCGTCAAGCGCGAGGTGGAAAGCCTGATCAACCTGGTGACCGTGCAAAAACTCCGGCGTGAAAACGGCCTTCCCGCGGACGACCTTTCATTACACATGGTATTTTCGGGCAACCCAGGGACAGGCAAAACCATGATCGCACGGCTGATGGCCCGCATTTTCAAAACCTTGGGAATCCTGAGCAAGGGCCATTTGGTGGAGGTGGATCGCAGCGGCCTGGTAGCGGGATACGTGGGGCAAACTGCCTTGCGCACCGGCGAAGCCATTCAAAAGGCTTTGGGCGGCGTGCTGTTCATCGACGAGGCCTATGCGCTGACCAACCGCGGCGGCAACGATTACGGTCAGGAAGCGGTGGACACGCTGCTCAAGGCCATGGAGGATCGCCGCGAAGACCTGGTAGTCATCGTCGCGGGGTACATTGGGCCCATGGAGGATTTCCTTCATTCAAACCCAGGACTAGAGAGTCGTTTCAACCGCTTTTTGCACTTCCCGGATTACACGGTGGACGAGCTAGCGGCCATCTTTGACCTGCGCTGCCAAAAAAGCGGTTACCAGCTGGCGATGGACGCGCGCGGCCTGCTGCGCGACATACTGGCCCGGGCCAGCCAAGACGCCGTCGGCTTTGGAAACGCGCGCGGCGTGCGCAACCTCTTTGAACACGCCGTCAGCCAGCAGGCCAACCGCTTGGCGCGTCAGTCGGATTGGACGCGCGAGTCGCTCATGCTCCTCACGGAAGAAGACCTTCGCGCTGCCGAAGAAGCGCACGGGAGCGGCGCATGCTGATCCTGGGCATTGATCCGGGCCTGGCGACGTTGGGTTGGGGCGTCATCGAGGCTTTGCCGGGTTCACAGCGCCTGGTGGATTACGGCTGCATCCTGACCTCAGCGCACACGCCTTTTCCCAAGCGCCTGGTGGAAATTGGTGTTTCCATGCGCGATTTGTTGACGCGCTTTCACCCGGACGACATCGCCTTTGAGGAACTGTTTTTTGCCCGTAACGTTACCACCGCGCTGACTGTCGGCGCGGCCAGGGGCGTCAGCGTAGAGGCGTGCGCAGCCTATACAGACCGGCTGTATGAGTACACGCCCATGCAGGTCAAGCAGGCCGTTGCGGGCTACGGCGGCGCTCGCAAGGAGCAGGTGCAGCAAATGGTTCGGCTTTTGCTGCGCATGGATCACATTGCGCGGCCGGACGACGCCGCCGACGCGCTGGCCATCGCCCTGACGCACGCGGCCGCAGGCCCGGCCTGCGCGCAATTCAAGATGAAATGAGGCGCTCGAAATGATTGCATTGATCAAGGGAACGCTGATGGAAAAGGCCGAGGGCGAGGCCGTGGTGATGACCGCCTCCGGCCTGGGCATGCGCCTGATGATGAGCGCCAACTCCCTGGCCGCCCTGCCGCAAGCCGGCCAGGACTGCACGCTGTACACGCACATGAGCGTACGTGAGGACGCGGTGGAGCTGTTTGGTTTTGCGCACAAGGACGAACGAGACATGTTCCGCCGCCTGATCTCCGTGAGCGGCATCGGCCCCAAAAGCGCGTTGTTCGTCTTGGGCAGCATGCCCCTGTCCGACCTGCGCCTGGCCATCCTGACCGGCGACGTGACGGCGCTTTCGCGCGCGCAGGGCATTGGCAGAAAGACCGCGCAGCGCATCAGCCTGGAGCTCAAGGACCGCCTGGCGCAAGACGCCCTGGGCGCGGCGGGCGCGGAGGACGCCGTATTCTCGGCCGCTTCCGAGCCGGAGGCGCAGGACGCCTTGGGCGAGGCGATGCTGGCGCTAAAATCCTTGGGCTATACGCCGCAGGAAGCGGCGGCGGCCCTTAAAGGCGTCAAGGCGCAGGCGAGCACGGCTGACGAGCTGATCCGCCTGGCGCTAAGGCACATGGCGCAAAACGCCTGAGTGAAGAAAGAGGAACGCACATGGACGAGCGCATTGTATCCAACGGCTTTCGCCGCGGCGACGACGAGCAGGAAACCGGGCTGAGGCCCAAAAGTCTGGCGGAATACGTCGGGCAGGAAAGTGTCAAGCAGAACCTGCGCATTTCCATTGAGGCGGCGCTCAAGCGGCACGAGCCGCTGGACCACCTGCTGCTCTACGGCCCGCCGGGACTGGGCAAGACCACCCTGGCGGGAATCATCGCCGCGGAAATGGGGCAGAACATCCGCATCACCAGCGGCCCGGCCATCGAGCGCGCGGGCGATTTGGCAAGCATCCTGACCAATTTGAGCGATGGGGACGTGCTGTTCATCGACGAAATCCACCGCCTCAGCCGCGCCGTGGAAGAGGTGCTCTATCCGGCCATGGAGGATTACGCGCTGGATATCATGATCGGCAAAGGTCCCACGGCGCGCAGCATCCGCCTGGATCTCCCCCGTTTCACGCTGGTGGGCGCCACCACGCGCGTGGGCCTCTTGAGCGCGCCTTTGCGCGACCGGTTTGGCATTCTGTTCCGTTTGGAGTTGTACAATCCGCGCGAATTGTGCGCGATTGTCCGCCGAAGCGCGGGCATTCTCAACGTGCGCGCGCAGGAGGAAGGCATTTTGGAAATCGCCCGGCGCAGCCGCGGCACGCCCCGCATCGCCAACCGCATGCTGCGCCGCGTGCGCGATTTCGCGCAGATTCGCGCCGACGGCGAAATCACGCTGGACGTTGCGCGGCAGGGGCTGGACATGCTGGACGTGGACGAGCTGGGCCTGGATCGGGTGGATCGCAACATGCTGGCCACGATGATGGACAAATTTTCCGGCGGGCCGGTGGGCCTGGACACGCTGGCGGCCACCACGGGCGAGGACGCGGGCACCATTGAGGACGTTTACGAACCCTACCTTTTGCAGCTTGGTTTTTTGATGCGCACGCCCCGGGGCCGCGTGTGTACTCCCTCCGCCTACGAACACATGCACCGCACGCCGCCCTCGTGCCCCGAGGACGGCGGCGACCAGCTTCGCTTTGAGGTGTAGGCGAAAATTAAACCGATGCGGGAAAGGTCAGGACATACGCATGAAAACCTCGGACTTTGACTACGCGCTGCCCCAAGAGCTCATTGCGCAAACGCCGATGGAGCCGCGCGACCATAGCCGCCTGCTCGTATACGACCGCGCCACGGGGGACGTTCTTCACGAGCATTTCTACGATCTGCCATCTCATCTGCGCCCCGGCGACGCGCTGGTGATCAACCAAACCAAGGTCATCCCGGCGCGCCTTTTGGGGCAAAAGGAAGACACGGGCGTGCCGGTTGAGCTGCTGCTGCTCAAGCGGCTGGAGCGCGACGTGTGGGAAGCCCTGGTGCGGCCCGGCCGCCGTCTGCGCGAAAATGCGGTGTGCTCCTTTGGCGAGGGGCTATTGCGCGCGCAGATCATCGGCCCGGCGCCGGGCGGCGCCCGCAGGGTGCGGTTTTTGTACGAGGGCGTGTTTGAGGAGCTTTTGGACCGCTTGGGCCAAATGCCTCTCCCGCCCTACATTCATGAAAAGCTTCAGGATCAAAGCCGCTATCAAACCGTATACGCCCGGGACGAGGGCAGCGCCGCCGCGCCCACCGCCGGCTTGCATTTTACCCCGGAGCTGTTGGAAAAGGTGCGAGATATGGGGGTTACGATCGTGCCGATCTTGCTGCACGTGGGCTTGGGCACCTTCCGTCCGGTCAAGGCGGAGGACGTCAGCCAGCACGAAATGCACGTGGAGCACTACGAGGTTACCCCGGAAGCGGCGCAAGCCATCAACGCGGCGCGTTCGGCCGGCGGACGCTGCGTATGCGTGGGCACCACCAGCGTGCGCACCCTGGAAACCGTGACCGGGACGGATGGCGTGGTGCGCCCCGGCAGCGGGGATACGGGCATCTTTATCACGCCCGGCTACCGCTTTCATGCCGTGGACGCGCTGATTACCAACTTTCACTTGCCGCAGAGCACTTTGCTGATGCTGGTCAGCGCCCTGATGGGACGCGAGGAAGCCCTGCGCGTTTACGCGGAGGCGGTGCGCCAAAGGTATCGGTTTTTTTCCTTTGGCGACGCGATGTTCATCACCGGCCAGCCGCCGAAAGGCGCATAAAAAGAGTTCGCCAGCCTTTCTTACAAAAGCTGGCGAACCGTGTGGCAGGGGCAGAAGGATTCGAACCCTCAACAAAGGTTTTGGAGACCCACGTGTTACCATTACACCATGCCCCTTGGCACGTTAAAGAAGTATACACGATTCATCCCGCTTTGTCAACAGCCCGGCGGCGAATTTTGCATTTGCCTTCGGGCTTTCTTAAGCTTGGCCGCGAGCGGCGCGGCACAGGCCTTTAAAGAGCGCCGCGGCCCGCGCGTCCGTGGCGTACATGCGCTCGGGGTGCCATTGGACGCCCAGAAAGAAAGGCAGATCGGGATGTTCCAGCGCTTCCACGACGCCGTCGCCCGCTTGAGCCGCTACCCGCAGGCAGGGCGCCGCGTCTCGTACCGCCTGATGATGGAACGAGTTGACCCGCAGCGTCCCCTCGCCCACGACGCGCGCCAGCAGCGTGCCTTGCCGCACCGTGACCTCGTGGCTGGGATAGCTCCCCGGAGCTGTCTGCGCGTGCAGCCATCCTTCGGGCCGCTGGCTGGGCAAGTCCTGATACAGCGTGCCGCCCAGCGCCGCATTCATGGCCTGAACGCCCCGGCAGATGCCCAAAAGCGGCATGCGCCGCCTCAGCGCCGCCCGAACGAGCGCTCCCTCAAAGGCGTCCCGCAGCGGGTTGACCTCGCCCAAACCGGGCATGGGCGGCTGGCCGTAAACGCTGGGATCCACGTCGTTTCCGCCGGCCAGGAGCAGGCCGTCCAAGCGTTCCAGGCAGCCTTCCAGCGCCGGGGCGTCCAAATCCGGGCTGAGCAGCAGCGGCACGCCGCCCGCCTCCAGGATGGCCTTCATATAGTCGCGCAGGATAAAGTGCTGGGTTTGCTCAGAATTGACGCTACCCGACAGGCCGATAAAGGGTTGAGGATTCACGACCGACGACCGCCTTTCCATGTTAGGTATTTCAAACTTGCATCTTGACATTTGGTTGGAGGGAGCATACACTTGCCATGGGCGGCAAGCCCGACGAAAGGGGGAGCGTGTGTTGGCGCATTATCTGGTGGAAGGCATGACCTGCGCGGCATGCAGCGCGCACGTCGAGCGCGCGGTCAACAAGCTGGCGTGCGTGGAAAAGGCCGAGGTCAGCCTGCTAAGCAACTCGATGAACGTGCAAACCGTGGATGGAAAAGATCATGCAGCCGAGATTCTCCAGGCTGTCGCGGAGGCCGGATACTCCGCAAGGCCTGCCGGCGCCGCCGCGCCAAAGGCGGCCGCCGCGCCCGACGATCCCGCCCAAAAGCTGAAGCGGCGTTTTTTGGGGTCGCTGATCTTCATGATCCCCATGATGTACGTCAGCATGCAGCACATGCTGGGCTACCCCATCATTCCCCTATTGGACGCGCACCGCTATCCCATGGTCAACGCCCTGGCGCAGCTTTTGTTGGCCACGCCGGTGCTTTTGCTCAACCGCGCGTATTTCATCACGGGCTTCAAGCGCCTCGCGCGCCTTAGCCCCAACATGGACAGCCTGATCGCCGTGGGCTCCGGCGCGGCATACGCATACGGGCTGTTCATGCTTTTGCGCATGGCCGTGGCCTACGGCGACGGTAACCCGGACGCGGCGCGGGGCTTCGCCATGGAATTGTATTTTGAGTCCGCTGTCATGATACTCACTTTGATTACGCTTGGCAAGTTTTTTGAGGCCCGCGCCAAGAAAAAAACCACCGCCGCCATCGAAAAGCTCATGGCTTTGGCGCCGGAAGAGGCCGTGGTGGAGCGCGAAGGCCAGTTGGTGCGCGTGCCGGTTGCGCAGGTGCGCGTGGGCGACATTTTGGTGATTCGGCCGGGCGAGCGCGTGGCGGTGGACGGCGTGCTGCTGGAAGGCGCGGCGGCGCTGGATCAAAGCCATATCACCGGGGAAAGCGTGCCGGTGGACAAGCGCGCCGGGGATGCCATCATCGCCGGCAGCATGAATCCCTCCGGATTGCTGCGCATGCGGGCCACGACGGTAGGCGAGGATACCACCCTTAGCCGCATCGTGCGCCTGGTGCAGGAAGCGGGCGACAGCAAAGCGCCCATTTCCAAGCTGGCCGACCGGGTGAGCGCGGTGTTTGTGCCGGTGGTGATGGGCATCGCGCTCGCCACGCTGATCGTTTGGCTGGCTGTGGGGCAGACGTTTTCCTTCGCGCTTTCCTGCGCCATCGCGGTGCTGGTAATCTCCTGTCCGTGCGCGCTGGGCCTGGCAACGCCGGTGGCCATCATGGTCGGCACCGGCGTGGGGGCTCAGCACGGCATTTTGCTTCGCAACGGCGAGGTGCTCGAAACGCTGCACCACATCAAAAGCATCGTGCTGGACAAGACGGGCACCATAACCCAAGGCCGCATGACCGTGCAGTCCGTGCATCCCGCTGCGGACGTTTCGGAGGAAGCGCTGCTGCGCCTGGCCTCGTCGCTGGAAAAGGGCAGCGAGCATCCCTTGGCGGCGGCGGTAATGGCCTATTGCGCCCAGCGCGGGGTGCAACCAGAGCCGGTTGAAGGCTTTGAAGCCCTGGCGGGCCGCGGTATCCGGGCGATTTATCGCAAAGAAGCGGCGCTGGCCGGCAACGAGCGATGGATGCTGGAAAACGGCGTGGACACCGGCGCGGCGCGGCGCGCGCTTGACAGCGCGGCTGAGAAGGGCGCCAGCGTAATGTGCTTTTCGTTGGGCGGGCGGCTTTGGGGCGTCGCGGCCGTGGCCGACACCCTCAAGCCTTCTTCCCCCGCCGCGGTGCAAATGCTTAAGGATTTAGGCGTTACGCCCTGCCTGCTGACCGGCGACCAGAAAGCCGCCGCGCTAAGCATTGCCCGTCAAGTGGGCATTGAAGAGGTTCTGGCCGAGGTGATGCCCGCGGACAAAGCCGCCCGCGTCCGCCAGCTTCAGGCCGGCGGACGCCGCGTGGCCATGGTGGGCGACGGCATCAACGACGCGCCCGCGCTCAAGCAGGCGGATGTGGGCATCGCGCTGGGCGCCGGCACGGACATCGCCATTGAAACGGCGGACGTGGTGTTGGTTTCCAACCGGCTGACCGACGTAGCCTGCGCCGTGCGATTGAGCCGTTCGGTGATTCGCAACATCAAGGAAAACCTGTTTTGGGCGTTCTTCTACAATACGGTAGGCATACCCATTGCGGCCGGGCTGCTCTACCCGGCGTTCGGCCTCACGCTCAATCCCATGCTGGGCGCGGCGGCCATGAGCCTCAGCAGCGTTTGCGTGGTGACCAACGCCCTGCGCCTGCGCCGGTTCCGCGTGGATCCCGTGCCCGAGGATCCCGTTACACCCAGATCAAAGGAGGAATCCCCCATGAAACGAATCATGCACATCCAGGGAATGAGCTGCAACCATTGCAAAATGAGCGTTGAAAAGGCGCTCAAGGCGCTGCCCGGCGTCTCCGCCGCGGAGGTGGACCTGGCCCAGAAAATCGCCGTTGTCACCGGCGACGCGCTGGACGCGCAGGCCATGACCGACGCCGTGACCGAGGCGGGCTTCGAGGTGGAGAGCGTCGACTGACGGGCATGCCAAAGGGACGGCCGATGCGTCAGCCGTCCCTTTGGATGTAGTGCTTTTTACTTGGCTTGTCCGCCGCTCATGGCACGCTCGGCCTGCTCGATCAGGCGCTTGACCATGTAGCCGCCGATGTAGCCCGCCTGACGGCTGGGCATATCGCCGTTGTAACCCTGCTTGAGGTTGATGCCAAGTTCGTTGGCGATTTCAAACTTCATGTTGTTCAGGGCCTGCTTAGCCTCGGGAACCACGGTACGATTGGAGCTGGTGGTGGAATTCTGCTGGTTCTGATACATTTTTTGTCACCTCATGTTGTTTTTAGCGCGAAGTCTTGCCCGCCTGGGGAGCGATTTGCCGTTGGGCCTGTTCGATGAGACGCTTGACCATGTAGCCTCCGACGTAGCCGTTGTCCCGAGAGCTCAGGTCGCCGTTATAGCCCTGTTTGAAATTGATGCCCAATTCCTTGGCGATCTCGTATTTCATGTTGTCCAGGGCGTTGCGGGCTTCGGGATACTCCAGCCGGTTTTGGCGGCCCGTGGCGTTTTGGTTGACCATCCGTGGTTCACCTCCTCACGTGGGTTCAACGCTATTTTGACCCCGCGCGGACAAAATACGCTACCAATTCTTATCTTGGAAAGTCAGAAAAAAATCGCCCGCCCGGACTTGACAAACGAGACGCTTCTGGTATAATGATGACCGATCCATTGGAAACCTATGCCCAAGACAGCGGGTCGAAGCGAAAGCTTCGTAAATGTCCCCGCCGAGGTGTAAGGTGGGAGAAATCCCCATGCGACTTGTTCGCCCTTGCGCCTGCAAGGGTTTTCTTTTTGGAATCGACAGATTTTCAAAAAGGAGGTGCAACCCCATGAGCAAGAACCTGGAGCTCAAAAAGCAAGTCGTAGCCGACATTGTGGAAAAGTTCAAGGGCGCGCAGAGCGTCATCATCGTCAAGTACAGCGGCCTGACCGTTGAACAGGCTACCGCCATTCGCGCCCAGTTCCGCGCCAGCGGCGTGGACTACTGTGTGCTAAAGAACACGCTGGTTCGCCGCGCTCTCCAGGAACTGGACATCCAGGGCTTGGACGACGTGCTTAACGGCCCGTCCGCCTTTGCCTTTGGCATGAACGACCCCGTGAGCCCCGCCAAGATCCTCAACGACTTCATCGTCAAGAACAAGACCGAAGCCATCGAGATCAAAGCCGGCCTGTTGGGACGCGAGCTGATGTCCCTGGAGCAGATCAAAGCCCTGGCCGAAACGCCCAGCCGCGAAGTGCTCCTGGCCCGACTGCTTGGCAGCCTGCAAAGCAGCATCGCCGGCCTGGTGCGCGTGCTGGACGCCATCGCCAAGAAGCAATCCGAAACGGCGCCCGAGGCCTAAGCCGCCTCGCCGCTCCCCCAAACAAACATCGAATGAATGGAGGCAATCGATATGACTCACGAGGAATTCATTACCGCTATCGAGAGCATGACCGTGCTCGAGCTCAATGATCTGGTGAAGGCCCTGGAAGAGAAGTTCGGCGTTTCCGCCGCCGCTGCCGTCGTCGCCGTGCCCGGCGCCGCTGCCGCCGCCGCTCCCGCCGAGGAAGAGAAGACCGAGTTCGACGTCGTTCTCAAGGAAGTCGGCCCGGACAAGATCAAGGTTATCAAGGTCGTCCGCGAACTCACCGGCAAGGCCCTCAAGGAAGCCAAGGACTTCGTGGAGTCCGCTCCTTCTGTGGTCAAGGAAGGCGCTTCCAAGGAAGAGTGCGAGTCCATCAAGGCCAAGCTCGCCGAGGTCGGCGCTGTGGTCGAAATCAAGTAAGTTGCGCGTACTGGCGGCGGGCTTCTTCGCAGAAGTCCGCCGCTTTGCTTTTAAGAGGAACGGCGAAAATCCGGTATCGCTAATGCGCGGATTGGCCCCAAGGCTGCGCGACGGCTTTTAGCGTCCAGCGTTTAGGGGTTCATTGAGCGGGTATAAAGCGGCCTGGTAATCCTGAACGACATACCTTAGGTGGGTTCTCCCCTTTTGCACAACGGTATGCCCTTCCGCCTCCAGCCTTTCCTTCTGGGCCGTCACGCCGCCCGGATATTTGGCATTGAGCTCGCCGTTGGCTTTGAGAACGCGCCAGTAAGGGGTTTGATCGTCGGAGCGCTGATGGCTGGCCCAGGCCGCCAGGGAGACAAAGATTCCGGCGGTGATGGGGTCGGTAAAATCAGCGTCGTATTTTTGAGCCAGATATGCTCTGATCGCGCCCACCGTCGTAACGCTCCCCCAAGGAATGGTTTTCATAATTGCGTCATAGGCCAAGGGCGGCGCCAGAAGCATCTTCTCGCCGCCATACTTTTGAATAGACGCTCGATCCGTAAGAATCTGTACCCTGGGCATTTCAACCGGCTTATGCAGCATCGCATTGAAATCCTTCCGCTCCTCGTTGGCCACCAGCATCCGCCTCCGTCTACTATTGTAGCGCGAGGCTGCGATTGATGCAATGAGACGGTTGTGATTTTTATTTTCCGATAGAATGTGCAAAGCCCCACCGTCCTTCACGGACGGTAGGGCTTTTTGGTACACCATCAGGGACTCGAACCCTGGACACCCTGATTAAGAGTCAGGTGCTCTACCAACTGAGCTAATGGTGCTCGTGCCGCGTTAGCGCTCTCGCGCCGGTCAGCAACGTTAATTATACTCTGTTTCCCCTATTTGTCAAGCCCGGGTTCAAAACTTTTTTACATTCGCGTCTTGGGCAAAACCTTTGTCACGGCTTGACACTTCTCTGCGATACATGCTATTCTTTCTATGTATGTTCAATATTTCAAGCCTGTCGTGCCATGGGGCGCGACGAAGAGGAGGTTTACACCCATGACGATGGAAAACGGCGAGCAAATCCGCCTGATTGCCATGCGCATCCGGGATCTGCGGGACATCGCGGGCCTGAGTCAGGAGGAGGTTGCGCAGCGCGCCGGCATTGAGCTTTCCGAGTACGCGGCGTACGAAACCGGCTCACGCGATTTTTCCTTTTCGCACCTCTTTAACATCGCCGAAGTGCTCGGCGTGGACATCAGCGACCTGCTCACGGGCGAAAGCCCCAAGCTGCACGGCTACATACTCACCCGGCGAGGCCAGGGGCTGAGCTTTAACCGCCGCAGGCAGTACGAGTACCATCACCTGGCTTACAACTTCCGCGACAAGCTGGCCGAGCCCTTTATCGTCACCGTGCGCCAGGACGAGCCCGGCGTTGAAAAACAGGCTCACAGCCATGAAGGACAGGAATTTGACTACGTGCTGGAAGGCACGCTCAAGATTGTGCTGGGCGGCAACGAGCTTTACCTTCAACCCGGCGACAGCATTTATTACGACAGCTCCTTGCCCCATGTCATGTACGCTATCGAGGGAGACTGCCGCTTTATCGCCGTGGTCGTTAAGGAAGGAGCCAAAGCCTGATGAAACCGCTGTACCTGCAATACCTCAACTGCCCCACGCAGTATGCCACCTACGACGACTTTAACAAGAAGTTTCGCATCACCCGCCCGGCGAGTTTTAATTTTGCCTACGACGTGGCCGACCGCATCGCCCAGGAGGAGCCTGACCGCCTGGCTGTGCTTTGGACGGATGAAACCGGCGCCTGCATTCGTTATACCTTTGGGCAGCTCAAGCGCGACAGCGACCGCGCGGCCAATCTTTTCGCCTCTCTGGGCGTCAAAAAAGGCGAAAAGGTCATGCTCATCCTGCGCCGCCACCTGGAATTCTGGCCCATCCTGATGGCGCTGCACAAAATTGGCGCCGTGGCCGTGCCCGCCACGCACCTTCTGACCGAAAAGGACGTCCTCTACCGCGTGGACGCCGCGAAAATTCAAACCATCGTCATTTCCCACCGCGACGAAGGCGTACTCAAAAGCGCCGAAACCGCGCTGCAAAAATGCGATAGCCTGCGCTGCGCCATGGTGCTCAAGGGCCGCCGCGAAGGTTTTCACAGCTACGAAGAAGAAGTCGCCCGGCAAAGCGACGTGTGGCAAAAGCCGCAGGGCGACGCCTATGCCCACAATCACGACCTTTTGCTGCTTTACTTCACCAGCGGCACCACCGGCATGCCCAAGATGGTCACCCACGACCACTACTATCCCTTGGGCCACATCGTGACCAGCCTGTACTGGCAGCAATGCGAAGACGGCGGCCTGCACTTCACCATTTCGGAAACCGGCTGGGCCAAGAGCGTCTGGGGCAAGCTGTACGGCCAATGGCTCACGGGCAGCGCGGTGTTTGTGTACGATTTTGAGCGCTTCATCGCCCGCGACATTCTGCGCCAAATCTCAGAACACCATGTGACCAGCTTTTGCGCGCCGCCCACCATGTACCGCTACCTTCTGCAGGAGAACTTTGCCGGTTATGATCTGAGCAGCCTGAGACATTGCGCCGTGGCGGGCGAGCCGCTCAACCCCGATATGGCCGCGGAATGGTTCAAGCGCACGCACATCCCGCTTCTGGAAGCCTTCGGCCAAACAGAGCTGGTCGTTACGCTGGCCACCTTCCCCTTTATGAAATCCTGCCCGGGCAGCATGGGCAAGCCCAGCCCCATTTTTGACGTGGATCTCGTCAACGAGCGCGGCGAAAGCTGTCCGCCCGGCGTTACCGGCGAAATCGTCATCCGCACCGACGACGGCGAGCCGCCCATCGGCATGTTCTGCGGCTATTACGACGACCCGGCGCTCACCCGCACCGTGTGGGACAACGGCATTTACCACACCGGCGATGTCGCCTGGCGCGATGAGTGGGGCTACTACTGGTACGTGGGCCGCGCCGACGACGTTATCAAGTCCAGCGGCTACCGCATCGGGCCCTTCGAGGTTGAAAGCGCGCTTTTGGAGCACCCCGCCGTGCTGGAAACCGCCATTACCGCCGCGCCCGACGAGCTGCGCGGCCAAGTGGTCAAGGCCACCATCGTCCTCAAGCCTGGCTGGGAAGCCGGCGACGCGCTCAAAAAAGAGCTGCAGGAGCACGTCAAAAAAACCACCGCTCCCTACAAATATCCCCGCATCATCGAGTTTGTGAGCGAACTGCCCAAAACCATTTCCGGAAAAATCCGTCGCGTTGAGCTGCGCGAAAAGAACCGCTAAGGAGGCCGCCTATGTCTCGGACGTATCAAAGGATCGTCGTTGCATTCCTGAGTGTCGTATTCTTCGCCGTTCCCTTGGCCGCCGGCGCCAAAACCGTGGAGGAATGGCTGGAAGGCTTTGAAACCGGCGAGGTCTGGTTTGGCGAGGACTTTCATTACGACGTTACCAATGAGGAAGCCTGCTGGGAACTGCTGATGAAGCCCATCACCGTTTTGGACGTGGATCAGCGCGAAAGCGTTTATCCGCTGGTAACGCCCAACGGCGAACGCGTCAACGAGGACAAGCTGGGCGGTTTCATCAACGGCGCCAGCGCCGCCGTGCACGTGCTGGGCGAGGACGAGGACGGCTGGACGCTCATCGAAGGGCTGGACTACTATAACCGCCTTATCCGCGGCTATGTCAAGACCAGCCTCCTCAAGGAAGTCACCCCCAACAATAAGTACGGCATCATCATCGACAAGCTCACCCAGCGCCTGTACGTGTACATCGACGGCAAGCTGTGGTCCAGCGTGGCCGTATCCACGGGGCTTCCCAACGACGAACAGCCCTACAACGAAACCGCCGCGGGCGAATACCTCATTTGCAGCTGGGTGGGCGGCTTTGACAGCGAAGGCATGTACTGCGACCTGGCTATCCGCTTCAACGGCGGCGACATGATTCACGAAGTGCCGCACAATGTGCGCGCCGACGGCTCCAAAAGCTATTCGCGCTGGGAAGCGCTGCTGGGCCAGCGCGCCAGCCACGGCTGCGTGCGCACCGCCCGCATCAAAAGCCCGGAGGGGCTCAACGCCCAGTGGCTGTGGGACAACCTGAAAATGAACACCAAGGTGCTCGTCTGGGACGATCGCGGCCGCAAGATGGAATACCCGGACGACAACCTGACCCTTTACTACAACCCGGAAGGCGGGCAGTACTATCACTCCGACGCCAACTGCTCCAGCGTACGCGACAAGTACCTGCCCTTGACCGGCTTCCCCTATGCCGAGCTGGACAGCGGCGACTACGCCGATCTTACCCCATGCTCTACCTGCACCACCATCAAGCGCAAGTCCGTCATTGACGCCGAAAACCTCGCCCGCGACGCCATCACCGTGGAGGAGTTCAACGACCTGGCCGCCTCCCGCGGCGAGGAAACCCTGCCCGTGGAGGAAACCGCGGACGAACCGTCCGGCGATGTGGACGAGGAACCCGCCTCCACCGGCGTGCAAATTACCATTCGCAGCAATGATTGACCCATAGGCCGGAAAAGCCCCTGCTTTTCCGGCCTGTCCAACGCGCCTGGCCCCTGGTGCCGGGCCCACCAAAGGAGCGCCGCCATGACCATTTTGGATCCCTTGACCGGCGAGCTGAGCTTTCCCGGCGGGCTGAGGCTGTCCGCCGGCATGTCCCTGGGCGATGGCGACCGTCTGATGCCCATGGGCAAAAAAGAAGTGTCCGGCGGCATCATCGCGCCGTTGTGCCTGACGCGCCAAGGCTTGCTCAGCGAGGTGCGCCTCAGCGTATGCGCGGTGGACGGTCAGGCCGTCCCAGGCGCGGCGCAGCGCGCGTTTTTGTTTTCCTGCCTACGCTTCAAAGACCCTTGTCCGGATACGCAGGAATGCGTGCGCATTCGCTGCGCCTTTGGCGAGGTGCTCGTTGTGACTGATCCTTATACTGGCAGCGTCGAGGCCCGCATTCGCTACGCCCTTGACGCCTGACCGCGATTCTTCCGGGAGGCCAACCGACATGCAGACCAACCTCGCGCCCATCATGCGCGATATGCTCATTCGCTTTCAGCAATCCGCCATTCGGGAAACGGGCCGCCGCCCCATGACCTACCTGCGCACGCCCATGGACGAGGCGCTTGTTTTGCCCGGCTGCCAGCGTCCTGGGTACGCCTTTTGGCAGCCGGTCGCCTGGCCCGACGATCAACCGCCCCTGGGCCCCAAAGCCAAGCTGTTTCATGAAAGCATCATCGCGTACCTTTCGATGTGCCAATTCTTGGAGATTCGCTTTTTCCTGCCTGTGGCGCATCTCAACAGCCCCTTGAGCTTCCTGTACCGGCGTGCGTTTGAGACCTACCGCAACACCGAGCTTTCCCCGCCCAGCCGGGCCTTTGAGGAAGCGGTGCTCTATCAGCGGGAGCATTCTGCCTTGCCGCTGGCGTTTTGCATGGCGGCCACCTGCGACGACGCCGAACCCCTGCTTTTGTGTCTTCGCGCCTCGGATGGGCAGGCTTTTGTGCTCCATGCCGACGCTGAGGCCGACCCCTTTTACCTTAACCTGGCGGTGGATCGGCTTCTTCCCAAGCTGCAATTCGTCTATGACCTTTGACGCCATGCCCGAAAGGAGGAGGACCAATGCGGCTGACCACGCGGCAGACGGGCATCGTCAGCTATGCGGGCCTCGATGAAGAGGCGCTCTGGGCCGCGGCGCGGCGCGCTTTTGCACAGCCGCCCATGCCGGAGCGCTTTTGCGCTTTTTTGCCCCTGTTTCCCATGGAATTGGTACAAAACATGAGCTACGGCACGCCCAACGGCACGCGAAAGGTTTCTGCCCAGGGCTTTTCCACGGACAGCGCCGAGTATCACCGCAAGCTCTTCGAGGAGCGGCCCGATTTGTACGTCGGCGACAACCGCCGCCGTAACATCGACCGCGAAGGCCGGTTCCGCGCGGGCGGTGTGGTCACGGTGGACGAAGCCTGGGCTGAAAGCTTCCCGCAATACCGTCCTTTTTTGGGAGAAAAGCTGGCGCTGCACCTCATCGGCGGAGGCCATCAGGCTGTGGCCGTGCCCGAAAGCCTGTTTCCTCGAGGCGGCGGCGTATTGCTGGCCGTCGAGCGCCAGATGCGCGTGACCGCCCGCTGCGAGCGCTTCGTGGCCTACATGAAAGCGCGCATGCGTTCGGGCGAGCGCTACGACCCCGTCCGCTTCGAGCTGGATTACCTGGCGCAAAACAACCTCAAGTCCGTGTGCGTCCTGCAAAAGCAGCTGAGCCAGGCCATGCAGGAGCTTTCCATCCTGCAGGATCCCCAAGGTCTGCGCCGTGACCTGTATACCCAAACAGCGCAGCACGCGCAGCGCATTCCACAGTATGTGCCGTTTTCCCGCGCCTGCGACCTGTTTGAAGATTCTTCCCTCTCCCGCACCACGGCCCGTCTGTTACAGGTGTTCTATTCCACGGACGAGGAATTCCAAAGCGATTTCTGGATTCCCTACCAGGATGCCTGCGCCTATGTGGACAAGCGCGGCATGACGTTGGATGTTCGCGCGCTGTGCGAAGGGTTTCAGATTGCCCCGGCATACGATCCCGAAACAGGCGGCGGCCTGTATCCTGACCGCGTGCGCGTGGCGGTGGTGCGCGACCGCAACCTTAAGCCCCTGGCCGCCGATGTTCTCAACAACCCGGCCTACGGCAGCGGCGTGGGGCCCATGGGCATGGTTGGCAAGCTGGTTTATCTGCCTGACAGCCGAGAATGCCTGCGCTCGGGCCGCATGGCGCAGGAAAACGTGCGCCTGGCCTGCGTCAACACCCGCGTAGGGCCCGACCGCTATCATCGCATGCTGCGCCAGGCCGAGCGGCAGGAGCAAAAGGGTCTGCTCCTTGACGCGCTGTACCGCCGAAAGAGCGCGCTTGGCCAGCTGGATCCCACGCAATGCGGCTACCGAGAGGCCCGGGAAGCGCTGGATGCGTGTGTGGAGCGGTGCGAAACCCTTCTGGCGCGCGACCGCTCGGGTCTGGAGCGGGCGCAGGCCAACGGCTATGACGCTGATATCGACTATCTGCGCCGCGCGTCCGCGCCGCTTTCTCAAGGAGAAGCGCCTTTTATGCCGGATGCCTTGCGCGAAGCGAGCGTGGAGTGCGGCTACGCCATGCGCGGCCGGGTCTGCACGGCGGATGCGGAGGCGCTTGCGCTGCGCGAACCTCCGCAAACGCCGCCCGTTGAGGCGCAGGCCGAGGAAGCTCCGACCGCCGCCGAGTCCCAAACCGCTCAGGCGCCATTCGAGCGCCCGCGGAGGCGCTTTTCGCCCTGTCCCATCGTCAGCGCCAGGCGCCCCAAAGCCCCGGGGTTTACCACCGGGCAAAGCCTTCCGCGCTGCGAGCAGATGGATATGTTTGCCGCGTTGGAAGCCGCGGCCTGCCCGTCTGAGGCCGCGGCCAAGCGGCTGACCATGGAGGTTCTCAACCCGCAAGGCAAATCTCAATTCCCGAAAATGACAGAGCTTTTGAAGCACGACGAGGACTGACATCCAGGAGGAATGCACATGCCGCAAGCCAATGTTCTCAAAGGACTGACCCTTTCGCGTGAGATTCCGTTTCGGGATCCGGATGCGTTGTTTTCTCTGGCCGTCACGGACGGCATGGGGCGCAGCGCGTATCTGCCGGTCGGTCAAAGCATGCTTGAACGGCACATGCTACTCTTGGGCAGCGCCGGAACCGGCAAGACGAACCTGCTGATGCATTTGGCCCGCAATCTTCGCGCCAACCTGACCCAGGAGGACGCCTTGGTGATTTTCGATCCCACGGGCGTCATGCATCGAACGCTGTGGCAAAAAGGGGATGTCACGCTTTCCGACGACGATCGCGCCTGCGGGCCCGAAGGCGAGGACGCCTGGAACCTGTTTGAAGAGCTTAGCGACGAACAGCGCGTGGTGGAGGACGCCACGGCGCTTTGCGAGACGCTTTTCAGGGAGCGCATCGAGGCTTCGGCGCATCCCTTCTCCCCGACCGCCGCGCGCGATCTGACGCTGGCGCTGATGGTTTTTCTGTGCCGACAAAAGGACGATTCCCTGCGCTCCAACCGGGCGCTTCGGGAGCTGATTGACGGCTTTGACCTGGATACCATGGTGCGCCTGCTCAACGGCATGCCGGAATTCCGTGCCTTCGCGGGCTACCTGGGCGACGGCGACCGCGCGCAAGGCGTTGTGGCCACCCTGCAGCAATCCGCCCGTGAGCTGCTCAGCGGTCGGTTTGCCCTCGAGGGCAGGCTTAGCATGCGCAAGCTGGTGCGGCAGCGCGCAGGGCGCGTGATTTTTATTTGTTACGATCCCGTGCGCGGCGCTCTGACGCGCCCTGTTTTCGCCGCGCTGTTGGACCTGTGCCTCACGGAAGCGCTTGCGCGCCGGGAGCGGCCGGGCAACCTGTACATGCTGCTGGACGACGTGAGCGTGTTGCCGGCGTTGGCGCATTTGGAGGACGCGCTGCGCCTGGGCCGCGACAGCGGCCTGCGCTTGATTCTCAGCTTTACGGGCATGGGCGGGCTGGAGGCGCGTTACGCGGCGGCCGCCGCCTCCATGCGCAGCGCGGTGGGCACGACGGCGGCCTTTCAGCTGCTGGATCGCCCCAGCCGCGACTATGTCAAAAGCCTTTACGGGCGTCACCGCGTTGTGGAAACCTACCGTTCCACCGTGCAGCGTGGGATGGTGGAGCAGGTGGTGGACGAATATGTGATTTCCGACGAAGACCTCACCACCCTTCCCACGGGCGACTGCATCCTGTGTACGCTGCATCATCCGCCCTTCTTCTTCCGGCTGAAGCCCTACGGTACGGAGACGGCGCGCTAAAGGCGTCCCTCCGGGGAGGGCGGCCTGTTTTTTATCTTGTATACTAGTAGACATTTTGTTTTCCAAATGTTATACTGCTTTCACACAGCAAAGGAGGATGCGCGCAATGAAAATGACGTTTCGCTGGTACGGCTCCAAAAGCGACCCGATTCCGCTCAAGTATGTCCGCCAGATTCCCGGAATGACCGGCCTGATGGGGCTTTTGGACGACAAGGCTGCCGGAGAGGTCTGGCCCGTGGAGGAAATCCGCGACTACATCGACCAGGTGCATCAGGCGGGCCTGGCCTGTGAGGTCATTGAAAGCGTCAACGTCCACGAAGATATCAAAATCGGCCTGCCCACCCGTGACCGCTACATCGACAACTATCTCGCCACCTTGCGCAACCTGGCCGCCTTTGGGGTGAAGGTAGTGGTCTACAACTTTATGCCCGTCTTTGACTGGCTGCGCACCGACCTGGCGCGGCTGATTCCCGAGGACGGCTCCAACAGCCTCTACTTCGACGAACGCGATCTGGGCCAAATGGGGCCGCTGGAGATTGTGCGCAAAACCGCCGAGGATTCCCACGGCTTCACGCTTCCCGGCTGGGAACCCGCGCGCCTGGCCGAGCTGGAAACCACGCTTGAGCGCTACAAGGGTATGACGCCTCAGCAGCTTCGGCTCAATCACAAATACTTTCTGGATGCCGTCATCCCCGTATGCGAAGAGCTGGGGATCAAGATGGCCTGTCATCCCGACGACCCGGCATGGCCCATTTTCGGCCTGCCGCGCATCGCCCACAGCGGCGAGGACTTTGACCAAATGCTGGCCCTGCATGACTCCCCCTGCAACACCCTGTGCCTTTGCACGGGTTCCCTGGGCTCCAACCCGGCCAACGACGTTCCCGCCCTGGTGCGTCGCTATGGCGAACAAAACCGCATTGGCGCCATGCACGTGCGCAACATCAAGTTCCTGGGGCCGCGGCGTTTCCGCGAGGCCAGCCACCTCAGCGCCGACGGAGATTTGGACATGTTTGCCATCATGAAGGCCATACACGACACCTGCCCGGATGTCTACGTGCGCCCGGATCACGGCCGGATGATTTGGGACGAGCACGGGCGGCCCGGCTACGGGCTTTATGACCGCGCCTTGGGCGCGACGTATCTCAACGGCTTATGGGAAGCCATCTGCCGCATGAGCGATTCCCCCGAAGGAAAGGAGCCGCGCCCATGAAACTGACGGACGAAGGGTTGCGCAGCGCCGCGCTGTGGCGCCAGGCGGGAATCCGCCTTCCCTCCTTTGACCGATCCGCCGCGCGCCTGGCCTGCGCCCAAGCGCCCGTTTGGGTTCATTTTGGCGCGGGCAATCTGTTTCGCGGCTTCATTGCGGCGCTGCAACAGCGCCTGCTGAACCAAGGGCTGCAAACCGCGGGTCTTGTGGCCGCTGAAACCTTCGACTTTGACATCATCGACCGCATCTATGCCCCGCATGACGCCCTTGCGCTCATGGCCACGCTGCGCTCCAGCGGAGAAACCGACCTGGAGGTGATTGCCTCCATCGCGCGCGGACTCAAGGCCAGCCGAGATTTTGCGCAGGATTGGCAGGCATTGTGCGCCGCGTTTGAAAGCCCAAGCCTCCAGCTGGCGAGCTTTACCATTACTGAAAAGGGCTACGCGCTGCGCGATCTAAACGGCGGCTGGCTGCCCGCCGCCGAAAGCGACGTGCGCCGAGGGCCTGAGGGCACGCGGCACGCCATGGGCATTGTGGCGTCGCTGCTCCTTAAGCGCTTTGAGGCCGGGGCGCGGCCCATAGCATTGCTCAGCCTGGACAATTGCAGCCGCAACGGGGAAAAGCTGCGCCAAGGCGTATTGACCCTCGCGCGGGCCTGGCGTCAAAGCGGTTTTGTATCCGACGCGTTTGTCGATTACCTGGAGGACGAAACCCGCGTGTCCTTTCCCTGGAGCATGATCGACAAAATCACGCCGCGTCCGTCCGAAGCCGTCCGCGAACGCTTGCAGGCGCTGGGCGTGGAGGATACGCAGCCGGTGACGACCGCCAGGGGCACGTACATCGCCCCGTTCGTCAACGCCGAAGCGCCGCAATACCTGGTGGTGGAGGATCGCTTTCCCAACGGGCGGCCGCCGCTGGAGCGGGCGGGGGTGTATATGACCGACCGCGATACCGTCAACCGCAGCGAACGCATGAAGGTGACCACCTGCCTCAATCCGCTGCATACGGCGCTGGCCGTGTACGGCTGTTTGCTGGGGTATCCCACCATCAGCGCGGAAATGCAGGATCCGGATCTCAAGCGTCTGGTGGAGCGCATCGGCGCTGTGGAAGGGCTGCCGGTGGTGGTGAATCCGGGCATTCTTCAACCCGAGGCGTTTTTGCGCGAGGTCATCGACGAGCGGCTGCCCAATCCCTTTCTGCCGGACACGCCTCAGCGCATCGCCACGGACACCAGCCAGAAAATCCCCATTCGTTTCGGCGAAACCCTCAAAAGCTACATGGCCCGGCCGGATCTGGACGCCGCCGGCCTGACGGCGATCCCTTTGGCGCTGGCCGGCTGGCTGCGCTATCTTCTGGGCATTGACGATCAGGGCCTTCCCATGCCCGTCAGCGCCGATCCCATGCTGGAGCCTCTTGAGGCGGCGCTCTCGGGCGTGCGCTTGGGCGATCCCGCGAGCGCGCGCGGAAAGCTGGACGCCCTTTTACGCAACGACGCTCTCTTTGGCGTAAGCCTCGTGGAAGCGGGGTTGGCGCGCAAGGTGGAGGAGATGTTTGCCTACATGCTTCAAGGCCCGGGCGCGGTGCGCGCGGCGCTGCGCCATTTTCTCGCGCCGTCATGAACGTTTTGGCGCGGGAAGCGCGGGAAACGGGACGCGACTATGCCTTGCGCGTCCTCACGCACAACATTATCCACCTGGGGTTGGCGCCCGGACAGAAAATGAGCGAAAACGAGCTGGCCGCGCAGCTGGGCCTGTCGCGCACGCCGGTGCGCGAGGCGCTGATGGCGCTGGCCAAGGTGCGGCTGGTACAGGTTCATCCACAGCGCTGCAGCACGGTCTCCCTCATCGACTATAATTTGGTGGAGGAAGCGCGCTTCCTGCGCGGCGTGTTGGAATGCGCCGTAGCGGAGCTGGCCTGCGCGCAGGCATCGCCCGGGGAAGTGCAGGAGCTGACGCAAAACGTCGTCCTCCAGGAATACTGCCTCTCCCGCGGCGCCTCCGAAAAGCTCTGGACGCTGGACAACGAGTTTCACCGCCTGATTTTTCTCATGGCGCGCAAAGAGCAGACCTTCCGCATGCTCGAAGGGTTCACCATACACTTTGACAGGGTGCGCAACATGAGCCTTTCCGCCGTGCGCGACAACAAGACCGTGGCAGACCACCGCGCCATTGCGCAGGCAATTTCGGCCCGCGACGCGCCCCTGGCCCGCCGCCTCCTGGAAACGCATTTGAGCCGCTACAAGGTCGACGAGCAAGCCCTGCGCGAGCGCTACCCCGCGGCCTACTTTTGCGCTTCGCCCTCCTAAGGCCGCAAGACCACACGCTCAATCTGAGGCCAGCACGGAAAAATGACGTCCATATCGGCCGCATCCAGCGCCACGCAGCCCTGGGTCCAGTCCGTAGCGGATCCGCCCTCGTGCAGGTAGATTTCGCCGCCCAGCGCCGTGCCCCACGGAGGCCGGCGCTTTTGCGCATGGGCCAGCAGGATGGCTTCCAGCGTCGCGCGGTCGATATCGCCGCGCAAAAAGCCGGCCCGGGCGTCGTGCTCGCCGGGATAGCTCAGCCCCAAGCTGCGGCCATACTTGCCGGGCTCCTTAACCAGGCAGATGCGGTACGTTCCCTCGGGCGTCCGTCCGTCGCCGCTTTTTTGCTTGGGCCCTTTCGCGTTGGGCCCCAGCCCTACGCGGCAGCGGTACGCTTCCTTGCCGTCTTGGATCAACGTCAGCTCCCGAGCCGATTTTCGGATTTCGATTTCCATGCGCCCTTCTCCCCTCCCGTTTGAGCCGCCGGCTGTAACATTCTGTATGAGACAGAAAAATTCCTTGCGTCCAAGCGCGTTGTGTGTCATAATAACCTTGTATTCGCCGCCGCGCTTCCCAGAAAAACCACGGGGTAGCCAGCCGCGCAATCCCGGTGAAAGGAACGTTGAAGCCATGACCAAAAAGCAAAAACTCGTATCTCTCCTGCTGTGCGCCTGTATGCTATTGGGCACGTCCGCCCTGGCGCAGACCACCGAGCTGGCCTCGGATACCCTGCTGGCCACCGTCGGCGAGGACAGCATTACCTGGGCCGACATCCAAAACAGCTACAACGGTTACGTTGCCAGCTACGGCGCCTATTACGACATGACGCAGCAGAGCAACATCGACCTCTTCCGCGCCGTGGCGCTGGATAACATCGTAACCGAAACCGTGATGATGCAAAAGGCCAAAGAATTTGGCTTGGATCAGCTGACGGAAGAGGAAATCGCGTCGGCGCAAGCTACTGCCGACGCAGACTGGGATTCCGCCCTGCAAAGCTACCTGAGCTACTATTACAGCGATATGACCTCCGACGCGCCCCAGGAAGAGCGCACCGCTGCCTTGGCCGAGGCGGAAGCGTACTACAACGACGCGGGGTACTCGCTAGAGATTCTTCGTACCAACTATGTCCGCTATGCGATTTTTAACAAGGTGGAGCAAATGATGCTTCAGGACGTGGTGGTCACAGACGAAGACGTGTAGGCCGCGTACCAGGCGCTGGTGGCTGCTGACAAGGAACTGTACGAAAACGACATCGTCGCCTACGTGGAGTACAACAGCTATGTGGATCAAATGGCGCTCTATGCCGCTTACTACGGCAATGTGAGCTCGTTGGATCATGCGTGGTACCGCCCCGAGGGGTTCCGCGCCGTCAAGCACATTCTGTTGGAAGTGGACAGCGAGCTGATGAACGCCTACACCGACCTGCAGGCCCGCTATGAAGAGCAGATGACCCAGGAATCGGAAACCGACGAAACCGCCGAGCCCGTAACCGAGGCGCAGGTCAACGAAGCCAAAGCCGCCATTCTCAACTCCCTGGCGGACACGATTGACGAAATCAATCAAAAGATCGCCGAGGGCGTGGATTTTGACGAGCTAATCGCCACCTACGCCGTCAAAGCCGACGGCAGCCCCACCGATGCCGGCATGCTGTCCGAGCCCTACATGACCAGCGGCTACGAGGTGAGCAGCGCTTCCACCAACTACGTACAGGGCTTTGTGGACGCGGCTTTCAGCGTGGATCAGATTGGCGATGTGTCCGCCCCGTTCCTTTCGGAATACGGCGTTCACATTGTCAAATACATCGGCGACGTGCCCGCCGGCCCCATCGAAATGACGGACGAGCAGCGCGAGGCCAAGCGTCAGAGCCTCCTGGAAAGCCAGAAGAGCGAGCTGTACTATGCCACGCTTGAGCAATGGATTCAGGATGCGAACGTGGTCTACACCGGCGCCATCCCCACCATGGAAGAAATTGAAAACGCGCAGACCGAGGCTGCTGCCGCTACAACCGACGATACCGCCACGACCGATACCGCCACGACGGACGATACCGCCACCACCGATACTGCGTCCCAAGGTGAATGACGCCTCACCCCATACGTTTTGCGCCCCGACCCAACGGCCGGGGCGCTCAGACTGTCAAAAAACCTTCTGGGAGGTTCGGAGGGCCGCAGCCCTCCGAAGGGTATTCCGAATCCAGCGACATGTGCGGTGGATTCGGAAGCCTTGCGCAGCAAGGTTTCC